>NZ_JBHRWK010000077.1:0-64490 GCF_042647925.1 Amycolatopsis speibonae
CAGCCACACTCCACAGATCCGCGATCATCACAAGACCCTGACCAGCGTAGACGCCACCACCCCGAATAAACCAACAGCATCATCCAACGCACCAAAATCCACACAATCGGCGCCACCGGCCCGGTGTCGCGCAGAGTCACCGACACCATCCACAACCACGCCAGGTTTGCCTTACCCCTCAATAACCGACCTCACCACTCACGAGACCGGTGTCAGCGCGGAAGCATCGGCATCACGTAGTAGGTCAGCTCGACGTCGCCCGGCTCCACCGCGCGGATGACGCAGGCCCGCATCCCGGGCTGGATGTCGAGCCGTACCCGGTCCCCGGCGAATCCCTGCAGCGCGTCCAGCAGGTAGCGCGCCTGGAACGAGGGCGACGTCCGGCCGCCGGACACCTCGGCCTTCAGGGTCTCTTCGGCCTCCCCGGTGTCCTGCTTGGAACTGGCCAGCCGCAGCTGCGAGTCGCCGACCTCCAGCGTCAGCACCCGGCGCTCGTCCGCGTAGACGCCCACCCGGCGCACGGCGGCGGCCAGCGCGTCGGCGGCGACCTCGACCGTCGTGTCCACAGTGGACGACTCGATCAGCTTCTCCGACAGGAATCCCGCGTCGAGTACGGCGGTGGTGACGGCGACGCCCGCCCAGCTCAGCCCGAACCGGGTCCCGTCGCCGTGCAGGCCGACGACGCCGCGCGCTTGTTTCGCCGTCTCGGCGAGCAGGCCCGCCGGGACGAGCGCGTCGACAGGCTCGCCTTCGGCGCGCAGCGGCAGGGTGGCCACGGCCATGCGGTACCTGTCGGACGCCGTCAGTCGCAGCTCGCGGCTGAAGCTCTGCACACGGACGCCGGTGAACATCGGCAGCGCGTCGTCCTTGGCCGCCGTGCCCGCGACCGTCCGCAACGCCGTCGCCAGCGCGGAACCGTCCACTTCGGACACCCTGGGCGGCATGTCCGGGAGCCGGAGTTCGCGGCTCAGCAGCGGCAGCGCGAACCGGCCGCCTTCGACCCGCACGGCCAGCCGCGAACCCTCGACGACCAGGCGCACCATGTCGTCGTCGAGCATGCGCAGGGTTTCCGCGAGCGGACCGGCGGGGACGACGACCTCGCCGTCGGCGTGCGAGACGGCGTCACAAGTCAGGCGGACGGCGCGTTCGCTGTCGTTGCCGCCGATGGTCAGGCCGTCCCGCCCGGCGCGCAGGAGCAGGCCGGAGCGGGCCGTGAGCAGCCGGGCGGCGGCGGAAACGGCGGACGAGAGGGAGCGGGTGGCGGCAGTCAGGTCCATGCCCGCAAGTTAGCGGGCGGCACCGACAAGTTCGGGGGCTTCGGCGACGGCTCCGGACGGCTTCGGGCGGAAGGTGCCGCGCAGCAGCCACACCACCGCGGCGAGCACGAACCCGACGGCGCCGGCGGCGAGGAACGCCGCTTCGTGCCCCGCGTGTTCGACGAGGTAACCGCTGATCGATTGCCCGAACGCGAGGCCGAGGGTCACCGCGGTGAGCACCCAGCCGAACGCCTCGGCCGCCGTACCCTTCGGCGCGGCGATCTCGATGGCCGCCGAGTGCGTCGTCGACTGCGGGGTGATGAGCGCGCCCGCGGCGAGCATGGCGAGCGCGAGGCCCCAGAGCGACCCGGGCAGCGCGAGCAACGCCACCAGCGCGCCGAACCCGGCCAGCAGCACCGGCAGCCGCAGGCCCATCTGACGCGGCCACGGCCGCAGGCTGTACGCGACACCGAACGCGACCGAGCTCACCGACCAAGCCGAGAGCAGCAGCCCGCCGATGGAGGTGTTCCCCGCTTCGGCGGCGGCCGCCGGGACGGCGACCTCGACGAAGCCGATCACGGCCCCGAAGCCCAGTGCGGCGAGCGCGAGCGTGCGCATGCCGGGGCTGGCCAGCGCGCCGAGCAGTTTGCCGCCCGACGACGGCGCCGGTCCCCAGGCCCGCACCGTCGGGCTCAGCGCGAACAGCACCGCGCCCGCGATCATGGTCAGCGCGCCGGCCACGATGCCGGTGCCCGCCCACGGCGCGGCGATCAGCAGCCCGGCGAACCCGGGACCGAGGATGAAGAAGACCTCCATGCTGATCGCCTCGTAGGAGAACGCGGCGTTGCGCGTCGGCCCGGCGGGCAGCAGGCGTGTCCACAGTGCTCGCGAGGCCGAGCCGACCATCGGTTCCGTGATCCCGGTGCCGAAGGCCAGCGGGACCAGGACGAGTGTCGGCGCGTGCGCCTCGATCGCGAAGATCAGCCCGGTCATCGCCAGCGCGAAGAGCACCGTGGTGGTCAGCAGCGGCCGTGTCGGCCCGAAGCGGTCGATGAGCCGCCCCTGCACGACAGCGCCGACGGAGACGCCCACCAAAGACCCGGCCGACACCAGTCCGGCCGAGGCGAAGGAGCCCGTCTCGCGCTGGACGTAGAGCAGCGCGGAAATACCGATCATCGCGATCGGCAGGCGGGCGAGCAGGGACGCGACGACCGCCCCGCGGGAGCCGGGCGCGGTCAGCGCGGCCTGGTAGTCGGCGAGGGTGGTGCGGTGGCTCTCGGCGGAAGCGGACACAGACTGGGACACGCGTACCAGTATGAACTACTTTGGTACGCGAGTACCAGATCTGCGGCGGTAAGGTTTGTCACCTCCGGGTTCCGGGTACTACGCACCTTGAAGTCGCCAGGTTCGTCACGATCGGGTAACAGTCAGTCGGATCTGGGTCATTCGGGGCAACAAATCGACGCAGATGGCGTCCTTGAGAGTGAAAGAACTTGAATCCACGGCCGACGGCCGTGGATGGTTGTACGACAAACACGCAGTCTCCAGCTCCCTCCGGCGTTCGGGTCGGGGCCTAGTTCCGGAGGGCGGGGAGCGCGGATCGTCGGGGGATGGTCCGCGCACAGCGAAGAGCCGGTGCGCCACGTCGGGGGTGGCGCCCGGCTCTTTGTTTGCCCGCGCGCTGACGGAGCTGTGTCTTCTCCGCGCGCTGACGGAAAAATTTCGCAGGGCGCAGCCAGGCGAAATGCTTCCGTCAGCGTGAAGGCGCCCTACAAAATGTTTCCGTGGGCCTTCGGCCCGAAAGAGGGCGCGCGGGGTGAAGTCTTCCCGTCGCGCTGACGCGCTTCCGGGAAGACAGTCCGCCGGTCACCTTGTCAGGCGCGTTTCGTCCTCTGGATGCGGTGCTTGAACGCGCAACTGCCGCAAGTAGTCGGCTACTTGCGGCAGTTGTGTGAAGCGGGGGTCTAGCGGGCGCGGCGGGCCAGGCGTTCCGGGTCCAGGATCAGGACGCTCTTGCCCTCGAGCCGCAGCCAGCCACGGTGCGCGAAGTCGGCGAGAGCCTTGTTCACGGTCTCGCGCGAAGCGCCGACGTACTGGGCGATCTCCTCCTGCGTCAGGTCGTGCGTGACCCGCAGCAGGCCGGCTTCCTGGCTGCCGAAACGCTGCGCGAGCTGCAGCAGCGCACGCGCCACCCGTCCGGGGACGTCGGTGAAGATCAGCTCGGCGACCATGTTGTTCGTCCGGCGCAGCCTACGGGCGACCACGCGCAGTAACTGCTCCGCGATCTCCGGGCGGGTGGAGATCCACTGCCGCAGCGCCGGGCGGTCCATCGTCACCGCGCGGACCTCGGTCACGGTCGTCGCGCTGGACGTCCGCGGGCCGGGGTCGAAAATGGACAGTTCGCCGAACATGTCGGACGGGCCGAAGATGCCCAGCAGGTTCTCGCGGCCGTCGGGCGACTTGCGGCCGATCTTCACCTTGCCGGACTGGATGATGTAAAGCTTGTCGCCGGGTTCACCCTCGTTGAAGATGACATGCCCGCGAGGAAACTCCACGGATTCCAAGGTCTGTGCCAGCGCCTCGGCGGCTGCCGGCTCAACACCCTGGAAAATGCCCGCTCGGGCCAGGGTTTCGTCCACCTCGGGTGCCTCCTCATCGAGATACGACGGCGATCCTCATCGGTCGAGGATCGTGTCGTCGATCACTTTTCGCGTCAGTCTAGGTCGTGCGCGCGAGATCGCTCGTCGGCACGCCGCAGGCGCGGGCGGGCCGTGAACGATCTCGCTCGAACGTGGAGCCTAACTCCGCGCGCGCCGCGCGCGAAGCCTGGCCGCCTTCCCGCCCAGCCTGCGCAGCCGGAACAGCTCGAGCGCGCGCCCGATGCCGTGCCCGTAGAGGGCCCTGACCTCGTTCGGCTGCGCCTGCTCGAGGAACTCCTCGACTTCGTTCTCCTGCACCGCGACGTGCTTCAGCCTGGTCTCCACGCGTTCCATGAACAGCGCGAAGAACATGATCACCAAGGGGACGAGGATGACGAACCAGACTGTCATGCGCCCTGCCCGGGGAATTCCGAAAAATTGTGCATTACTCCAGATCCTCGCTCATGGCGTCCTCGATCGAAGCGCCGAGGTGGTGCTCTGGCGTGTCGGCCGTCGACCGGCGGGTGCTCCCCACTGGCTCGTCCGATGGCGCCCGTAGGCTATCGGGGTGCCTCCAGCCCTCACGAATGCCCCCCGCGCGGGGGGTACGGGTGAAAGCCGGCTCGCATTGGTGAGACGCGCCAGGCGGATGAAGCGTTGCCTCGACGACGAGTTCCCGGACGCCCACTGTGAGCTTGACTTCACCACTCCGCTCGAATTGCTGGTCGCGGTCGTGCTTTCGGCGCAGACCACCGACGTCCGGGTGAACCAGGTCACCCCCGCGCTCTTCGCGCGCTATCGAAGTGCCGCCGATTTCGCCGGCGCCGACCGCGCCGAACTCGAGGAGTACCTCCGGCCGACGGGGTTCTTCCGCGCCAAGGCGAACTCTGTGCTCGGGCTGGGCGCCGCGCTGGTGGAGCGCTACGACGGCGAGGTGCCCGGCAAGCTGAAGGACCTCGTCACGCTGCCCGGGGTCGGCCGCAAGACGGCCAACGTCGTGCTCGGCGACGCCTTCGGGGTCCCCGGGATCACCGTGGACACCCATTTCGGCCGCCTGGTCCGCCGCTGGGGCTGGACCGAGGAGGAAGACCCGGTCAAGGTCGAGCACGTCGTCGGCGAGCTGATCCCGCGCAAGGAGTGGACGCTCCTCTCGCACCGGACGATCTTCCACGGCCGCCGCGTCTGCCACGCCCGCAAACCCGCCTGTGGCGCCTGTCCGCTGGCCAAGATGTGCCCCTCGTACGGAACCGGCCCGACGGGGTTCGAAGAGGCCGCGAAGCTGGTCAAGGGCGAAGAACGGGACCACATCCTCGACCTGGCGGCACGCCGGTGACGAGGGTCACCAAGCTCGCCCTCGGTGCCGCCGTGCTGGTGGTGGCCCTGATCGTCGCTCTGCTCACGACCCGTGACGGCCAGGCGCCGGTCAAGACGTCGGGGGATCTCACGGCCGCCCGCTCGAAGGCCGCGCTGGCCCCCTGTCCGCCGCCCGGCCCCGGCGAGGTGGCGAAGCTGCGCGGGGTCGACGTCGAATGCCTCGGCGACGGCTCCCGGGTCGACCTCGCCCGGGTGCTTTCGGGCGGTTCCGTGCTGGTCAACCTGTGGGCGTCGTGGTGCGGGCCGTGCCGCGCCGAGCTGCCGCTGCTGCAGGAGTACGCCGCGCAGCCCGGTGCCGCGCGGGTGCTGCTCGTCCAGGTCGCGAGCTCCGGGGCCGACGGATTGGCGATGCTGTCCGAGCTGGGTGTCCGGCTGCCGTCCGTGTTCGACGGTGACGGGCAGTCAGGGCCCGCGCGGACGGCACTGAAGGTCCCTCCCTCTCTCCCCGCGACGTACCTGGTCACGGCGGCAGGCGACGTCCGGCTCATCGAGAACCCACGCGTTTTCCTGAACACTGACCAGGTGCGCGCCGCTGTGGAAGGGACACCATGACCGGCCCCCTCGTGGACCCGGAGGACGTGCCCGCCTGGCTGCAACCGCTGGTCAAGATCAGCGGGGAAGTCGGCGCGGACACCTTCAGCCGGTTCAGCGTGCCGCCGGACGCGAGCTACCGGCCCGCGTCCGTCCTGATTCTCTTCGGCGAAGGCCCGCAGGGGCCGGACGTCCTGCTGCAGCGCCGCGCCGACACCCTCGGTTCGCACGCCGGCCAGGTCGCGTTCCCCGGCGGTGGCGCCGAGCCCGGTGACGACGGTCCGGTCGGGACGGCGTTGCGCGAAGCGGAAGAGGAGACCGGCGTCGTGCCCTCCGGGGTGCAGCCGCTGGCGATCTTCCCCGAACTGTTCGTGCCGGTGTCCGGGTTCGCCGTGACGCCGGTGCTCGCCTACTGGCGGACGCCTTCCCCGGTGCACGCCGTCGACCCGGGAGAGACGGCGGCGGTGGCCAGGGTGCCGGTCGCCGAACTCACCGACCCGGCCAACCGGTTCCAGGTCAGGCGCGAGGGTTTCGGCTGGAAGGGGCCCGCGTTCGACGTCGGCGGGCTGTTCGTCTGGGGGTTCACGGGCGGACTGCTGGCGATGACGCTTTCGCTCGGCGGCTGGGAACGGGACTGGGACCACGGCGACGTCCGGGAGCTTGACGTAGCGTTGGCCGAACATCAGGCGCGGGTCGACGGGCGGCAAGTGCCGGAGAAGGAGTAGGCGCCGGTGAACTGGGTTGACGTACTGGTGATCCTGCTCGCGCTGCTGGCGGGCGTGTCCGGCGCGTTCCAGGGGGTGATCATCGCCCTGCCGTCCTTGGTCGGCGTGGTGCTGGGCGCGCTCGCGGGGATCAAGGTCGCGCCGCTGGTCGTCGAACTCTTCGAGCATCCCGCGGCGAAGGTCGCCTTCGCGGTGGCGACGGTGGTGTTCCTGGTCGCGCTCGGCGAGACCCTCGGTGTCTGGGTCGGGCGGAAACTGCGCCAGAAGATCAATCCGGACAAGCTTTCCGGGGTCGACAAGACACTCGGCGCGGTGGTGCAGGCCGCCGTCGTGTTCGTGGTCGCGTGGCTGATCGCGACGCCGCTCACGGCCGTCTCGGGAGTGCCGGGGCTGGCGAAGTCGATCAACAGCTCGGTGGTGCTCGGCGGCGTCAACGACGTCATGCCGGAAGCGGCGCAGGGCTTCCCGAGCGAACTGCGCAAACTGCTGGACAAGTCCGGCTTCCCGTCCATTGTGGACCCGTTCCAGAAGCCGAACGTCCAGGACACCAGCCCGCCGGACACCGCGCTGCAGGCGAGCGCGATCGTCAAACAGGTGCACGGCAGTGTCGTGAAGATCCGCGGCAACGCGACTTCGTGCTCCCGGGCCCTGGAGGGCAGCGGATTCGTCATCGCGCCGCAGCGCGTGATGACGAACGCGCACGTCGTCGCGGGCACCGACGAGGTCGCCATCGAGTCGACTTCGGGCAAGTTCCCGGCCAGGGTCGTCTACTTCGACCCCGAGGCCGACGTCGCCGTGCTCGCGGTACCGAGGCTGCAGGCGCCGGTGCTCCCGTTCACGCCGCGGGTCGCGCGGGCGGGCGACAACGCGATCGTGCTCGGCTACCCGCTCGACGGCCCGTACACCGCGTCGCCCGCCAGAGTGCGCGGCCGGATCAACCTGCGCGGACCGGACATCTACGAGTCCAACACCGTGCAGCGCGACGTGTTCACCGTGCGCGGGCAGGTCCGCAGCGGGAACTCGGGCGGGCCGATGATCAACCCCGAGGGCGAGGTCATCGGGGTCGTCTTCGGCGCGGCTGTCGAGGACCCGGAGACCGGCTTCACGCTGACGTCCGAACAGGTGCGACCGGTGGTGGACACGGCTTCGTCGCTGAGCGCGAACACTTCGACCGGTCCCTGCGCGAACTGAGCCCCGTGCGTGAGATGAATGGGCCTTTCATAGCAAAATTTGCAATGAAAGGCCCCTTCATTGCACGCACGGAGGCGGGGTCAATAGCCTGAAGAGAGGCCTTCGCGCCAAGAAGTGACGGCCTCCTCCACGTCCAGCGGCCGCGCCCGCAGCACCGGCCCGCCCGCCGGCCGCCGGTGCTCGGCCCGGATCCGTTCGTTCAGCTCCTCGACGATCTCCCGCACCCGCGCCTCCCGGCGCACCCGCGTGCCCCTCCGCTCGGACCTTGTTCACCATCCAAGACTCGAACGACACGCCCGTCGGTTTGCGCTCGGTCACGCTTCCGAAGTGCGGAGAAACTCCAGCAGGGCGGCCGACGTGCGATCCGGGGCCTCCAGATGCGGGAAGTGCCCGATGCCGGGCCAGCGTTCGAGACGGGCGTCCGGGGCCCAGCGCCGCGATGCCGCCGCGGTGTCGGGCAGGATGCACCGGTCTTCTTCGCCGTGCAGTTGCAGCACTCGGGGCGCGAAGCGGCCTCGCAGCGCTTCGCTGAAGCGGCGGCCTTCGCCGCGGAACTGCGCGCGGAACGCCCATCGGTAGTACTCGAGCGCGCTGTGCGGCACTCCCGGCACGAGCATCGCCTGCCGGAACGCCCGCACGGTTTCGGCGAAGTCCGCGGAGTCCGTCCACTGTGGACCGGACCAGTTCCGGAACAGCTCCTCGACGGCCGACGCGTCGTCCTTGACCAGCCATTTCTCCGGCGCCATCGGCGCCTGGAAGCGGAAGAGGTGTCCCGACGCCCGTAGCTGTCCCGGCCGCTTGACGGCCCGGCGCAATGCCAGCGGATGCGCGCCGCCCAGCACGGTGACCGAGGAGACCAGCCGGGGGTGCAGCGCGCCGACCGTCCACGCGAGCATGCCGCCCCAGGCATGTCCGACGAGATGGGCCTTGCGCGCGCCGAGCGACTTGATCAGCCCGCCGACGTCGCCCGCGAGGGTCCAGGCGTCGTAGCCGCGCGGGGGTTTGTCCGAGTCTCCGTAGCCGCGCAGATCCACCGCGACCGCGCGGAAACCAGCGTCGGCGAGCGCCGTCAGCTGGTGGTGCCAGGTCCACCAGAACTCGGCGAACCCGTGCAGCAGCAGGACCATCGGTCCGTCGCCGAGTTCGGCGACGTGCAGCCGGATGCCGTTCGCGGAGACGTCACGATGGGTCCACGGCCCGTCGATCCGGACGATCGACGGGTCCGGTGTCGCCTGCACCGCCCGAAGACTCAGTCTTGGTCTTCGGCGTCGTGCCGCGGTTTGAACGCGGCGGCGGTGTCCTTGAAGCTGTTGATCGTGCGCTCCGGCGCCTTGATCTTCTTCACCTTGCGGTAGCCGAGGAAGCCCGCGACCGCCGTCGAGACGAGCATCAGCCCGAACACGATCAGGAACGCCGCCCAGCGCTGCAGGAACTCCGACAGCAGCTCGCCGAGGAAGAAAAAGAAGAAGAACGAGCTGTACAGCCCGATGACCAGCGCGACCAAGAAGAAGATGGCGCCCTTGAGGCCCTTCTTCGCCTCCGCGACGACCTCGGACTTGGCCAGCTCGACCTCGGCGCGGATCAGCGTCGAGACGTGCTGTGTGGCATCGCCGACGAGTTTCCCGAGGGACTGCTCGCTCGCTACCACGTCGTCATCGCTCGACAGGGGGAGGTAGGGCACGGCCCCCACGCCGTCGGGGCCGGTACGTTCGTGCTTGGGGCTGCTCACACCGGCCATCGTGCCACGTGCCCTCATCCCGGGCGCGGCGGACCGGCGAGTGTCGCGTCAAAGATCCTCACGCGCGTGCACGCGGCTGCGGTGCAGCAGCATCGCGGCGGCCGAAAGCGACGCGATGGCCGAAGCGATCAGCACCGCCGCCTTCGTCAGTTCGACGGCTTCCCCGTCGAGCGCGAGATCGGCGATCAGCAGGCTCACGGTGAACCCGACACCGCCGAGCATCGACAGCGCGCCGATGTCCCGCCAGCCCATTCCCCGGGGTTTCTCCGCGAGTTTGAACTTCACCGCGAGCAGGCTGGCGCCGAAGATCCCGATCAGCTTCCCGCCGACGAGCCCGACCAGCACGGCCAGCGGCAACGCCGTGGTGAAGACCGCGCCGAGCGATTCGCCGTCCACCTTGATCCCCGCCGCGAACAGCGCGAACAGCGGCACCGCGACCGCGGCGGACCACGGCTGCAGCCGGTGTTCGAGCCGGATCGCGGGCGCGTGCTCCTCGCCTTCGTCGGCGCGGACGCGGGTGAGCAGGCCGAGCGCGACGCCGGCGATGGTGGCGTGGATGCCGGCCGAGTGCACCGCGACCCAGGTGATCAAGGCCAGTGGCACGTAGATCCAGGCACTGCGGACGCGGCGGTGCTGCAGGTAGGCGTACAACGCGAGAGCGACGACGGCGACGCCCGCGGCGACGAGGTCGAACTTCGCGGTGAACAGGATCGCGATGATGAGGATCGCGCCGAGGTCGTCGACCACCGCCAGCGAGAGCAGGAAGACCCGGGCGCTGCTCGGCAGGTTCGACGCGGTCAGGGCGAGGACACCGAGCGCGAACGCGATGTCCGTGGCGACCGGGATGGCCCACGCGCGGTCGATCCCCGGCGTTCCCCAGCCGACGGCGAGCGCGACCAGGGCGGGGACGATCATGCCGCCGATCGCGGCCACCACCGGCAGCACGGCCTGTTTGAACCGGGACAGTTCACCGACCACGAGTTCGCGTTTGAGTTCGAGCCCCGCGACGAAGAAGAACAGCGCGAGCAGGCCGTCCTTCGCCCAGTCGCCGATCGTCAGATTCAGGTGAAGGAACTCGGGACCGAGCCGGAAATCGCGGATCGCGCGGTAAAGGTCGTCGATGGGCGAATTCGCCCAAAGCAGGGCGAGCGCGGTGGCACCGAGCAGGATCAATCCGCCGGTGGTCTCCGTGCGGAGATAGCGGGCGAAGTCGGCGACGACGGCCTTCGCGGGACGGTTGGGGCCGGACACGGCATCCTCCGGATTTCGGCAACACGAATACTGTTGCCGACCAGCCTTCCCGGCGCACCTTGAGTCAATTTTAACGCCTGGAGCTGCGGATTTCATCTCTTCATGACGGCGACCACAAGATCCAGCCGGACGTCGGTGTCAGTTCCACATGCTGGACTCTTAGCATGTGAACGGAAAACGACAACGATGTCTTCGATAAGGACGGCATGGTGAGTACCTCTACCGAGGTCCAGCAAGACACGAGGTTCTTCGGGCACCCACGAGGGCTGGCGAACCTCTTCGGCGTCGAGATGTGGGAGCGGTTCTCGTACTACGGGATGCTCGGCATCCTCCCGATCTACCTCTACTACGAAGTCAGTCAGGGCGGCCTCGCGCTGCCGAAGGCCTCCGCGCTCGGCATCGTCGGCGCGTACGGCGGCATGGTCTACCTGTCGGCGGTGATCGGCGCCTGGGTCGCGGACCGCGTGCTCGGCTCCGAACGGACGCTGTTCTACAGCGCGATCTTGATCATGATCGGCCACATCAGCCTCGCCGTGCTGCCGGGGCTGGCCGGTATCGGCGTCGGTCTCGCGTGCGTGGCCATCGGCAGTGGCGGGCTGAAGTCCAACGCCACCACGATCGTCGGGACGCTGTACGCGAAGGGCGACGAGCGCCGCGATGGCGGTTTCACCATCTTCTACATGGGTATCAACCTCGGTGGCTTCGTCGGGCCGCTGCTGACCGGGCTCGCGCAGAGCGAGATCGGTTTCCATGTCGGCTTCGGGCTCGCCGCGGTCGGCATGGCGCTCGGCCTGATCCAGTACACGATCGGCCGCAAGAACCTCGGCGAGAAGGCGAGCGAGATCCCGAACCCGCTGCCCGCGTCGCGGCGCCCGCTGGTCTTCGGGGGCACCGTGGCCGGTGTCGCGGCGATCGTGCTGCTCGTGGTCTTCGGCGTGATCAACCCGGAGAACCTGGTCGACGTCGTCGTCGGGGCCGTCGCGATCATCTCGGTGATCTACTTCGTGGTGATCATCACCAGCAAGAAGATCACCTCCGAAGAGCGCAGCCGGGTGTACTCGTTCATCCCGATGTTCATCGCGAGCGCCGCGTTCTTCTCGCTGTACCAGCAGCAGTTCACCGTCGTCGCGGCCTACACCGACGAGCGGCTGAACCGGACGATCTTCGGCTGGGAGATGCCGGTCGCGTGGGTCAACTCGATCAACCCGGTGTTCATCATCCTGTTCGCGCCGGTGATCGCGGCGATCTGGACCAAACTCGGTTCGCGGCAGCCGTCCTCGCCGATCAAGTTCGTGCTCGGCACGGTCACCATGGGCGCGGCGTTCCTGCTGTTCCTCCCGATGGTCGGCAGCGGCAAGAACGCGAGCCCGCTGCTCGCGCTGGCCGGCATCCTGTTCGTGTTCACCATGGCGGAGCTGATGCTTTCGCCGGTCGGCCTTTCGCTGTCGACCAAACTCGCGCCGGAGGCCTTCCGGACGCAGATGGTGGCGCTGAACTTCCTGTCCATCTCGCTCGGTACGGCGATGTCCGGGAAGCTCGCCGAGTACTACACGGTGGACGACGAAGCGCCGTACTTCAGCATCGTCGGCGGGGTGGCCATCGTGGTCGGTGTGGCGCTCCTGGTGGCGACGCCGATGATCCGCAAGCTGATGAAGGGCGTCCACTAGACGCTCTTCCGCCCGCGCCGACGAGCGACCCTCGAAGGTGCGATGAAAGGCCCCCTCATCGCAAAATTTGCGATGAAGGGGCCTTTCATCGCACCGGGGGCCCCGTGGTCGAAGACGTGACTCGCGTGATCAGGCGCCGTTCTCGCGTGATCGAAGACGGAACTCACGTGATTGGACGGCGATGTCGGCTACCCGATGGTCGTCCCGAACAGCACGCCGACGTAGTACGTCACCAGCATCGTCAGCGCACCGACGCCGACGTTCCGTGCGATCGCGCGGCCGACGCGGGCGTCGCCGAGTTTCGCGCTGAGGAGCCCTGTCAGCGCCAGCCCGACCACGACCGCCGCCGCGCACGCCCAGACCCTCGCCGAGGTCGACGTCCACACGATCGACAGCAGCGGCAGCAGCGCGCCGACGGTGAACGCCACCAGCGACGCCCACGCCGCCTGCCACGGGCTGGTCAGATTGTCCGGATCGATGCCGAGTTCGGCCTCGGCGTGCGCGTGCAGCGCGTCCTTTTCGGTCAGTTCGCGGGCCACCTGGGCGGCGAGGTCCGGGGATAGGCCCTTCGCCTCGTAGATTCCCGCGAGTTCCCGTTCTTCGGCTTCGGGCATCTCTTTCAGTTCGCGCTTTTCCAGCCGCAACTGCGCGCGTTCGGTGTCGCGCTGTGTGCTCACCGAGACGTATTCGCCGCCCGCCATGGAAAGCGCGCCGGCGACCAGGCCCGCGATTCCCGCTGTCGCGATCGCGGTGGAATCGGTGGTCGCGCCCGCGACGCCGACCACGATGCCCGCCACCGACACGATCCCGTCGTTCGCGCCGAGGACGCCGGCGCGCAGCCAGTTCAGTTTGCCGCTCAGATCCGCGTGGGGTTCGTGGGGATGTCCGGTCGACACGGTTTCGGTCACCGTTTCAGTGAAACACGAAGAACGGGAATCGGCGAGAGGAAACCGTTTCGGTCAATGCAGGCGATCCTTATTGACTATTGCCTTGCCTAAGT
This sequence comes from Amycolatopsis speibonae, assembly GCF_042647925.1. Taxonomy (NCBI): domain Bacteria; kingdom Bacillati; phylum Actinomycetota; class Actinomycetes; order Pseudonocardiales; family Pseudonocardiaceae; genus Amycolatopsis; species Amycolatopsis speibonae. The sequence continues at coordinate 13,373 of NZ_JBHRWK010000077.1, forward strand.
CCTCGGATAGGTTGTCGGACATGGCCGAGGTGGTGATCCTGATCGGGCTCCAGGCGTCCGGGAAGACGACGTTCTTCCGGCGGGAGTTCGCGGACACGCACGTCCACCTCAGCAAGGACAACTTCCCGAACGCCAAGCGACGGCAAAGCCGTCAGCTGCGGATGCTGGCCGAAGCGCTCGAAGACGGCAGTTCGGTGGTCGTGGACAACACCAACCCGTCGGCCGAGGAGTGGGCTCCGCTGATCGAGGTCGCGAGGCGCCACGGCGCGCGCGTCGCCGCGTACTGGTTCCCGCCGGACTTCGAGGGGTCGAAGGAGCGCAACGCGCGCCGGAAAGTCAAAACCCGGGTGCCCGACGTCGGTCTGTATGCGACTCTCAAGCGGCTGCGGCGACCGACCGCGGAGGACGGTTTCGACGAGCTGCACACCGTCGGTTTCGACGGTGAAGGCGGTTTCGTCGTGGAGCGGGGATGAGCATGGACGCCGGTGATTTCGAGGCGCGGCAACGGGAACGGGAGTGGTTCCACGGCTTGACCGTGCCGCCGGGTTCCTGGACGGTGCTCCGGGTCGACGGCCGGGGCTTCTCCAAGTTCACCGAAGCGCGGTTCGAGAAACCGTTCGATCCCCGCTTCGCCGAGTGCATGGCCGAGGCGGCGAGTGCCTTGCTGGCGGAATTCGCTTCGCCTTACGTGTACACGGAAAGCGACGAGATCTCGCTCTTGCTCCCGCCTTCCGCCGAGCTGTTCGGCAGGGGTGTCGAGAAGCTCGTGTCGATCTCCGCCGGGGTCGCGTCGGCCGCGTTCACCCACGCGGCCGGGGTCCCGGCGCACTTCGACGGCCGGGTCTGGCTCGGCACGACGGCGGACGACGTCGTCGACTACTTCTCGTGGCGCCAGGCGGACGCGACCCGCTGCGCGCTCAACGGCTGGTGCTACTGGATCCTGCGCAAGGCGGGGAAGTCGGCGAGCGAGGCCGGGGCGGCTCTCGAAGGCGCGGGCGTCTCCGAGAAGAACGAGCTGCTTTTCGCGCACGGCGTCAACTTCGCCGAAGTCCCCGCCTGGCAGCGGCGTGGCGTCGGGCTGTACTGGGAGTCCTACGAGCGCACCGGTTTCGATCCGGTGCGGGAGATCGAGGTCTCCGCGACCCGTCGCCGCGTCCGCGTGGACAGGGAGCTGCCGATGAAGGGCGAATACCGCGCCTTCCTCGGCGAACTGCTTCAGCCGATCGGTTCGGGCAGCCGCCGCACGCTGTAGGCGAGGTCGATCGTCTCGCCGGTCGCCGGGTCGCCCAGTTCCACGCGCCAGGAGTCGGCGAACTGGTCGACGCCTCGCACCATCGGGATCGTGCCCGAGATCAGCACGGTGCCCGGGGCGTACAGGTCGCGCTCGCGCAGCACGTCCAGCCAGTACGACGGCGGCAGCAGCTCCGCGAGTTTCCCCTGCTGGATCAGGGTTTCTCCCGCCCAGGCGGACAGCGTGAGCTCGTCGAGCCGGTCCTGGACGTCGACGAGACGCCAGGCCTTGGCGGCGAGGACGTCGGGGCCTGCGTTCTTGCTCCACGCGACGCCGTGCGCTTCGAGCGCGCGGTCGGTGTGGTCACAGGCGGCGGTCAGCAGGACGTCCTCGGGCGCGGGACCGGTGATGACGAGGGCCCACTCGGCCTCGCCGGAGGTCTTCTCGTGCTGCACCGCGACCTCTTCGGTCTGGCTCGCCAGGTACGGCGCGACCGGGTAGAGCGCCGGGATCACCGAGGGCGCGGGGACGCCGAGTTCGGCCAGTTCGGCCACGTGGGCGGCGACGTCTTCCTGGCTGCGACCGGCGTATCCGGCGTTCAGCAGCGTGTGGACCTCGGTCCGCCGCTCCTGGCCGTCGGGAAGGGTGAAACGCAGCTCAGGCATCTGTCCTCCGAGATTGGGGGTTGCGCATACAGCTTGTATACAAGGAGTATATCCGCAATTCAACCCCTCCCGGCGGGGTTGCGGACCTACTGCGGACGGGAAGTGGACATGACCTCACCAGCCGGTGACCGGCGTTCGTTGCACAAGGCCTTCGCGGCCAGCCTCTCGGGGACAGCGCTCGAGTGGTACGACTTCGCGGCCTACTCGGTGGCGGCCGCGACGATCTTCGGGCAGCTCTTCTTCCCCTCGGAAGACCAGCTCGCGAGCACGATGGCGGCGTTCTCCACCTACGCCGTCGGCTACCTCGCCCGGCCGATCGGCGGGTTCCTCTTCGGCCGCCTCGGCGACGTGCTCGGCCGCAAGCGCATCCTGGTCATGACCCTCGTGCTCACCGGTGTCGCGACGTTCCTCATCGGCGTCCTGCCCACGTACGAGAGCATCGGCGGCTTCGCGGCGGTCTTGCTCGTGTTGCTGCGGTTCGCGCAGGGTGTCGGCATCGGCGGCGAATGGGGTGGCGCCGTCCTGCTGTCGAGTGAGTTCGGGGATCCGGACAAACGCGGGTTCTGGGCGTCGGCCGCGCAGATCGGCCCGCCCGCGGGCAACCTGCTCGCCAACGGTGTCCTCGCCGTCCTGGCCGCGCTGCTCACCGAGGACCAGTTCAACAGCTGGGGCTGGCGGATCGCGTTCCTGCTGTCCGGCGCGCTGGTCGGGTTCGGCCTGTGGATCCGGCTCAAGCTGGAGGAGACGCCGGTCTTCAAGCAGATCCAGGAGCGGGGCGAACGTTCGTCGGCGCCGATCTCCGAGGTCTTCCGCACCGAACGCCGCGCGCTCGTCGCGGCCGTGCTGATCCGCGTCTGCCCGGACGTGCTCTACGCGCTGTTCACCGTCTTCGTCCTCACTTACGTCACGACGCACACCGACCTCTCGCGCGGCGCCGGGCTGGCCGCGGTGATGATCGGTTCGGCCTTCCAGCTGGTGCTGATGCCGCTGTTCGGCGCGCTTTCGGACCGGATCTCGCGGCGCAAGATGTACCTCGTCGCGACCATCGCCGCCGGGATCTGGCCGTTCGTGTTCTTCCCGATGGTCAGCGGCGGCTCGTTCGCGATGCTGGCGATCGGGATCGTGTTCGCGCTGGTCATCCATGCCGCGCTCTACGGCCCGCAGGCCGCGCTCGTCACCGAGCAGTTCTCGCCGCGCCTGCGCTACACCGGCAGTTCGCTGGCGTACACCCTCGCCGGCGTGATCGGCGGGGCGCCCGCGCCGTTGCTGTTCACGGCGCTGCTCGCCGGCTTCGACACCTGGCTCGCGATCGGCGTCTACCTGCTCGCGACCGCGGTGGTGACCGTCATCGGTGTCCTGCTCGCCCGTGACCCCGACCGCGAGGAGGCGGCGGCTATGGAGACCGCGCGATGACCTGGCAGCCGATGTCCACTGTGGAGGGTCTGCCGCTGCTCGGCGGGCAGGGCCGGTTCCGGACGCTCGCGACGGCGGAAGGCGGTCTGGCGTACGAGATCCGCTATCCGGCCGGAGTCGCTTCTCCTGTGCACAGCCACGACCACGACAGCATCGTGTACCTGGTTTCGGGTTCGCTGCGCGGCACGCTTGACGGCCGGGAAGTGACGCTGGAGGCGGGCGGCGCGCTCGTCCACCCGCGCGGTGTCCCGCACAGTGTCGAGGCCATTGTGGACAGTCAGTGGGTCGAGTTCAAGACGCCGTTGCCGTCGCGGCCGCCGATCAGCGGGTAAAAAGAAACCGGGGCGGGCACTGAACTGTCCAGCGTCCGCCCCGGTCGGGAGGAAAGTCTCAGGCGTCCAGCTCGGCCAGCGCCAGCTTCGCCTTCTCCAGCTCGGCTTCGAGCTGGGCCACCTTCGCGGCCTGCAGTTCGCGGGCGGCGTTGATGACCTCGTCGATCGGGCCCGACAGGTCCGCGTGCAGCTCCTTGGCGGCGCGGGACACGGCGGCGGCCGGGATCTCCAGGCCCTTCGCGACCCACTTGGCGCCGTTCTTGAGCTCGGCCTGCCACTCGCCGTCGGCGGTGCCGGTGACCGTGAGGGTCAGCTCGACGGTGCGGGTCTTCTTCGCGGTGGTGGCGACCTTGGGGCGGCCGCGCTTGGGCTTGGGGGACTCGGCCGCGCCTTCGGCGGGGGCCTCCGGGGTTTCCGAAGAGTCGGAAGACTCGGAGGTCTCGGTCTTGGCCTCGGTGGTCTCCGAGGTGGTCTCCGCCTGCGGCGTCGAGTCGACGGGCGCTTCGGTAGCCGCTTCTTCGGACACGGCGTCAGTGCGTGTCAAGGCATCCACGGTCATCGTCGGTGTCGCTCCTTGCCCGGGTATGGGGTGGTACCCGGCACATCCTAGAACAGGCGTTCGAGTGATGCGAACCGGGGTGTGGTAGGCGTGTCGGGTGTCATGAAAGGGGCGTTCAGGACGAAAAGTGTCCTGAACGCCCCTTTCATGACATTTTCGAGCTGCTACTCCTCGGACTTGCCGGAGTTCAGGCCCGAAGAGATCAGGTCCATCACCGACGAGTCGGCCAGCGTGGTGACGTCGCCGACCTGGCGGTTCTCGGCGACGTCGCGCAGCAGGCGGCGCATGATCTTGCCGGACCGTGTCTTCGGCAGCTCCTGCACGACCAGGATCTGCCGCGGCTTCGCGATCGGCCCGATCTCCTTGGCGACGTGGTTGCGCAGTTCCTGCACGGCCGCCTCGCCACCGTCGACCGCGTTGCCGCGCAGGATGACGAACGCGACGATGCCCTGCCCGGTGGTCGGGTCGGTCGCGCCGACGACGGCGGCCTCGGCGACCGTCGGGTGCGAGACCAGTGCCGACTCGACCTCGGTGGTCGAGATGCGGTGGCCGGAAACGTTCATCACGTCGTCGACCCGGCCCAGCAGCCAGATGTCGCCGTCGGCGTCGTACTTCGCGCCGTCACCGGCGAAGTAGTAGCCCTGATCGCGGAAACGCGACCAGTAGGTGTCGCGGAAACGCTCTTCATCGCCCCAGATGCCGCGCAGCATTCCCGGCCACGGCTTGTCGAGCACCAGGTAGCCGCCGCCACCCTTGCCGACCTCGACGCCCTGGTCGTCGACGACCTTCGCCGAGATGCCCGGCAGCGCCTTCTGCGCGGAGCCCGGCTTCGTGGCTGTGACGCCCGGCAGCGGCGAGATCATGATCCCGCCGGTCTCGGTCTGCCACCAGGTGTCGACGATCGGCGCCGAATCCGCGCCGACGTTCTCGCGGTACCAGATCCACGCCTCGGGGTTGATCGGCTCGCCGACACTGCCGAGCACGCGCAGCGAGGAGAGGTCGTACTTCTCCGGGATCTCGTTGCCCCACTTCATGAACGTGCGGATCAACGTCGGCGCGGTGTAGTAGATGGAGACCTTGTGCTGCTGGACGATCTCCCAGTGGCGGCCCTCGTGCGGGGTGTTCGGCGTGCCTTCGTAGACGACCTGCGTCGTCCGGTTCGCCAGCGGCCCGTACACGATGTACGTGTGCCCGGTGATCCAGCCGATGTCGGCGGTGCACCAGTAGACGTCTTCGCCGGCCTTGTGGTCGAAGACGTTGTGGTGCGTGTACGCCGCCTGGGTCAGGTATCCGCCGGAGGTGTGCAGGATGCCCTTCGGCTTCCCGGTGGTGCCGGAGGTGTAGAGGATGAAGAGCGGGTGCTCGGAGTCGAACGCCTGCGGCGCGTGCTCCGCGGACTGGCCGTCGACCAGTTCGTGCCACCAGAGGTCGCGGCCTTCGGTGATCGGCACCTCGTCGCCGGTGCGGCGGACGACGATGACCTTCTCGACCGATTCGGCGCCTTCGAGCGCTTCGTCGACGTTGGCCTTCATCGGGGCGGCCTTGCCGCGGCGGTACTGGCCGTCGGTGGTGATGACGATCCGCGCCGCTTGGTCGTCCACCCGGGAACGCAGTGCTGTCGGGGAAAAACCACCGAAGACGACACTGTGCAGAACGCCGATGCGGGCACACGCGAGCATCGCGAAGATCGCTTCGGGCACCATCGGCATCTGGATGGCGACGCGGTCGCCCGCGGTGAGGCCGAGGGACTCGAAGGCGTTCGCCGCCCGGGAAACCTCGTCCTTCAGCTGGGCGTAGGTGATGTCACGGTTGTCGCCGGGCTCGCCGACCCAGTGGATGGCGACCTGGTCGCCGTGCCCGTCGACGACGTGGCGGTCGACACAGTTGTAGGCGACGTTCAGCTTCCCGCCCACGAACCACTTCGCGACCGGAGCATTGGTCCAGTCCAATACCTGCGACCACTTCGTGTCCCAGTGGAGGCGCTCGGCCTGCTTGGCCCAGAACGCATCCCGGTCGGCGTCGGCTTCGGCGTAGAAGTCGGCGGTGGCATTCGCTTGCGCGCTGAAAGCCTCACTCGGGGGGAAGGTCCTGCTCTCCGTGAGCAAATTGTCCAGCGCCGGCGACTGCTCGGTCATGGTGCGATGCCTCCTGTGATTCGCGTGTCTTCACGCCCGTTGGCACGCTATCGACGTTACGACGCGAAGTAAAAGGTTGCATCGTGGTTGCGCGTGGCATTCACACGCTTGAGGACAAAGCGGTACGGACCGCCGGCCATTCTGGTCCGGTGAGGGAGTAGACAACGGTGTCACGGACGGTTCCGTCAGGCCGGACGCGATGCGCGCGCAGTACGCCTTCCCGTTGCGCGCCGAGGCGTTCGATCGCCTTCTGGGACTTCAGGTTGAGGATGTCGGTCTCCCACGAGACGCGGTTCGCGCCGAGGTCGTCGAAAGCGTGGCGCAGCAACAGGAGTTTCGAGTCGCGGTTGAGCCCGGTCCGCTGCCACGCGGAACCGATCCAGGTGTAGCCAAGGGAAATGATCTTGTTGCGCGCGTTCATCGCGTAGAACGACGTCGTGCCCGCGACCTCGCCGGTGCGCGCGTCGAGCTGCGCCCAGGCGCGGCGGTCCGGGTCGGCGAGGATGCCGTCGACCATCGCTTCGGCCGCGGCGAGGTCTTCCGGCTGCCGCAGGCTGAGCCAGGTCCAGATCGCCGGGTCTGATCCGGCCTCGAACAGGCCTTTCGCGTGGTCGCGGGTGAGGGGTTCGAGGCGGACGCGTTCGCCGGTCAGGGTCGCATGGGTGTTCCAGTCGGTCACGTCTTGACGTTACGGCCGGTAATGGCCTTGCTGGATAGCCAGTTTCGAAGCATTCGAGAAGGCCACTGAGGCGTTGCCTATGCTCGCGGGAACGATCGAGAAGGCGAGGCGGCATGGCCGAGGAGCGGGAAGAGCTCACCTGGGAGTTGTTCGGAACGGCCAGCAGGGACCTGGCGCAGGCCGTCGCCGACGACGGGTTCGAGCCGGACCTCATCCTGTCGATCGCGCGCGGCGGCCTGTTCGTCGCCGGCGGGCTCGGCTACGCGCTGGACGTGAAGAACCTGCACGTGATGAACGTCGAGTTCTACACCGGCGTCGACCAGCGCCTCGACCTGCCGGTGATGCTGCCGCCGGTGCCGAACGTCGTCGACCTGACGAAGAAGAAGGTGCTCGTCGCCGACGACGTCGCGGACACCGGCGCGACCCTGAAGCTGGTCCGCGACTTCTGCGCTGACCACGTCGCCGAGGTGCGTTGCGCGGTCGTCTACGAGAAGCCGCGCTCCGAGGTCAAGTGCGAGTACGTCTGGAAGCACACGGACCGGTGGATCAACTTCCCGTGGTCGGTGCAGGCGCCGGTGGTCCGGCGCGAGGGGCAGGTGCTGGACGCGTGACGGATCCGCTGAAGCCGCTGCTGGACCTCGAAGGGGTCGCGGCGGCCGCGAAATCGGCGCAGGACGCGGTGTTCGCCGTCCACCGGCTGCCCGCCAACCTGCGTGGCGGCGCGGCGACGGCCGCCGAAGCGTCCGTGCGGTCGGCGCGCGCGTCGGCCGGGATCGAGGGTGCCGCGCCCGAACTGCCGGAATCCGGTGAGGTGACCGATCCGGTGCTGGCGGGCGCGCTGCGCGTCGCGGAAGCGCTGGAGGGCCTGCTGCCGACTTGGCGGCGCGCGCCGCTGCAGGCGTTGGCGCGCCTGCACGTTCTCGCCGCGTCGGACCTGGTGACGGATCTCGACGCGCTGGGGCGGCCGCGGTCGTCCGGTGCCGTCGGGCCGCGGTTGGAGATGCTGGCGCAACTGGTCACCGGCGCGACGTCGGTCCCCGGTCCGGTGCTGACCGCCGTCGTGCACGGGGAACTGTTGGCGCTGAAGCCTTTCGGCTCCGCGGACGGGGTCGTCGCGCGGGCGGCGGCGCGGCTTTCGGCGGTGGCGACGGGGCTCGACCCGAAGGCGCTGACAGTGCCGGAGGTCGCGTACTTCCGGAGGGTGCCGAAGTACATCGAGGCCGCTACGACGTTCGCCGGCGGGACTCCCGAGGGCGTCCGGTCCTGGCTGCTCTTCTCGTGCGAAGCCTTCGAGGCCGGTGCTCGCGAGGCGAAGTCCATCTCCGACGCGGCCGGCTGAACCCGCAATTCGTCACCTAGTTGCGATGGTTGCGCGCGCACCTACCCCGCAACTAGGTGACGAATTGCGGGGGTGTGGCGAGCGCATATGGGATCTTGGGCAGGTGTAGCGCGTAACCACATGGCCTAAGCGGGCCGGGCGACCTAACGTCGTCCGGCATGAGTGGTGCGTATCACAGCGATCTGGCGGGTAAGTCCGCGCTTGTCACGGGCGCGGCGAGCGGGATCGGCCTGGTCTGCGCCGAAGCGCTGGCGCGGGCCGGGGCCAAGGTCCACCTTGTCGACATCGACGACGCCGTCGAGAAGGCGGCGGCCGACGTCAACGGCATCGCGCACGTCGCCGACCTCACCGACGCCCAGGCCGTCGAGGCCCTCCCGGCCGAGATCGACATCCTCGTCAACAACGCCGGTTTCCAGCACATCGCGCCGATCCACGAGTTCCCGCCGGAGACGTTCACCCGCATCCAGGCGCTCATGGTCACCGCGCCGTTCCTGCTCATCCGCCGCGTGCTGCCGTGGATGTACGAACGCGGTCGCGGCCGCGTGGTCAACATGTCCAGCGTCCACGGTCTCCGCGCGAGTCCGTTCAAATCCGCGTACGTCACCGCGAAGCACGCGCTCGAAGGGCTCTCCAAGGTCACCGCGCTCGAAGGCGCGGAACACGGGGTGACCAGCAACTGCGTCAATCCCGGCTACGTCCGGACCCCGCTGGTCACCGGCCAGCTCCAGGCGCAGGCCGAAGAACACGGCCTCGACCGCGACGCCGTCATCGAACAGGTCCTGCTGCGCCGTTCGGCGATCAAGCGGCTCATCGAGCCCGAGGACGTCGCCGCGTGCGTGCTCTGGCTGTCCGGCGACCACGCCGCCCATGTCACCGGTACCTCGATCCCCCTCGACGGCGGCTGGACCGCCGCGTGAACCCCTCCCAGAAAGGACGTCCCCCGGTGACCACCCAGAACCGCGGCTCGATCGCGAAGGTCGTCAGCGCCAGCCTGATCGGCACGACGATCGAGTGGTACGACTTCTTCCTCTACACCTCCGCCGCGGCGCTGGTGTTCGGCAAACTGTTCTTCCCCACCAACGATCCGCTGACGGGCACGCTGCTCGCGTTCCTGACCTACGCCGTCGGCTTCCTCGCGCGGCCCATCGGCGGGCTGGTGTTCGGGCACTTCGGCGACCGGGTCGGCCGCAAGAAGCTGCTGGTGCTGAGCCTGCTGCTGATGGGCGGTTCGACCTGCGCGATGGGCGTCCTCCCGACCTACGCGTCCGTCGGTGTCCTGGCGCCGATCCTGCTCACGCTGCTGCGGCTGGTGCAGGGTTTCGCGCTCGGCGGCGAATGGGGCGGCGCGGTGCTGATCGTCTCCGAACACGGCGACGACGAACGCCGCGGGTTCTGGGCGTCGTGGCCGCAGTGCGGGGCTCCCGGCGGGAACCTGCTGGCGACGGCGGTGCTGGCCATCCTCGCCGCGACGCAGTCCGACGAGGCCTTCCTCAGCTGGGGCTGGCGGATCCCGTTCCTGCTTTCCGGTGTCCTCGTGGTGATCGGCCTGTGGATCCGGCTCGCGGTCAGTGAGTCGTCCGCCTTTCTTTTGGCAAAACAACACAGTCTGGCGGCACAGGAAAAGAGCAAGCCCGAGCACGCGCCGGTCGTCGAGGTGTTCCGGAACAACTGGCGCGCGGTGCTGATCACGATCGGTTCGCGGATGGCGGAGAACGTTTCCTATTACGTGATCACCGCGTTCATTCTCGTTTACGTCACCACCGGGCTGGGTCTGCCGAAATCGGCGGGCCTCAACGCGGTGCTGATCGGTTCGGCCGTGCATTTCGTGACGATTCCCTTGTGGGGCATTCTTTCCGACCGGATCGGCCGACGCCCGGTCTACTTGTTCGGTGCTGTCGGCATGGCTGTGTGGAGTTTCGCTTTCTTCGCGATGCTCGACACGAAGAATTCCGGTGTCATCATTCTCGCGACGACCGTCGGGCTGGTGCTGCACGGTGCGATGTACGGCCCGCAGGCCGCGTTCTTCTCCGAGCAGTTCCCGACGCGGGTCCGCTACACCGGCCTTTCGGTCGGCGGACAGCTGTCGTCGATCGCCGCGGGCGCGGTGGCGCCGCTCATCGCGGTCGCGCTGTTCAAGGAGTTCGGCAGCACGGTCCCGGTCTCGCTCTACGTCGTCGCGATGTGCGCGCTGACCGTGATCGCGCTGCTCGCCGCCCGTGAGACCAAGGGCCAGTCCCTGCACTCCGAAGTTCTCACGGAGCGCGGTCACGTGTCAGCATGACCGTTGTGGACAGCGCGGACCAGCTACGCCGGCTGCTCGAACTGCTCGCCTCCGGGGCGGGCAGCGAGCAGCTGGCGCACGTCCCCGTCGACCCGAAGGCCACCGAGCTGGCGCTGCGGATCCGGGACACCGTCGCCGAGCACCGGCGGCGCGAGGCGGAGCTGGCCGCGCTGTTCGACACGGCCAGCGACCTCGCCCGGCTGGACGATCCGGACGCCGTCCTCCGGTCGATCGTGCGGCGGGCGCGGGCGCTGCTCGGTGTGGACGTCTCGTACCTCAGCCTCAACGACGAGACCGAGGGCAACACCTACGTCCGGGTGACCGACGGCTCGGTTTCCGCGCTGTTCCAGGACATCAAGCTGGGGATGGGCGAGGGGCTCGGCGGGCTGGTCGCGCAGACCGCGCGGCCGTACGCGACGGCGGACTACTTCGACGACAAGCGGTTCCACCACACTTCGCCGATCGACACCGGCGTGCTCGACGAGGGGCTGACGGCGATCCTCGGGGTGCCGCTCGCGATCGGCAGCAAGGTCATCGGGGTGCTGTTCGCCTCGGACCGGAGCACGCGGGCATTCTCGCCCGAGGAAGTCGCGCTGCTGTCGTCGCTGGCCGACCACGCGGCGATCGCGCTGGACAACGCGCATCTGCTGGACGAGACGCGGCGCGCGGTCGCCGAGCTGAACGCCGCCAACGCGACGATCAGCGCGCACAACGACGCGATGCGCCGCGCCGAAGACGCGCACGACCGGCTGATGGATCTCGTGCTGCGCGGCGGTGATCTGGCCGAGGTCGCCGCCGCGGTCGCGGACGTACTCGGTGGCGGCATCGCCGTCTACGACGCCGACGGTGTCGTCCTGGCCCGGACCGGCGGGGAGCTGAACCTTTCGCGGGACGCGGTGTCGGCGTCCCGGGCGAGCGGGCGGGCGGTGTCCACTGAGGACGGTTGGCTGTGCGCCGTCCAGGCGGGGCAGGAGTTCCTCGGCAGCCTGGTGCTGGGCGGCGGGCGGTCGCTCGGCGAGGCGGACCGGCGGCTGTTCGAGCGCGCAGGCGTGGTCACCGCGGTACTGCTGATGCAACGGCGTTCCGTCGCGCGGGCCGAGGACGAGGTGCGCGGGGAACTGCTGTCGGACCTGCTCACGGCGCCGGGCCGCAATCCCGCCGCGTTGCTGGCGCGAGGCCGTCGACTCGGGGTCGATTTGTCGACATCGCACGCGGTGCTGATCGCGCATTCCGACGACGTGTCCCGGCGGCGGCTGGCCGTGGCGGCCGTCCGGCACGCGGCCCTGGTCGGTGTCCACGCGGACGAGGTCGTCCTGCTGGTCCGCGGCACGGACGCCGGTGCGCTGGCCGGATCCGTCGCCGCCGACCTCACGTCCACGATGGACTGTCCGGTGACGGTGGGCGCGGCGGGGCCGGCCACCTCCCCTCGGGAGCTGGCGGTGGCGCACGCCGAAGCCGCGCGGTGCGTCGCGTCGTTGCTGGCACTGGGCAGGGCGGGGGAAGGCGCGAGCATGGCCGACCTCGGTTTCGTCGGGCTGCTCCTGGGCGAGCACGCCGATCTCGACGCGTACGTGACGGCCACGATCGGCCCGGTGCTCGACTACGACGAACGCCGCGGCACGGATCTGATCGGCACCCTCCGCGCGTACTTCGCCTGTGGCGGCAATCTGACGAAGGCGAAGGACCTGCTTCACGTGCACGTCAACACTGTCGTGCAGCGGCTGGACCGCATCGCGTCACTGCTGGGCGAGCACTGGCAGGCGCCCGAGCGCGCGCTGGAACTTCAGCTCGCGCTCAGGCTGCACCGCCTCACCAATGACCGAACCGGATGACTTCCTCGAACTCGCGGCGCGCGATCTTGGTCGCCGAAGAACCGGGCGACGGGCCGGGTTCGGCGCTGTGCCCGAGCGCCACGACGCCGATCGGGTCGTGATCCTCCGGCACCCCGAACTCGCTGTGGAGCCGTTCCACGCTTTCCGGTGCGAGCCCGAAGAACACCGCGCCGAGGTCCTCGTCGACGGCCGTCTGGAGGATCAGCAGCGTCGCCATCCCGGTGTCGACGTCCCAGTACGGCACGCGCCACCAGGAGTCGTCACCTTCGGCGAAACCCTTGTCCGGCTTGGCGTAGCGGTCGAGGTAGGCGTTCTTGACCGAGAGCGGCACGATCGCGACCGGTGCGGTGGTCACGGTTTCCGGTGCCCAGCTCGCGCCGAACTCCCAGAACTTCGCGAGTTCCTCGCCGGTGAGGACGAGAAACCCTTGTCCCTGTGAGAAACCTGCGGAGGGGCCTTTCTGCGCGTTGCGCAGGATACGCCGCAGGCTCGCCTCGTCGACGGGCTCGTCGGTGAACTTCCGGACCATGCGACGGCGTCGTACGACGTCCTGGAATTCCATGCGATCAGGTTAGTACGCAAGTCGTCGCGAGGTCGCCTTCTCCGCGGGGGATGGTCGCGGAGGCGGGCGGGCGGACACCGTCGAGCCAGCCTTCGAGAGTGGTGAAGGCGGTCCGGAAACAAGGGCCGATAGGACGCAGTTTGCCGGGGAAGGCGTCGTACAGGCCGTCGACGTGGTTGCCGTCGACGATCCGGTAGTAGCGCTGGAGCCCGGCACGGCCCTGGTCGGCGATCATCCGCTGGTAGACGTCGGAATCGCGGGTGATCGGCAGGAGCGTGTCGAGGGTGCCGTGCAAGGTGATCAGCGGTTTGCCGATCCGGCCGGTGAGCGAGATCCGTTCGACCGCGCGGTGCACCGACGGCGGCCGGGTGGCGTAGTCGTAGTCGGTCCCGGTGAACGCCGGATCGAATTCGGCCTGGTAGATGCGCTGGGTCAGGCCCCAGTAGACGTCGTTGTGGTACTGCCACAGGAATTCCGAGCCCGGCGCGAAACCGGCGTCGAGGATCTGCTGGTGTGCCTGGGCGGAACCGGCGGCGTAGGCGGGGTAGGCCTTGATCGCGGGCGGCAGGAAGGTGAACAGGTTCGGGCCGTCCTCATGCCAAAGAGTGCCCTCCCAGTCGATGCCGCCGTCGTAGAGCCACGGCCGGTTCTCGAGCTGCCAGCGGACGAGATAGCCGCCGTTCGACATCCCGGCCGCGAGGGTGCGGCTCGGCAGGCGCCCGTACCGGTGCGCCACGGCGACCTTCGCGGCGATGGTCAGCTGCGTGACTCGCGAGTTCCATTCGGCGAGCGCGTCGCCGGGCCGTCGTCCGTCGGTGTGGAAGTCAGCGCCGGTGTTGCCCTTGTCGGTGGCGGCGAACGCGTAACCGGCGGCGAGGACCTGGTCGGCGATCGCGCGGTCGTTCGCGTACTGCCTTCGCACGCCGGGGGACCCCGAGACCACGAGGCCGCCGTTCCAGCGATCGGGCAACCGAAGCACGAACTGCGCGTCGTGGTTCCAGCCGTGCGTGGTGTTGGCCGTCGACGTGTCCGGGAAGTAGCCGTCGACCTGGATGCCGGGAACGCCCTTGGGGGCGGGGAGGCCGGCCGAGGTCAGCCCGGCCCAGTCGGCCTGGACCGTATGCCCGGTGGCCAGGGTGCCGGTGGTGGTCAGATCGTCCAAACAGGACAGTTGTTGTCTCACGGCCCCGGGAACGCGCACGTTCCCGCAACCGCTCGCCGCCTGGGCGGGTGTGGCCAGGGCCAGCATCATCGCGAGGACCAGAATGAGCCGCATCGGCCGACGGTAAGCGCGGCCTTTCCGGATCGGTACCCGGCGCGGCCACACAAAACGGGCCGTCGCTGTGGTGGTCGTCCACGTGGGAACTCAGGCGTCGGCGGCTTTAGCCTCGGGTGATGCGAAAACTCCTCATCGGTGCGGTGGTTTCGGCATTGGTCCTCTTCCTTTCTGCTCCGGCGCGGGCGGCGACGATCCGTCCGGTGACCGGGTTCGGGAGCAATCCCGGTGCGTTGCGGATGTTCGAATACGTTCCCGACGGGCTGCCGTCCGGACGTCCGGCGGTGGTCGTGCTGCACGGCTGCACCCAGGACGCCGCCGGGTACGCGCGTGGCTCCGGCTGGGTCGGGCTCGCGGACAAGCTGCGGTTCAAACTCGTTCTGCCGCAACAGGTTTCGGCGAACAACTTCACCAAGTGCTTTAACTGGTTCCAGACGGGCGACATCAAACGCGGGTCCGGGGAAGCCGAATCGATCGCGCAGATGGCGCGGTTCTCGGCCGGAAGCCGGACGTACGTGACCGGCCTGTCCGCGGGCGGCGCGATGACCTCGGTGATGCTGGCGGCGTATCCGGAACTGTTCTCGGGCGGCGGTGTCGTGGCGGGGCTGCCCTACGCCTGCGCGACCTCGATGATCGACGCGTACTCGTGCATGAATCCTGGCAAGGATCTGACCCCTGCGCAATGGGGCGACAAGGTGCGGGCCGCGAGTACGGGGGCGCGATCCCCGGTCAGCGTCTGGCACGGGACCGCGGATTACACGGTCGCACCGATGAACATGCGTGAGCTTTCCGAGCAGTGGGCCGACGTCGGTGCCGCCGTCGACACGCACGCCGTCGACGGGATGGGGCACGGTCAGCCGATCGCGCCCGGGTCCGGTTGCGGGCAAGCGGGGCCGTATCTGCTGGACGTCGGCGTCTGCGCCGCGGCGGAACTCGCGGCGAAGTGGCGGTTAGGCGAGGACGGCGTCCAATAGCCCGGGGAAGCGCTTGTGGATGTCCTCGGTCCGTAGCTCGACCCAGCGGGTCCGGCCCTCGACGAACGTCGTCGTGAGGCCGGCCTCGCGCAAGACCTTCCAGTGGTGCGAGAGCGTCGGCGCGCTGATCACGACGTCGTACTCGGTGACGGCGCAGCTTCGCGGCGAAGGGTTGCTTCGGAGGGCTCGGATGAGCTCCAGGCGCACCGGATCCGCCAGCGCGCTGAGCACCGGCACGATCTCGATCTCCCCGGTCGCCGGTTGCGGCAGCGTGGTGCTCACTTCGCTCCAACTGTTTGACAGTCATCGAATAGTCCGGCCACTATACCTCCCATGACGATTCGACGATCATCAAATGATCGGCTCGCCTTGGGGGCTTTGCTGATACTCGCCGTCGGGACGTTCACCGTCGGCACCGACGGGTTCGTCTTGAACGGGCTGTTGCCCACCATCGCCGCCGACCTGCGCGTTTCCGAAGCCGTCGCGGGCCAGCTGACCACGGTCTTCGCGGTGACCTACGCGGTTTCTTCGCCGCTGATCGCGGCTTTCACCGGACGGCTGGACCGGCGCTGGGTGCTCGGCGCGGGGATGGTGCTGTTCACGATCGGCATGGCCGGTCAGGCGCTCGGCGAGTCCTTCGCCGTGGTCGCCGTCGCTCGCGTGCTGGCCGCCCTTGGCGCCGCCGCGTTCCAGTCCAACGCCTATGTCCTCGCCGGCGCGCTGGCGTCGGACGAGCGCCGTGGCCGTGCTTTGGCGACGGTCTCGGCCGGGATGAGCGTGTCGATGGTGCTCGGCGTGCCGATCGGCGTGCTGGCGGGCACGTGGTTCGGCTGGCGCGCGGTGATGTGGGGGATCGGCGCGGTGGCGGTGGTCGTGATGCTGCTAGTGCCGCTGCTGCCCGGCCTGCGGATGCCGACGGTGTCTCTGCGCGACAGGCTCGCCGTCGTCGTGCGGCCGCCGATCGCGCGAGTGCTCGGCGTCAGCGTTCTCGGCACCGCTGCGGGCTTCGTGGCCTTCGTGTACCTGCCGGTGCTGGTGGCCCCGGTGGCGACGGGCGCGATGATTTCGTGGCTGCTCGTCGGTTTCGGGATCGGGCAGATCGCGGGCAACGCCTTCGCGGGCCGGGCGACCGACTCCCTCGGCCCCGCGCGCGTCCGGTCCCTCTCGCTCATCGGCACGGTCGCGACGCTGGCGCTGCTGGACGTCGCCGTGCTGAGCCTGCCCGGCACGCTGGTCCTCGCGCTGGCTTCGGGGGTGTTCGGTGGGATGCTGATGGTGCCGCAGCAGCACCGGCTGTTCTCGCTGGCGCCTGACGCGCCGACGGTCGCCTTGGGGCTCAACGGTTCCGCGATCTACGGCGGGGGCGCCCTCGGTGCCGCGCTGGGTGGCGTCGTCCTGTCGTCGGCGGGGGTCTGGTGGGTCGCTCCCGTTGCCGCCTTCGTCGCTCTGCTCGCCTTCGCGCTTTCGGTCCCTTCGCGCGCTCCGGTGGTCCAGCCCGCTTGACCGGGTAGGACTGTTCAGAAAGGTGTCGGGTCGTTGTGGCCGGCGAGATCGTGAAGTGTCACTCAGGGTGAGAGGTGTGTGGAAATAGGGACGTTGAACGTCCCTATTCCACACACCCCCTCAGCCTCGGTCCACCTGGCCGTCGTGACCGATCCCGCGGCACGGCCACGACGGTCCCTTCGCGCGCTCCGGTGGCCCAGCCCGCCTGACCAAAAGCGATAGCAAGGGACCCTTGCTATCGCCTCTCTCAACATTAAGAGAAGTGACAGCAAAGGTCCCTTGCTCTCTTTTTGCAGGTCAGGGGCTACTTCGTGGGCAGCCGGGCCGACCAGCGCTCCTCGATACGCGCGAAGCGCCATACGAGGAGCGCGAGGAGCCACGTAAGCACGAAGAGCGCTACGACCGCGTAGCCGACGTAGTCCAGGCTCAGTGACCCGATCGCCGCGAGTGGTCCGGTCGTGATGCCGAACCGTTCGGTGACGATCGAGATCACCTCGATCGTCCCGATGAGCAGCGCGACCGCGACGGAAAGGGCCGTCACCGTCAGGTTGTAGTAGATCTTCCGCACAGGCTTCGCGAAGGCCCAGCCGTACGCGTAGTTCATGAAGCAGCCGTCGGCGGTGTCGAACAGCGTCATCCCCGCGGCGAACAGGATCGGCAGCACCAGGATCGCGTACCAGGGCAGCGAGAACGCGGCCGCGCCGCCGGCGAGCACCAGCAGGCTGATCTCAGTAGCGGTGTCGAAGCCGAGGCCGAACAGCACGCCGATCGGGTAGATGTGCCACGGCTTGCGCACCGCCTTGGTGGCGCCGCGGAGCAACCGGTTCATGAAGCCGCGGTTGTCGAGCTGCCGCTCCAGTGCCGCTTCGTCGAACTCGCCCCGCCGCATGCGCCGGAACACCTTCACGATGCCCACCAGCACCACGAGGTTCATGATCCCGATGAGGTACAGGAACACCGCCGAAACGGACGTCCCGATCAGACCGGTCGCTTCGTGCAGCGCGGACGAGTCGTCCTCGACGGCGCCGGCGAGCGCGCGCACGCCGAGCGACAACAGCAGGCACAGCACGAAAACGATCGTCGAATGGCCCAGGGAGAACCAGAAACCGACCGAAAGCGGCCGTTGCCCGTCGGCCATCAGTTTGCGGGTGGTGTTGTCGATCGCGGCTATGTGGTCCGCGTCGAACGCGTGCCGCATCCCGAGCACGAAGGCCGTGACGCCGAGGCCGACCCCGAACACGCCCGTGGCGCCGAGCTCGTACTGGCGCGGCGCCACGAAAAGCGTCAGGACCCCCCAGCCCACGACGTTGAGCAGCAGGATGAATCCGGCCATCCCGGCGACGGACACCCGTTCGCGTCGCGTGAGCGCGAGGCGTCGGGATGAACGGGGCTGTCCGCCGGTGCTCATGACCACCCGGCCTCTCGATCGTGAATACCCGAGAGCCTAGGCAGCTGAGCTGATGATGGGCAATCAGTGATCTTTCAGCTCGCGCGCACCCGCAGGGAGTCGAGAGCCTTGCGTACGTGGCCATCGTTGGCCGTGAGAGCCTTCGCCGCGTTCGCGACGTCCTCACCGGACAGCAGATGGACCAGCGCCACCTTGAGGTCGCCGTCGGCCTCGGTGAGCGCGTCGGAGCAGTCCGCCATGCTCATCCCGGTGGCCTCGCGCAGGATCCGGATGGTCCGCCCGCGCAGCTTCGCGTTGGTCGCCCGCATGCTGACCATCAGGTTCGAGTACGTACGGCCGAGCTTGATCATCGTCGCCGTGGAAAACGCGGTGAGGATGATCTTCTGCGCCGTGCCCGCCTTCATCCGCGTCGACCCGGCGATCGCCTCGGGGCCGGTGTCCACCGCGATGAGGACATCGACACCCGGCGGCGTCACCGCTGCCGGATTGCCCGAAACCAGGGCGGTACGGGCACCGAGACGGCTGGCCGCGGCCAGCGCGCCGAGCACGAAGGGCGTCCGGCCGGAAGCCGTCAGCCCGAGCACGAAGTCACCGGGCGCGACGGACTCGGCCACCTCGGCGGCTCCGGCCTTCGCGTTGTCCTCGGCGTCTTCGACGGCTTGGCGCAGAGCGCGCGCGCCGCCCGCGTGATGCGCGATGAACCAGTCCGCGGGCACGTTGAACGTCGGCACGAGCTCAGCCGCGTCCAACGTCGCCAGCCTGCCGGACGTGCCGGCCCCGAAGTAGTGCACGCGGTGTCCCGACCGCAGCGCTTCCACGGCGAAGTCGACAGCCCGCGCCACCTGCGGCAGGACCGCGGCGACGGCTTCGGGGACCCGGCGGTCCTCGGCGTTGATCGCGCCGAGGATGCCCATGGTCGACATCAGGTCGATGTCGGTCGTCCGTGGATTGCGCTGTTCGGTTGGCGAATCGACGTGCACCACCTGGCGTGGGACGGTCATCATGCGCCTCACTTTTTCGCTCATTTGCCGGTTTCCCGCGGCCGCCGCCTGCCGTCGGGCCGGACGCCCAGACGGTGCGAGCCAACCGCGTCCCTGGTCGCGTCGAGTGCGTTGACCGACGCGTCCATGTGCCGCTGCGCGACACCGATGAACAGGCAGTCGATGACGGTCAGCTGCGCGATGCGACTGGCGGTCGCACCGGAACGGAACGTCGTCTCCCGCGCGGCCGTGGTCAGCACGTGGTCGGCGACCTCGGTGATCGGCGAACGCGGGAAGTTCGTCACGGCGACGGTGATCGCGCCGTGCTCACGGGCCACACGCAGCGCCTCGACGGTGTCCGTGGTCGCGCCCGTGTGGGAGATGCCGATCGCGACGTCTCCGGGGCTCAGCACGGCGGCCGAGGTGAGCATGATGTGCGTGTCCGACCAGGCGAAGCTGACCCGGCCGATGCGGTGCAGCTTCTGCTGCAGGTCCGCGGCCACGAACGCGCTCGCGCCCACGCCGTAGACGTCCACCCGGCCCGCGCCGGCCACGATGTCGATCACGCGCTGTAGCGACGGGACGTCGAGCTGGTCGGCGGTCTCCTCCACGGCACGCGCGTCCGCGAAGCTGACCTTGCCGATCACCGCGGCCAGATCGTCCTCCGGCCCGATCTCGCCACCGAGGTTACGGCTCGACCGCGCCTCGGAGCGTGCGGTGTCGGCCGCCAGAGCGATCCTGAGCTGCGGATATCCACCGACACCGACCGCCTTGCAGAACCGCGTGACGGTGGTTTCGCTGGTGTTGGCCGCGAGCGCGACCTCGGTGATGCTGCGTCGCGCGACCTGTGCGGGGTCGTCGAGGACGACCTTCGCGACGCGCTGCTCGGCCCGGGCGAGCCCGGGCAGGAGGGAGCGAATCCGGACAAGCGGGCTCGCGTCAGCGTCCCGTGTCGGCTGCGCCGGCACGGCCTCGGACGGTGCGGCCGCGATTACTGAATCGGTATCGCCCACCGTGGGAAAGTTACTAACCGTTGGCATCTGCGACAAGGCTACCCACACCCTTCGGGAAGATCGCAACCTATCCGTGTCTGCGGATTCGATTTGCGATTAATCGTTGACCAGAAAGTCGCTAACCAGGTCGAGGTCGTTAACGAGGTCGAGCTAACGACTTGGCAACTTAGTGTCGCGACGCAAGGGGCTGTGTCCCGGTCAA
Source organism: Amycolatopsis speibonae (assembly GCF_042647925.1). Taxonomy (NCBI): domain Bacteria; kingdom Bacillati; phylum Actinomycetota; class Actinomycetes; order Pseudonocardiales; family Pseudonocardiaceae; genus Amycolatopsis; species Amycolatopsis speibonae. The sequence continues at coordinate 33,757 of NZ_JBHRWK010000077.1, forward strand.
CGGGGCAGTTCGGTCAGCGCATTGCAGTGGCCTGGTTACCTACTGCTCAACTTCCATCCGGAAGCTGCAAAAGCAGGGCGATTATGCTCACTGTCCAGCAGTATGTGGCCTCGTTCAGTGACTTTCACACCGTCCAAGGAAATTCCGCGCCCGGTGTAACGGGCATCGGTCGTGTAACGCCAACGGAGGGTGGTTTGTGAGCTTTGCGACACCTCGGCGGCGACTTGCCACCAGGCTCGATGGCCATGCCCGCCGAGGCCGGTTTGGTCTCCCGCGGGTGCGCCCGGTCCGCTTGCACGCACAGTAATCGTTTTCCAGGTGGCGCCGCCGTCGGTACTTGTTTCCAGGAAGAGCGAGTCCGACGGCCCTTCGGTGTCCACGAAGGTGTCGAAGGAGACCTTCAGCGGGCCGCCACGGGTCCGTAACGGCGGCGTCGTGAGCGTGGCCGTGGAGACGTCCCCGGCACCGCTGAACCACGCCTCACGGCCGTGCGCCGGACGGACGGCCATCGCCTTCGCGAGCGAGCTCGCCCACGTCTCCCTGGCGAGGTTGATCGAGCCCCAGTTCCGCGTCGGATGCACGCGGTTGGTGAGCAGGATCGCGAACGACCTCGACAGCGGGTCGATCACCAGCGAGGTCCCGGTGAACCCGGTGTGACCGGCTGTCGAGGGCGCGGACAGCGCGCCCATGTACCAGGGCTGGTCGAGTTCGAAGCCGAGTCCGTGGGCGTTGTCGGGGAACTTCTGGTTGTAGTTCGTGAGCATCGCCCGCACGGTCTCCTGGCGCAGGATCCGGTGACCGCGGTACGCGCCGCCGTTGAGGATCGTCTGCGCCAGCACGGCCATGTCGCCTGCCGTGGAGAACACGCCCGCGTGCCCGGCGACGCCGCCCAGCGACCAGGCGTTCTCGTCATGGACCTCACCGCGCACGAGGCCCCGTGGCGGCTTCACCGCGTACTCGGTCGCCGCGACCCTGGCCAGTTTCGACGCCGGCGGGTTGTACCCGGTGTCGGCCAGGCCGAGCGGCCCGGCGATGCGATCCTGGACGACCTTGTCCAGCGGTGCCCCGGCCAGTTTCTCGACCAGGAAGCCGAGCGTCAGCAGGTTGATGTCGGAGTAGAGGTACGTGCTGCCCGGCGGGTTCTTCAGCGGGCTGTCGAGGACGGCCTTCCGACGCGACGGGATGTCCGGGTAGCCCTCCCACAGCGACGGCAGCGGCGTCGCGGCGAAACCCGAGACGTGGGTGAGCAGCTGCTGGACGGTGACGGTCTCCTTGCCGTTCACCCCGAACTCCGGCAGATACCGCACTACCGGCGCCGAGATGTCCAGCGCGCCCGACTCGGCCAGCTGCATCACCGCGACGGAGGTGAACAGCTTCGAGATCGAGGCCATGTCGAAGAGGGTGTCCGCGCGCATCGGCACCTGCTGCTCCGGTGGCAGTTCGGTGCCGTTCGCGTCGGCGTAGCGGACAGCGCCGCCGACCGCCTGGCGCTCGACGACCACGCCGTCGTGCGCGAGCAGGCCGACAGCTCCGGAGAAGTGCGGATGCCCGGTGGCGTCCGGCTTCGTCCAGCTCTCGACGAACCGTTCGGCCGCCTTGATCGGCTCCGGGTCGAGGCCGACCTCGGAGGGCGCGCCGTCACGCAGGACGGTGGACGCGGGCGCGAAGCCCAGGCGTGGCCTGTCGAACCGGCCCGCCGCGCGGTCTCCCTGTTCTCCGGTACCCGGAATCGCCTGTGCTCCCGCCGTCGACAGCGTGGTCGCCGCGACCAGCACGGAAACAGCCGCGATCAGGATCTTCCTAGCATGCAAGGTCGTTCCCTTCAGCGGTAAAGAAGATGGCGACGGCGTTTCCGGTCGAACTCGGTCAGCTCCGCCTGCCAGGACCCGACGATCTCGTCCGCTCCGGCGCCTTTGTCGATCATCGTGCGCAGCCTGTCGGAGCCGGAGAGCTTGTCGAGGAAGTTGTCGGGGCGCCACTTGAACTTGTCCGGGTGCACCTGTTTCGCGGTGACGAACATGGTGACCGCGGTGCGGATGGCGTCGAACGCCCGCGGGTCCGTGATCGTCACCTGCACACCGCCGCAGGGCTCGTTGACGAACTTGCCGAACGTCGGCACGAAGTACGTCTCGCGGAACTTCACCCCGGGAAGCCGGAGTTCGCCGAGCTTTTCGCGCCAGCGCCAGTCGAGACCCGGCGCGCCGATGATCTCGAACGGCCTGGTGGTGCCGCGGCCTTCGGAGAACACGGTGCCCTCGAACATCCCGGTGCCGGGGTAGACGAGCGCGGTGTCCGGTGTCGGCATGTTGGGGCTCGGCGGGATCCAGGTCAGGCCGGTGCGGTCGAAGAGCTGATCACGTCGCCAGTCGCGCACTTCGACGATTTCGAGCTTGCCCGGCGTGACGCCCTCGGCGGGCAGGAACTCGGCCGCGAAGAACCGCGCGAGTTCGCCGACGGTCATGCCGTGCTGCTGCACGATCGGCTTCCGGCCGACACCCGAGGCGTACGCCGGGTCCAGCATCGGCCCGGCGGCCTTGCCGCCCAGCGGGTTCGGCCGGTCCAGTACGACGACCGCCGCGCCGACCTTCGCCGCCGCGACCATCGCTGTGTACAGCGACCAGATGTAGGTGTAGAACCGCGCGCCGACGTCGGCTATGTCGAAGACGACGGTGTCGACGCCCGCCTTCGTGAACATCCCGGCGAGCTTCGTCGCGTCGGCGCCGTACGCGTCGTACACCGGCACACCGGTCCGCGGGTCGGTGTAGTCGCCTTCGGAGCCGCCCGCTTGCGCGCTGCCGCGGAAGCCGTGTTCCGGCCCGAAAGCGGCGAGCGGCCGGACCCCGGCGGCGACCATCGAGTCGACGATGTGGTCGCCGTTCGCCAGGACGCCGGTCGGGTTCGACAGCACGCCGAGCTTGCGCCCGGCCAGCGCCGCCCAGCCGCGGGCGGCGAGCACGTCCGCTCCGGTCCGGGTGAGCGGGGGACCTTTGCTCTCGCTTTCCGGCTGCGCCCGCGCGACCGAGGAGCCCGCCGTCAGCGCCGGGACCGCGAGCGCGCCGGTGGCGAGGAAGTGGCGGCGGTTGAGGTTCACCAGGTCAGCCCGTGACCGAACGGGTACTTCACCGTGCCGACGTCCTTGCCGGCGGGGACGTCCACCGGCAGCTTGCCCTGCGGCTTCACCTTCCCGAGGATGACCTTCGCCAGCGCTTCGAGCGACGGCGTGATGTAGCCGTACGTCGCGAGCCACGTCTTGACCGGGTTTTCGTAACCGGCGTCGTAGGGGATCTGGGCGGCGACCGCGACCACGGGCTTCCCCGTGTCGGTCAGCGCCTGCAACAGCTTGCCCTGCAACGGATACGTGCCGACGTTGTTGGTCAGCACCACGACGAGGTCGACGTCCTTCGCCGCCGCGACGGCCTGCGCGATCTGCGCGTCTGTCGGGGTCTGGCCGGTCTGCAGCGCTGTCGCCTGCGTTCCGTGCGCGGTGAGTTTCGAGGCCAGCGCTGTCGTCGTGCTCGCGCCCCAACCGGTGACGAGCGTCTTCGCGGGCTGCTGCTTGAGCGGCAGGACGCCGCCGTCGTTGCGGATCGCGGTGACCGATCGGTCGGCGATGCCCTGCGCGGTCGCGAGGTTGGCCGGGACGCCGACCTTCGACATCACCTTGGCCGGGTCGACGAACGGCGAGGTCAGGATTCCCCGGTTCAGCTTGAGCTTGAGCACCCGCAGGACACTCTCGTCGATGCGCCGCTCGGTCAGTTCACCCTTGCGGACAGCGTCGAGCACCGAATTGATCGCGACTTCGAGGTTCACCGGCATGAGCAGCTGGTCGATGCCCGCCTTCAGCGCGAGTACCGGGATCTCCGCGTCGGTGTGCATCGCACGTACCGCGTCCATCTCGAGCGAGTCCGTGATGGCGACGCCGCGATAGCCCAGCTCATCGCGCAGCTTGCCGGTGAGGATCGGCTTCGACAGCGTCGCGGGTTCGCCCGACGGGTCGAGGCTGGGGAACTGGATGTGCGCGCTCATGATCGAGTCGATGCCCGCCTTGATGGCGGCCTTGAACGGCGGCACGTCCGTCTCGCGCCAGCTGGCTTCGCTCCGGTCGATCCGGGGCAGTTCGAGGTGACTGTCCGTGGCCGCGTCGCCGTGGCCGGGGAAGTGCTTCGCGGCGGCCGACACCGTTTCCGAGCGCCGTCCGGAGTCTTGGAAGCCCTTGACCTGGGCCCCGACGAACTGGCTGGCCAGATCCGGGCGGCCGGAGAAGGACCGGACGCCGATCACCGGGTTCGCCGGGTTCGAGTTCACATCGGCGTCGGGGGCGAAGTCCTGGTTGATGCCGACGGCGCGCAGTTCGTGCCCGAGGATCCGGGCGGCCTCCTGCGCGGCCTTGGTGTCACGGCCCGCCGAGATCGCCATCGCGTTCGGCAGTTCGGTGGCGGGGGCACCCATGCGGGTGACCGTGCCACCCTCCTGGTCGGTCGCGATCTGCAACGGGATGCGGGCACCGCTGCGGATGGCGGCCCGCTGGAGCCCGTTCGACAGCTTGGCGACCTGGACCGGGTCGTCGAAGTTGTCGCGGCTGGTGTTGTTGAAGTAGATGACACCACCCAGGTGGTACTTCTCGATCACCTGCGCGGGGGTGTCCACGCCGAAGTCGGCCTTGTTCTTGGCGTTGACCTCGTCGGCGGACTTGCCGTTCACCCACGTGACGAACAGCTGGCCGACCTTCTGCTCCAGAGTGAGCCCGCGCAGCGTCCGCTGAGCCTCCGCGTCCGCGGTCACCGGCTGCGCGGTCGCCGGTACGCCGGCGACGGCGAGGGTGAGCAGACCCGCGAGGGGCAAGGCGAGCGCATGGATCCTCCGATGACGGGCGTGCGCGGTTCGGGTCGTCACCTCAAGCCTCCCAGATTCGTGCCTGACTCTCAGATGGAAAGAAGTCCACCTGGAAGCACTGATATCCGGAAGCTACCCACGAGCACTTTGCTTGTCCATCGGCAACCCCAGCGATCGGTCCGTTCATACACAAAGGGACGCGAAGGGGCCTGTCACGCTTGAAAACGGGGGTAAAACACTGGCGGCGCCCGTCGGCAAGAAGCCGGCGGGCGCCGCCAGTCAGTGCGGGCTACTCGGGCGACCAAGCGTGCAACTCTGGTCGTACCTTCATGGACTCGGCGTCCGGCGTCCCGGTACGCAGTCCCTAGACGACGAGCCTCCCGCGGCGCGCTGCGCGTGGGTACCCGGTGTCCGCACACGGAGATTCGCCGGGGTGGAACAGGCTTCTCTTCTACCTGTTCCCTGGCCGACCGAACGTCCGCACCTTCTTTCTACGCCGTGAGCCGGGTCACTTCAAGTGCGCAGACGGGTGCACCGGTACAGAGGCTCGATCTAGTGACACGGGCACCCTCCGCGACGGACAATTCGCCGCCCTGGCTGCGAAAACAGGTTCCGTACCGCCGTCCGGGTTCGCGTTCAGCGGGTGCGTTTACGCCGGTTGTAGCCGTACCAGGTGGCCCCCGCGGCGACGGCGCCGAGCGCGACCAGGCCCGCCGACCGGGCCGGGATCCGCGTCCGCAACGACATCGGATGTTCGAAGGCGAGGATCTCCCAGCCCTGTTCGGTCGCGTGCTTGCGCAGCACGCGGTCGGGGTTGACCGCGTGCGGCCGTCCGACCACCTCGAGGAGCGGGATGTCGGTGCTCGAGTCGGTGTAAGCGTGGCACTGGGTGAGGTCGTAGCCGTACGTGGCAGCGAGTTCCTTCGCGGCGACGGCCTTGTTCTCGCCGTAGCAATAGAAATCGACTTCGCCCGAGTAGCGGCCGTCCACGATCTGCATCCGCGTGGCCACGCTGCGCGTCGCGCCGAGCATTTCGGCGACCGGGGCGACGACCTCTTCGCCGGTCGCCGACAGCACCACGACGTCGTGACCGTCCGCGCGGTGCGCGGAGATCAGTTCCGCGGCCTCCGCGTAGACGAGCGGGTCGACGACGTCGTGCAGCGTTTCGCGGACGATCGCGGACACCTGCGCGACGTCCCATCCGGCGCACAGCGCGGAAACCTCGGCCCGCATCCGCTCGGTCTTCGCCGCGTCCGCGCCCGCGAGGGAGAAGACGAGCTGGGCGTACGCGCTGCGAAGGGCGGCTCGGCGGTTGATCAGGCCTTCGCGCAAAAGAGGTTTGCTGAAGGCCAGCGCGCTCGAGGACGCGATGATCGTCTTGTCGAGATCGAAGAACGCCGCGACAGGGCTCTGCGTCGTGCTGGGTTGGGCCACCCGCCAAGGATAGGAGAGCCGGACGGCCACGCGCCCGTTGGTCGACCACGATCGGGATACGGCGGTGGAAATTTCACGACCGCACCCCCGATCCGGCGCGTCGTGCCGTTATCGAATTGTGGGTACGGTCCTCGCCCGCAACGGGCCGGTACCGGAGTTACAGTGAGATTGTCCGGTGTAGCACCGGACCCAGGTTCAGTCCGACCCCCCGGGGCTGAACCCCAGGCGGCCCTCGTCCCTCCCCCCTGGCGAGGGCCGCCTCCTAACTTCCCAACCCCTCAATGGTTCAGACCTCATCGGTCGCGGAAACCTCGCTGGGGCAAGGCCGAACCGGTCGCTGTTCGTAAACTTTCTTTTCTCTCAACACTTTTCCCGCCCGGTTCGACCCGGAACGGTGCGGGCGCGTTCGGCGTGGAAAAGCCGGGAATCATGCTGGAAAGGGCCGACGGAAACGCCCGGAATCCGGTTTCCGGCGGCTGAGTTGTCCACAACACCCCAGTTGTCCACAGGTGGCGAGGAATGGTGTTGTGCGCGGCCGGATCCGGCGGGACCGTGGAGTCACCGCCCGAGTCCGACCGAATACCTGGGGGAGCCATGACCGAGGAACATCCGCTCGTCGTCGCCGGAGACGACATCCTGCTCGACGAGATCCTGCGCGTGGCGGCGGCCGCGGGGTGCGAGGTCGATCGCGCACCCGATCTGGACGCCGCTCGCGGGAGATGGGCCCGCGCGCCGCTCGTGGTGCTCGACGAAGAGGCCGCGAGCGCGCCGAACCGCCTGCTGCGGCGGAACAAGGTCCTGCTCGTCTGTAAGGGCGCGCCGACCCCGGTGACCTGGGAGCGCGCCTTCAACACCGGTTCGGAGAAGGTCCTTTCGCTGCCGGACGAGGAAGGTGACCTCATCGGCGAGTTCGCCGATGTCGTCGACGGCCCGGCGCGTGATGACGGCGTCGTCATCGGGGTCATCGGCGGGCGGGGTGGAGCCGGCGCCTCCGTGCTGGCGGCCGCAGTCGCGTACCGGGCGGAGAAATCCGGGAGCGGCGGGCTGCTCGTCGACTGCGATCCGCTCGGCGGCGGTGTCGACGTCCTCCTCGCCGCCGAACGCGATCGCGGGCCGCGCTGGCCGGAGCTCGACCTCGGCGGCAGGGTGTCCATGACGGCGTTGAGCGAAGCTCTGCCGCGGAAAAGGTACGCGAGCGGCTCACTGTCCTTTGTGTCCTACGGAAGGGGAGGGCGCGGTCCAGGGCCGGACGCGATCGAGGGCGTGCTGTGCGCCGGACGGCGGGCGGGGCGGACGGTCGTCTGCGATCTGCCGAGGTATTTCGGCGCCGAAACGTCCGCCGTGATCGGGCTGGCCGATCTGGTCGTGGTCGTCGTCCCGTCGGAACTACGCGCCTGCGCGGCGGCGAAACAGGTCTTCGCCAGGCTCGAACCCCACGCGGCGCGGATCGGTGTCGCGGTCCGGGGTCCGTCGCCCGCAGGGCTGGTCCCGCAGGAGATCGCCGACGCCGTCGGTGCCCCGCTCATCACGTCGATGGGCCGCGAGCGATCCCTTTCGGCCGCCCTCGATCGCGGCGAGTTCGTCCCGAGGCGTCGCGGACGTCTGGCCACGGCCGCCGCCGAGGTCCTCGCGGCCGCACGCGGAGATCTGGCCGGTGCCTCGCGATGACCGACGAACTGGTCGAGCGGGTCCGGCGGCGGCTGGCCGGATCGGCCGTCCCGGCGGATCCGGTGAGCGTCGCGCGGGCCGTCCGCGCCGAAGCGGGCGGCGCGCTCTGTCAGGACGCGGTCCTCGGGGCGGTCCGGCTGGCCCGGGACGAGTTCGTCGGTGCCGGTCCGCTCGCGCCGCTTCTCGCGAAGCCCGGCGTCACAGACATTCTCGTCACCGCACCGGACGAGGTCTGGGCCGACACCGGCGGAGGTCCTCAAAAGACAGAAGTCCGTTTCGCGGACGAGGAAGCGGTCCGCAGACTGGCCGAGCGGCTCGCCCTCGCCGGCGGGCGGAGACTGGACGACGCGCAACCGTTCGCCGACTGCTGGCTGCCGGGAGTGGGCCCGCCGGGACGGATCCGGATGCACGCCGTCCTCCCGCCGATCGCGCCCGCCGGGACGGCCCTCTCGCTCCGCGTTCTCCGGCCCGCCACCCACGACCTCGCCGAACTGCGGTTGCGCGGGGCGTTCGGCACCAGCGGCGCGAACCTGCTCGAATCGGTCATCCGGCGACGGCTCGCGTTCCTCGTCTCCGGCGGGACCGGAGCGGGCAAGACGACCTTGCTCTCCGCGTTGCTCGGCGCGGTGTCCCCGGGAGAACGCATCGTCTGCGTCGAGGACGCCGGCGAAGTCCAGCCGGACCATCCGCAGTTCGTCAGCCTGATCGCGCGCCCGGCCAACGTCGAAGGCGCGGGCGAAGTCGGCCTCGGTGAACTGGTGCGGCAGGCGTTGCGCATGCGCCCGGACCGCCTGGTCGTCGGCGAAGTGCGCGGCGGGGAGGTCTGCGCGCTGCTCAACGCGATGAACACCGGGCACGAGGGCGGAGCCTGCACTCTGCACGCCAATTCGCCGTCGGAGGTCCCGGCGCGGATGGAGGCGCTGGCCGCGCTCGGCGGACTGAAGCGGGACGCGCTGCACAGCCAGCTGACCGCGGCGGTACGGGTGGTCCTGCACATGCGCCGCCTGCCGAGCGGGATCCGGCGGCTCGACGAGGTCGGCGTCCTTCGATCGCTGCGAGGCGAGGCCAGTGTCGTCCCGGTCTGGAGCCAGGGCGACTGGATCGGCGACGAGACGCCCTTCGAGGAGATGGCGGCATGAACCCCTGGTTCCTCCTCTCCTGTGGCGCGGGGCTGGCCTGCTGGCCGAGGCCGTCGGCGCGCACTCCGTTCGCCTGGCGCCTGCCTCAGGCCGTTCGCGCGGGCTGGTGGCCGCTGCCCGCGTTGTGCGTCCTGCCGCTCCTCGGGCTCGGCTGGGCACTGGCGACGCTGATGCTCACCTTGACCGTCCGCCAGGAGCGCCGGTGGCGGGCACGGGCGAAGACGGCGCTGGCCGAAGCCGAGCTCACCGCGTCCGTGCTGCGGACGATGACCGGCGAACTCCGGGCGGGCGCCCATCCGGTGGCGGCGGCCGAGGCCGTCGCGGAAGCGGTGCCCGCGGCGTCCGGACGGTTGCGCGGGCTGATCGCGGCCGCCCGGCTCGGCGGCGGGACGGCCGATCCGGACGCGCCATCGGCGCTGGTGAACGCGTGGGCGCTCGCGGGCCGGTACGGGCTTCCGATGGCCGGCGTGCTCGACGCCGCGCGACGGGACGCCGAGGCGGAGATCGGTTTCCGGCGTCGTCTCAAGGCCAAGATGGCCGGTCCGAGGGCGAGCGCCGCCGTACTCGCCGTCCTCCCTCTGCTCTGTCTGGTGCTCGGCGAGGCGATGGGCGCGAGCCCGGTCCGTGTCCTCTCCGGGACAGGCGCCGGTCAGTCGCTGCTCGTCGTGGGGAGCGGGCTGATCTGGGCGGGGACGGCCTGGTGCCGGGCCCTCACCGGGCGGGTGGCGCCGTGCTGACCGGGGCGGCGCTGATCCTGCTGGGCGGTGCCGTCTTCTGCTGGCCACGCGTCGGTACCGGGACGATCGCGCGGCCAGGACGTCTCCTCACCTGGCTTCGGGAACGGGCCGCCCGGGACAAAGGTGTCTCCGAACTCCTCCGGTCCGCGGCCACCCTCGACCTGCTGGCCGCCTGCCTGGCGGGCGGGCTGCCGGTGCCCGTCGCGCTCGAAGCCGTCGTGCCGACGGCGTCACCGGAGACCGCGGTGGCTCTGCGCGCGGTGGCGTCGCGTCTCGCCGTGGGCGTCGGACCGGGCGAAGCGTGGGCGCCGATCCGTGATCGGCCCGGCCTGACCGAACTGTCCGTCGCCGCCGTCCGCACGGCGAGGGCGGGCACCGCGCTCGCGACGCACGCGAAGGACCTCGCTCGAAGGCTGCGCGAGTCGCTCTCCGCCGAAGCCGAGGAACGCGCCGAACGGGCCGGAGTGCTGCTGGCGGCACCGATCGGTCTCTGCTTCCTGCCCGCGTTCCTCTGCCTCGGTGTCCTGCCCGTCGTACTCGGCCTCGCGGGTCGTCTCGACGGCCTCCTCTGATCGAAAGGCGAACCCATGAGCAAGCTCCCCACCCTCCGCGAAGACGACGGCATGGCGACGGTCGAGTACGCCATCGGCATCTTGGCCGCCGCCGCGCTGGGCGGTGTCCTCTACCTGATCGTCAACAGCGAGGCCGTCGTCGCCGGGCTCACCGCGCTCATCGAGCGGGCCCTGTCGGTGAAGTTCTGATGCCCGGCGAAGACCGCGGATCCGTCACGGTGGAGGCCGCGCTCGGCATCGGCGCGCTCACCTTCGTCGCGGCCCTGCTGTTCGCCGGGATCGGCGTCGCCACCGATCAGCTCCGCTGCACCGACGCGGCCCGCGAGGCCGCCCGGCTCCTCGCCCGTGGCCAGCCCGCCCGTGCCGAACAGGCGGTACGGGAGATCGCGCCGCCCGGCGCGCGGCTGGACGTCGTCCGCGAAGGCGACACCATCACCGCCGGCGTCGAGGCCGAACCGGTGGCCGGGTTGCTGCCGGGTATCCGGCTGCGTTCTCACGCTTTCGCGATGGCCGAGCCGGGCGGTGGGCCGTGAGCGGGGACGATCGCGGCGCCGCGACCGTGTGGGCCGCCTCGATCGTCGCCGTCCTGATCTGCGTGGCGGCGTTCACCTTCCGGATCGGCGCCGCCGTCACGGCCCGGCACCACACCGAGGCCGCCGCCGATCTGGCGGCGCTCGCCGCGGCCTCGTCCGCGGCGGACGGTCCCGGCGCGGCCTGCGAGCGGGCGCGGCAGGTGGCCGCCCGGATGTCGGTCTCGCTGCTGACCTGCCGGTGGGTGCGAGGCGACGCCCTGGTCGAAGTGCGGTCAGAGCTGTCGGGACACCTCGCGGCGGTCGGGCAGGCCGAGGCGCGGGCCAGGGCGGGCCCGGTTGACCGGCCGCCGTGACGAGCGTCGCACGGTGAACGGTCGACCGGCGGTGACCGGCCTGTCGTACGGGTGAGTAACCGCCGGGCGCGAGCAGCGGTCGTTGACGCGCGGCGAGCGGTCGAAGTCATGATCAGCGCTCCGCCGAACGGTCGCGCACCGCCGGTCGTGAGCGTGGTCACAGGGCGGAGGATGCCCAGCTCGGCTGCGACGAACGGCCCCGGACCGGTCGCGCACGGCCGTTAATCGGACGTCCGGCCTTCGGTCCGTCCTGTCGCACTACCGCGCGTTCATCGCTAAGTAACGGCCGGTTGTCGCGTGAGGTCTTCTCCCGATGTGCAACTTGCCGTTTATTGAGATGTGCACCACCTCGAGAAGGTCGCCGGGTGGCAGCACAGCAGGACCACACAGGACAGAGTTGACCTGAGGCAGGGACAGTAATGTTGGACGCGAATTGGCCGGACAGCTGGCGTGGCGCCTTCCGCATCGAGATGCGGGCGGAGGCGATCGGCCTCGCATGGCGTGGCTGGCCGGTGCTCCCGGGTGCCGAGCCCGCCGCGATCACCGCGGAAGGTGACGACCTCACCTGGCGGCGTCCCGTCCCGGCCCAGGACAACTGGCGTGAACTGATCGAGACCCACCCGCACGAGGTCGCCACCTGGTTCGGCGACGACACGCACAGCCTGCTCGTGGCCACCGGCACCGTGCTGGACGCCATCGAGGTCGACGACGAGCTCGGCAAGGCCGCCGCCCGTCTGCTGCGCGCCACCGGTCACCCGGCGCCGATCGTCGCTATGCCGAACGGCCGCTGGCTGTTCCTGACCACCGCCGCCGCGAGCATCCCGCGGGAACTGGCCGAGCATGCCTCGGTCCAGTGGCACGGCGCGAACGACTACATCCCGCTGCCTCCGTCGCCGTTCCAGCACGGTGTCGTGCACTGGCGGGTCAAGCCCGAGGTCTGGGGCTGGCAGCTGCCCGAGGCCGCCGAGGTGCACGACGTGCTCGTCCGTGCGCTGGCCGGAGACCAGGCCGCCGCCCCCGTGGCGAGCCTGACCACCGCCGCCTGATCAACCCACGATTCACCCCACAATTTCAAAGCTCCAAGTGGCCTGACTGGGACCCGTGCTGACGCAACGCCCCGAGCACGGTGTCCAGAACGGCCACTGCCCCCGCCTTGTCCAGCGGATCGTTGCCGTTCCCGCACTTCGGCGACTGGACGCAGGACGGGCAGCCGGCCGGGCATTCGCAGGAAACGATCGCCTCCCGCGTTGCGGCCAGCCAAGGGACAATTGCGGCAAACCCGCGATCGGCGAATCCCGCACCCCCGGGATGGCCATCGTGCACGAACACCGTCGCCTCCCCGGTGTCCTCGTGCCACGCGGTAGACACCCCGCCAATGTCCCAGCGGTCGCAAGTAGCGAACAGCGGTAGCAGGCCGATCGCCGCGTGCTCGGCGGCATGCAGGGCACCGGGGACGCGCGCCGGATCCAACTCGGCGCTCGTCCCCGGTGCTCCGCCAAGTTCCTTGGTCCCCACCCTGGAGCCTCCGGTCCCCACCGGCTCCAGAACTTCGGTCCCCCGCCGATGGCCCCCGGTCCCCGCCACGCCATCGGAAACCCCGGAGCTGTCGGAACAGCCGAGCAGCTCCGCCGAAATCGTGTACCAGACGGCGCGGGTGTGCAGGCTCTGTTCCGGCAGGTCCAGCGGAGTCTGGTCCAGCACCTCACCCGACGGACGTCTCCGCAGGTAGCCGACTACTTGCGAACTCACCGAAACCTCGCCGAGGTTCACCGTGATCCCGCCGTGCACCCGGCGCTCTTCGGTGCGCAGCACACTGATGTCGACGATCTCGCGCGGCGACGTGGTCCAGTCCGGATCCTCCGCGTGCACCAGGGCGAGCCCGGTCTCCAGATCCAGTTCGTCGACCAGATAGGACGAACCCTGGTGCAGGTACACCGCGCCGGGATGCACCGCGTAGCAGGCGGACCCCGGGTCGACCGTGCCGAGCATCCGCCCGGAATCGGCTTCCACCACGGCGATCTGCTCGCCGCCGGAACCGCGGATGCCGACCTCGGCGTGCGGACGGTCCCGCGAAGTCCAGTACCAGCCGCTCGTGCGGCGCCGGACGATCTTCTCCTTGACCAGATCGGCGAGTACGGCACGCGCCGCGTCACCGCCGAAGGCCGCGACCTCCGGTTCGGTCAGCGGGAGTTCGGCGATGGCGCAGGCCAGCTGCGGTCCCAGTACATACGGATTCGACGGGTCGAGGACGGCGGCTTCCACCGGCCTGTCCAGGATCGCGGCCGGATGGTGCACGAGATAGGTGTCCAGCGGATCGTCGCGGGCCACGAACACGACCAAAGCCGAGTCACCCGCGCGCCCGGCCCGGCCCGCCTGCTGCCAGAACGACGCGAGCGTTCCCGGATAACCGGCCAGCACCACCGCGTCCAGCCCGGCGATGTCGACGCCGAGTTCGAGCGCGTTCGTCGTCGCCACCCCGAGCAACCGCCCGGACTGCAACGCCGCTTCGAGCGCGCGCCGCTCCTCCGGCAGGTACCCGGACCGGTACGCGGCGACGGTTTCCGCCAGCGAACCGTCCACTTCGGACAGAATCCGCCGCGCGCCGATCGCCGTCAGCTCCGCGCCTCGCCGCGACCGGACGAACGCCAGCGAGCGAGCGCCCTCGATGACCAGTTCGGCGAGGATCCGTGAAGCCTCGGCGCCCGCCGAGCGCCGGACCGGTGCCCCGTTCTCGCCCGAAATCTCCGAAAGCAGCGGGGGTTCCCACAACGCGACCGTGCGGGCGCCGCGCGGCGAGCCGTCCTCGGTGACCGGGACACAGTCCTGCCCGGAGAGTTTCGACGCGAACGCCGCCGGATCCGCCGTCGTCGCCGACGCGAGAACGAAGACCGGCGAAGCGCCGTAGTACGCCGCGACCCTTCGCAACCTGCGCAGCAGCAGTGCCACGTGGGAACCGAAGACGCCGCGATAGCTGTGGCATTCGTCGACGACGACGAACGAGAGCCGCCGGAAGAACCGGGACCAGCGCGCGTGCGACGACAGGATCCCGCGGTGCAGCATGTCCGGGTTCGTGAACACCCAGTTCGCGTGCGCGCGGACCCAGTCCCGCTCCTCCATCGGGGTGTCACCGTCGAACGACGCCGCTCGCGCCTTCTTGATCTCCAAAGAGGAAACGGCGCGCAGCTGGTCGGCGCCGAGCGCCTTGGTCGGGGACAGGTACAGCGCCGAAGACCGCTCGTCCTCGACCAGCGCCGAGAGCACCGGCAACTGGTACGCGAGCGACTTGCCCGAAGCCGTCCCGGTGGAGATCACGACGTGCCGGCCCGCATGGACCAGCGACGCGGCTTCCGCCTGATGCCGCCACGGCGCCTCGACCCCGCCCGCTCTCAACGCCTCGACGACTTCGGCCGCCACCCATTCCGGCCAGTCCACCGAATCCGCCGCGCGGGCGGGCAGTTCGGTCACATGCGTGACCGGGTACAGCGAAGCCGGGATTCCCGCCGTCGCGCGGTCGAGAAGCCGCCGTCCCTTACCGGATTCCGCCGTGCCGTCCACCTTCGGAAGCTTCGCACAACGCACCGACAGAAACGGGCCACCGCCGGAGGCGAACGACGCCGGAAGGGGGCCGCGGATGATCGATACAGTGATCAGACTCACAAGGTAACGGAACGTGCGGTGGCAGGGACGCCTTGCCGCCCGCCATCCCACTACCAATACACTCCCGCAATCCACACCGTCTGTGGCGAGCGTCATGTGAGACGTACCTTGCAGTGCGACTAGCGTGACATTCGGTTCAGATCCCCATGCCAACGCACGGGCCGCCGGTCCCATCGGCGGATCGTCGTTGGCCAACGGCGACGTCTCCAGGAGGACGAATGTCCCGGCAGTTCCTCGCGGCGGGCGAACTCACGCTCACCGGAGGTGGTTACACCATTGTCGGTGTAATCGCCGTGGTCGCCCTTGCCGCACTGGTCATCGGCTACGTACTGCTCAAGGAGGTGCTGGCCGCCGGCCAGGGCACCTCCAAGATGCAGGACATCGCGAAGGCAGTGCAGGAAGGCGCGGCTGCCTACCTGAAACGGCAGCGCAACACCCTCGTGATCTTCGGGGGAATCGTGTTCGTGCTGCTCTTCGCTTTGCCGGCCGATGACTGGAACGAGAAGATCGGCAGGTCGATCTTCTTCCTGGTCGGCGCGGGCTTCTCCTTCGCGATCGGCTATCTCGGCATGTGGCTGGCGACGCAGGCGAACCTGCGCGTCGCGGCCGCTTCGCGGGAGCCCGGCGGCCGCGAGAAGGCGATGCGCCTCGCGTTCCGCACCGGTGGCGTCGTCGGCATGATCACCGTCGGCCTCGGCCTCTTCGGTGCCGCGGTGGTCGTCCTGGTTTACACCGGACAGGCCCCGAAGGTGTTGGAGGGCTTCGGTTTCGGTGCCGCGCTGATCGCGATGTTCATGCGTGTCGGCGGCGGTATCTTCACGAAGGCCGCCGACGTCGGCGCCGACCTGGTCGGCAAGGTCGAGCAGGGCATCCCCGAGGACGACCCGCGCAACGCGGCCACCATCGCCGACAACGTCGGTGACAACGTGGGCGACTGCGCCGGGATGGCGGCGGACCTCTTCGAGTCGTACGCGGTCATGCTCGTGGCGGCGCTGATCCTGGGCAGCACCGCCTTCGGCGTGCACGGCCTGATCTTCCCGCTCATCGTTCCCGCCATCGGCGTGATCACCGCGGTCATCGGTGTCTACATCACCAAGGCCAAGGCGGGCGAAGGCGGTCTGGTCACGATCAACCGCTCCTTCTACATCTCCGCGGCGATTTCCGCGGTGCTCTCGACGATCGCGGCGTTCGTCTACCTGCCCGGTTCGTTCTCCGAGCTGACCAGCGGCGCCACGAGCGAGCCCGGCAACCCGGCTGTCATCGCGACCATCTCGGTGATCATCGGCATCGTGCTCGCGGCGATCATCCTCAAGCTCACCGGGTACTACACCGGCACCGAGCACAAGCCGGTCAAGGAAGTCGGCAAGTCCTCGGAAACCGGTGCGGCGACGGTGATCCTGGCCGGTATCTCGGTCGGGTTCGAGTCCGCCGTGTACACCGCTCTCGTCATCAGTGCGGCCGTCTTCGGCGCGTACCTGCTCGGTGGCGGCGTCGCGCTGTTCGCCGTGGCGCTGGCCGGTACCGGTCTGCTCACCACCGTCGGCGTCATCGTCGCGATGGACACCTTCGGCCCGATTTCGGACAACGCGCAGGGCATCGCCGAGATGTCGGGCGACGTCGACGAAGACGCCGCGCAGATCCTCACCGAGCTCGACGCGGTCGGCAACACCACCAAGGCCATCACCAAGGGCATCGCGATCGCCACGGCGGTCCTCGCGGCCACGGCGCTGTTCGGGTCCTATCAGGACGCGATCAGCAAGGCGCTGAAGTCGATCCCGGAGGCGGCGGAAGCCAGCACGAGCGCGCTGAACTTCTTCGTGAACTCGGTGGTCAGCCCGAACACCCTGGTCGGCGTGATCGTGGGCGCGGCGGTCGTGTTCATGTTCTCCGGTCTCGCGGTCAACGCGGTGTCCCGGGCCGCCGGCGCGGTCGTCTACGAAGTGCGCCGCCAGTTCCGCGACATCCCGGGGATCATGGAGGGCACCACCCGTCCCGAGTACGGCCGCGTCGTCGACATCGTCACGCGTGACTCGCTGCGTGAGCTGACCACACCCGGTCTGCTCGCGGTCTTCGCCCCGATCGCGGTCGGCTTCGGCCTCGGCACGGGCGCGCTCGCCGGTTACCTGGCCGGTGCGATCGCGTCCGGCACCCTGATGGCGATCTTCCTCGCCAACTCCGGTGGCGCCTGGGACAACGCGAAGAAGCTCGTGGAGGACGGAAGCCACGGCGGCAAGGGTTCCGCCGGGCACGAGGCCACCATCATCGGTGACACCGTTGGTGACCCGTTCAAGGACACCGCCGGTCCCGCGATCAACCCGTTGATCAAGGTGATGAACCTGGTGTCGGTGCTGATCGCCCCGGCGATCGTGCAGTTCTCGATCGGGGCGGACGCCAACGTCGGCGTCCGGGTCGGGATCTCGCTGGTCGCCGTCGCGATCATCGTGGCCGCGATCGTCGTTTCCAAGCGTCGCGCGTCGGTTCTTTCCGACAGTCCCGCGGAAGCGAAGGCATAACGCCGTAAAGCAGTACCCACTGGGCCCGCCACGTTTCCCGTGGCGGGCCCAGTGCGATGTCCTGGCAGGTTAATCTCTGCGCGTCACACTGATCCTGATCCGGGGGAGTCCCTGTCATGAGGCGTTCGTTCGCGCTCTTCACCGCCGCATTCCTGCTGGCCGGTTGCGGTGGTGCCGAGACGACCGCGACCGCCCCGCCTCCTTCTCCCGCGCCCGTGGCGGGCGGCTCTTGGATGGACGGCTTTTGCGGCTCGCTGATCGACTTCGCCAAGATCGGCGACTTCAGGATGCCCGACTTCGAGCAGGACGACCCCGCGAACGCCCGCAACGCGATGGACGAGGCCTTCGGGGTGTTCGCGCCCGGTTTCGACAACGCCGTCACCGGCCTGAAAGGGCTCGGTCAGGCGCCGAGCGCGGAAGCCGAGAGCGCGCGCAAAAGCATCGTCGACGCGCTGACACCGATCCGGGACCAGGTCGTCGCCGCGAAGGCGAAACTGGACGCCGCGCCGAAGGACGACAAGAAGGCCACGGCGGAGGCCGCGATCGCGTTCCGGCGAATCGGGTCGGACATCAACGACATGCCCGACCCGTTCCAGCAGCTGGAAACGAACGCTTCGTTGAAGAACTTGGCCGGACAGGCCCCGAACTGCAAGAAGTTGCCCTCCTGACCATTCTTTCCCGCCGTGTCGATCGCCCGGCGATTTGCATTGCCCCCCGGTATCGGTACCGTCGGGGGCCAGCTGGGAAGTCGTGGAGGTCGGGAGGTGTTTTCGTGCGGCCGCGGTTCACCGTCCTTGCCGCGCTAGCAACAGGTATCGGGCTCGGCCTCGCCGGGTGCGGGCAGCAGCCCGCGGTGACTTCCCACGCCAGACAAGAAGGTCTCGCGACGGTCAGCGCGTCGGAGGCCGACCCCATCTCCGCCTGGGCCGAGGGATACTGCGGCGCTGCGGGCGGACTCGTACGCACGCTGGCGACGTTGCCCAGCGTCGATCCGAGCACGCCCCAGCAGGCCTCCCGGACCTCCGGTGAGCTGATGGCCTCGGTGGTCGAAGGGCTGAAGCGCACTTCGGCGGCGCTCGCGAACCTCGGTCCGGCCCCGGTCGCCGGTGGCGACGCCTCACGAGCTGCCGCCGTCGCCCAGTTCGACGGCATCAGTGCCCGCGCCGACGACGTCCGCCTCCGTCTCGACTCCTCAACCGACCCCGAGACGACGAAAACGGCGCTTCGCGACGCGAGGACCTCCCTCGACGAACTCGACCGTCTCGACCTTCTCAGGGGCCTTAATGACGTCCCTCAGCTCGCTTCGGCCGCCAGCCGGATCCCGGTCTGCCAGGAATTGGTCAAGCAACCGCGCTGAGTCATCGCGCTGTCACTGGCCATGACTCGAACTTGTGTTCTATTGTGTCCGGGTGGACGGGACGATCTCGCTCTTCTCGGCGGAGGCGAGCGGGCCTGGGCTCGCCGACCTCGCCGGAGTGCTGTGCGGGCCCGGGCGGATGACGGGCTTCGGGCGGACGGCGGCACGGCTGTCCGCCCTGGTCGACGAGCCTTGGCGGGCGGGTGCCCTCGCCAGGGAATGCCGTCGTCGCGGCGTCCAGGCGCAGGTCTCGGCCGCCGAATGCGGGCGGCCGCTCGTGAGAACGCCGTTCCGGGTCGATCTGCTGCCGCTGGAGCAGCGCTGGGCCCGTGGTGAGGGGAAGGTCCTGCCGGCCGGGTTCCGGCTCGACGGGGCGATGCTGAGGATGTGGGCGCTGGCGGCGGGCAGTCCGCAGGGCAATGGTTACCTGCTCGCGCTCGATCCGGAGGCGCCGGAGACGCATGAACGGCTGATCGCCGCGCTGGCTCAGCTGGGCGTGCCGGCGAAGGTGCAGAAGGGTGAAGATGCGCTGCTCCGGGTCACCGGACGGCGGCGGCTCGCGCACGTCCTGGAGCTGATCGGGGACGCACCCGCCGGGGCGGAGCCCGCTTGGCCCAGTTTGGTGCCCGTCGTCCGTGCCGTCTGATCTCACGTAGACGCTATGAAAGGTCCTTTCCTTGCAAATTTCGCAAGGAAAGGACCTTTCATAGCACCGGACGAAGGGGTGTCGTCAGGGTTTCGGTGCCTTGCAGTTCGGGTTCGCCAGGTCCAGTTCACTGTGTGCGAGACAGGAGGTCAGCTGATAGGTCTGTTCCCCGTAGTTGATGCCCTTGCGCACGGTCACCTGCCCGGCGGCGTCGACTTCGCACGGGTTGTTCATCGTGCACCGCTGGCCGCTTTCGTTGCCGGTGTTGTTGACGCCGACGACCTTGCCCGTCGAGGTCTCGACGATCGGCGACCCCGAGGTCCCGCCGATCGTCTTGCACGCCGGGGTGTACCTGATCGAGTCCTTCCAGACCCAGTCCGCCTCGTGCAGCTCGTGGACGAAGCCGTCGACGTTGCAGGAGTAGATCTTCTTCCAGTACCCGGACACCACGTCCATCGCGACGCCTGCCGACGGACGGGTCGGCGAGAGCGTCAGCGGGGCGATACCGTAGGTCGACTGGATCTTGGAGTAGCTGGTGTTGAGCTGGTAGAGCGAGACGTCCGTGTCGGTCATCGTCGCGTAGAGCAGCTTCTTCGCCTTGAGCGTGCCCAGTGACGAGCGGCCGTCCTTGGACAGCAGGCTGAAGGTCCGTGATGACGGCTGATTGACGAGTACTTCTCCGGGTTCCGGGAAACCTTCCAGCAGGCAATGCCCGTTGGAGAGGACGAGGGCCGGGTCGCCGAGGCTCGCCTCGGGCGGCTTGACCACCGACCCGGAGCAGTTCGACAGGGCCACGGTTCCGGCGAAAGTGGTCGTCGCCGCTTCCGCGGGGGCGGCTCCGACCAGGGCGGATGCGGTCAGCATGGCGAACAGTGTGCCGAGGAGTCGTCGGGTCACGTGGAGTCCTTTCGGGTCGGCGTGGATATCAAGTGAAGCGTTGGCGGCCACGGTGTCACCACCGTCGAACGGAGGGTGTTCACCCCGTCACGCGGTACCCCAGGCGGACGTGTCGGACATCACGTGCTAGGTGTTGAAAGGAAACATCGACGAGGTCAGCGGCGATGCGCTGGACACACGATCGGCGGCGTGTTGCACCACCTAGCCGTGGTCGGGGCGGTGCGAGCGTGCACACTGACGGGTCGAGAGGCGGCGCGCAGGCGCCGAAGATGAGCGGAGAGCAGGACAGCGTGGCAGGAGCACGGACGAAGAAGAGCGCGGCGTCGGACGACGGCGCCGGCCGTCGTCGGCTGGTGATCGTCGAGTCGCCTACCAAGGCCCGCAAGATCGCCCCGTACCTCGGCGGGAACTACGTCGTGGAGTCCTCCGTCGGACACATCCGCGATCTTCCCCGCGGCGCGGCCGACGTGCCCGCCCAGTACAAGGGTGAGTCGTGGGCGCGGCTGGGTGTCGACGTCGACAACGACTTCAAGGCGCTCTACGTCGTCACACCGGACAAGAAGTCCAAGGTCACCGAGCTGAAGAGCCTGCTGAAGGACGTCGACGAGCTCTACCTCGCGACGGACCCCGACCGCGAGGGCGAGGCCATCGCGTGGCATCTGCTGGAGACGCTCAAGCCGAAGGTCCCGGTCCGCCGGATGGTCTTCCACGAGGTCACCGAGCAGGCGATCCGCGCCGCGGCCGACAGCACCCGTGAGCTCGACGGCGACCTGGTCGACGCGCAGGAGACCCGCCGCATCCTGGACCGGCTCTACGGCTACGAGGTCTCGCCCGTGCTGTGGAAGAAGGTCATGCCGAAGCTTTCGGCCGGCCGCGTGCAGTCCGTGGCGACCCGGATCGTGGTCGAGCGGGAGCGCGAACGCATGCGCTTCACCTCGGCGTCGTACTGGGACATCTCGGCGACGATGGAGAACACGGCCGCGGGCACCGAGAACGGCGAGCCGCGCAACTTCCCGGCCAGGATGATCGCCGTCGACGGCGCGCGCCTGGCCACCGGCCGTGACTTCGGCTCGGACGGCAGGCTCAAGGCCTCGAACAACGAGATCCGTGTGCTGGCCGAGGCCGACGCGGTCCGGCTGGCCGAGGCGCTGAAGAACCGTGACTTCAAGGTCGCGAGCGTCGAAGAGAAGCCGTACACGCGCAAGCCGTACGCGCCCTTCATGACCTCGACCCTGCAGCAGGAGGCGGGCCGCAAGCTGCGGTTCACCTCCGAGCGCACCATGCGGATCGCGCAGAAGCTGTACGAGAACGGTTACATCACTTATATGCGTACCGACTCCACGACGCTGTCGGAGTCGGCGATCTCGGCGGCGCGCAGTCAGGCGACGCAGCTGTACGGCAAGGAATACGTCTCGCCGTCGCCGCGCCAGTACACCCGCAAGGTGAAGAACGCGCAGGAAGCCCACGAGGCGATCCGCCCCTCGGGCGAGGTCTTCCGCACGCCGGGCCAGGTCGCGAAGGATCTGGACACCGACGAGTACCGCCTTTACGAGATGATCTGGCAGCGCACGATCGCGTCGCAGATGGCGGACGCGAAGGGCACCACGATGTCGGTGCGCATCGTCGGCACGGCCACCAGCGGCGAGGAGTGCACGTTCGCCGCTTCGGGCCGCACGATCACCTTCGCCGGGTTCCTCAAGGCCTACGTCGAGGCCGTCGACACCGAGAGCGGTGGCGAAGCGGACGACAAGCAGAGCCGGCTGCCGCAGCTGGTCAAGGACCAGGCGCTGAAAGCCACCGAGCTGAACCCGGACGGGCACACCACCTCGCCGCCGGCGCGGTACTCGGAGCCCAGCCTGGTCAGCAAGATGGAAGAGCTGGGGATCGGCCGCCCGTCGACGTACGCGTCGATCATCAAGACCATCCAGGACCGCGGCTACGTCTGGAAAAAGGGTTCCGCGCTGGTGCCCTCCTGGGTCGCGTTCGCCGTGATCGGCCTGATGGAGCGGCACTTCGAGCGGCTGGTCGACTATGACTTCACCGCCGGCATGGAGGACGAGCTCGACCGCATCGCCGCCGGCAACGAGCACCGGACGCAGTGGCTGTCGAAATTCTACTTCGGTGGCGACATGGGCGTCGACGGCTCCGTCGGCCGCCTCGGCGGGCTCAAGAAGCTGGTCGGCTCGGGTGTCGAGGACATCGACGCCCGTGAGATCAACTCGATCCCGCTGTTCAGCGACGCCGACGGCCACACCGTCGTCGTGCGCGTCGGCCGCTACGGCCCGTACCTCGAGCGCGAGGTCGACGGCGCGTCGCAGCGGGCGAACCTGCCCGAGGACATGCCGCCGGACGAGCTGACCCCGGCGATCGCGGAGAAGCTGTTCGCGACGCCGCAGGAAGGCCGCGTGCTCGGCAAGGACCCGGTCAGCGGGCACGAGATCGTGGCGAAGGAAGGCCGCTTCGGCCCGTACGTCACCGAGCTCCTCCCCGAGCCCGAGCCGCTGCCCGAAGGCGCGACAGCCGCGCAGAAGAAGGCCGCGAAGGCGAAGCAGCCGAAGCCGCGTACGGGTTCGCTGTTCAAGTCGATGTCGATCGAGACGATGAACCTCGAAGACGCGCTGAAGCTGCTCTCGCTTCCGCGCGTGGTCGGCAAGGACCCGGAATCCGGCGACGAGATCACCGCGCAGAACGGGCGCTACGGGCCGTACCTGAAGAAGGGCACGGACTCGCGTTCGCTCACGACCGAGGACCAGCTGTTCTCGATCACGCTCGAAGAGTCGCTGAAGATCTACTCGGAGCCGAAGCAGCGTGGCCGGTCCGCGACCGCGAAGCCGCCGCTCAAGGAACTGGGCGACGACCCGGTGTCCGGCAAGCCGATGGTGGTCAAGGACGGCCGCTTCGGCCCGTACGTGACCGACGGCGAGTACAACGCGACACTGCGGAAGTCGGACAGCATCGAGGAGCTGACCGCCGAGCGCGGCGCCGAACTCCTGGCGGAGAAGCGCGCGAAGGGCCCCGCGCCCAAGCGCAAGGCCCCGGCGCGGAAGCCGGCGGCGTCGAAGACGGCGGCCACCAAGACGGCCGCGGCCAAGAAGACCACCGCCACCAAGACCGCGGCGTCGAAGACAACGGCCGCGAAGACGACTGCGGCGAAGAAGCCCGCCGCACGCTCGACGGCCACGAAGACGAAGTAGCGCACCTGCCGCAAGTGTCATGAAAGGGGCGTTCAGGACGAAAAACGTCCTGAACGCCCCTTTCATGACATCCGGGGACGAGGTGAACCGAACCTCGGCACGCCCGATGCGTTCGACCGGTCCGTGCCGCCGCGCTCGCCGGCGAAGCGAGGGCTCAGCCGAGCAAATCGGTCGACCGCCGACCGCTGACCGACCGCTCGCAGACCAGTCTCACCCATTCGAACAAAAGTTCTAAAAATTGTCGGTACCAGGGTGTTCAATGGTCAGGTGAGCACTTCAACGACCGCTGTCTTCGACGTCATCGACGAGGTCATCGCGCCCCTGGCCGCCGAGGTTCCGGAGCGGCCCTCGGTGATGGAGTTCTACGATCCGGAACTCGCCGTGCCGCCGGTGCTGGCCGACGAGGAGCCGACTCCAGGGCTCACCCTGGCCGAGGAGGTGGAGCAGTACACCCGGTTCGTGAGCGGGATGGCGGCGATCGGGCTGGCCTCCGGCGGTGAGGTCACGCCCGAGGCCGTCGGGCTGTATCGCGCGCTGCGCGGCGGGTTCATCCGCGGCGTGGTGACCGGGGTCTTCCCGTCGCGTGAGGAGCCGTGGGAGGTCCGGTTCTTCGGCGACGAGGACTACACCACGGTGCTGAACAAGCTCGGCAAACGAGCGCGGCTGCGGTCCGGTTTCCTCAGCGCGCTGCCGGGCTGGGTGTTCGACGGGCTGCCCGACCATCCGACGGGGCCGGGCGAGACCGTGCGCATCGAAACGGACGCGGGCGGATTGATCCCGCTGCAGGCCAGGGAGGCCGTCGAGGTGATCCGTGCGGGTGCTTCGCGGCCGCGTCACGGCACGGTCCTCGTCGATCTCGCGGTGCGGAACTCCATCCTCGCCGAGTACCCGCACGGCGCCTTCGGCCTGGTGGACAACGACCTCGGCCGATACCAGTTCAGCGCGGCGATGGACGCCGACGGCCGCTGGACGCTCACTTGGGGCCCGGCCAGCCGGTCGATGGCCGAGCAATGGATCGTGAAGGCGGTGCAGAACCATGCGTGAACCGAAGACGGTGAAGGAACTGATGAGGCGCGCCGCCGCGCCGGTGCTGCGCGCGGTGCCCGAGCGCCGGAGCGTGTATCTGGGCTACGACCCGGAGATCACCGACGACGAGATCCGCCGTCTGTGCCCGTCGTACGACGAGCCGGCGGATCTCGTCACCCAGGCCGAGCGCTACGCGGCCAAGGCGGCGATGCTCGAAGAAGCCGGGCTGATGGAGAACGGCGAGATCCATCCGGCCGCGCTCCAGATGCACGGCGTGATGCTGCGGGGTTCGGTGCGAGGCGTCCTCACCGGCGTCTTCGCGTCCGAGCCCCGCGCGGTGCGGGTCGATTGCTACGGCGACGGGCACCAGGCCGTCGTCTGGCGGATGCGGTCGGGGCGGCGGACCACGTTCAGCCTGAGCGACTTCGGCGAGCTGGGCGCCCGCGTCTTCGGCGGGCTCCCGCACGTCCCCGCCGGCGAGACGCAGCCGATGCGCATCAGGATCGATGGGCACGGCGTGCCGCTGCCCGGTCAGGAGGAAGAGGTCGGCCTGGTCGCCGACACCCTCGACCGTCCCCGGACCGGGACGGCGATCCTCGATCTGGTCGCCTTCGGCGGGCTGAACGCCGAGTACCCGGACTACGGATTCGTGATCGTCGACAACGATTTGGGGAGGTTCGTGGTGTACGCCGCCCCTTCCGAAGGGTGGCTGATGTTCGGTGGAATGGACCGCCGGGCACTGGCGGGCTGGCTGCACGAGGCGGTGGACTTGAGCCGGACGTAGCGCCGGGACGAGGGGGCGGGAATGGATCTGGATCGTCGGGCGGCCGACGCGTGGTTCCGGCGGCGAGGGCTGCCGATGGTCATCCACCGGCGGAGGCGCGGAGCGGGCATGTTGCGCCGTTCGACGCCCGGGTTGGTGTTCCTGTGCCTGCTCGACCTGCTGCTGGCCGGGTTGCTGAAGCTGCTCGACGTCCCCGAGGCCGTACTCGAAGCCCGGATGCGCGAAAGCGGGCTCGCGTACGTCCTCGGCGTGCTGGCGCTGGCGTTCGCCGTACTCGTGGTGCCGGTGATCGCCGGTCGCCTGATGGTCAAGCTGCTCCGGGCGCTGAACCGCACCCGCGTCCGGTTGGCCGTCATGGCGGCGACGATCGGCTTCTGGGTGCTGGTGCTGCCGCTCGGCGAACGTCTCACCGGGCTGGTGTCGTGGGACAACCCGCTCTGGGTCGCCGTGCTCACCAACCTCGTCGCGCTGGCCGTACTGATGCTGCTGGTGCGGATCGGTGTCGGCTCGATTCTGACCTGGGCGGCGCGGAGCGCGGTCTCGCAGGTCAGGGCCATCGGCACCCTGGCGTCGAGGGCGTTGCCGCTGCTTCTGCTGGTGGTGATGTTCAGCTTCTTCACCGCCGAGCTGTGGCAGACCGTCGAAGGGCTGAACCCGGGCCGGCTGTGGCTGGTGATCGGCTTCCTCGTCCTGATCGGCGCGGTGTTCCTGGCGTCGATGCTGTCCGACGAGATGAAGGAGCTGAAGTCCTGGACCGTGGAGCCGGGGGCGGCCGTCCTGCGCGGCACGCCGTTCGACGACGACACACCCCCGCCGCGGCGGCGCGCGCTGGCGAAGACGGAGCGGTTGAACATCGCCCTGGTGCTGTTCTTCGCCCAGGCGGTGCAGATCGTGGCCTTCGGGGTGCTGGTGTTCGCCTTCTTCGTCGTGTTCGGGGTGCTGATCCTCCGGCCTGAGGTCGTGACGGAGTTCGCCGGCCGGGAATCACCGCCCGGGACACTGCTGGGTGTCCCCCTCCCGGTGAGTTCCGCACTTATCAATGTCTCCCTGTTCCTTGCCGTTTTCTCCGGTTTGTACTTCGCCGCATCAACCGCGACAGATGCCCGGTACCGGCGTTCTTTCTTCGAGCCTTTGCTGGAAGATGTGAAGATCAGCCTCGCGGCGCGTGACATTTATCTGGCCCATTGGGCGGATGCGCGACGGGCCGAGGTGGTTACCCTGGAAGCAGAGGACATTCCGTAGTGAGGTGGTCACCATGAGCGGGAAGGGCGAAACTCCCTTCTACGATGCCCCCGACTTCGTGAAAGGCGATGGCACTCAGGCACATCCTCCGGGCGACACGTTCGCCGACCCGCTGTCCGGCCTGGTCACGACGGCCCAAGCGAACCCGTCGGCCGGGGCCGACGAGATCCACGTGCAGGTGCCGGGACCGGTCCAGCACGACCCCGAAGTGGTCAGCAGGATGGTCGACGCGGCCATGCTCGCGGACGAGCGGCCCGCCGAAAACCCGGGCGCCGAACAGTCGCCCGCGAAGCTCATCAACACGGTCGGTGAGCAGGGCGCTGCGCCGATCGGGATCCTGCCCCAACAGCGCACCTGGCCGTCGAGGCCTTCTCAGCTCATCCGTCAGCCTCGTCGGCTGAAGCAGCAAGAGCCGGTCGAGGTCGACGAAGAGGCCGAGGCCGAAGTACAGCGGGCCAAGCGATCGATGCAGATCCCGAGGATCGGCAAACCGTCGTCGAACACCGCCGGGGTGATGATCGCGATCGCCCTCATGATCGTCTTCGCGGTCCTTGCCATCCAGCTGCTGGCCAGCCTGTTCAGCAGCATCTCGGGGATCTTCGGGTAACCCGTCCGGCGGTAGCGCCGGACGGGCCCGTCCACCTCCACGTCACCCATCGGGATACCCTGGCCATACGGTCGGGGGACTCGGCGTTGACCCGGGTCGCGCCCGGCGACGCGTGACTAGTGGGGTGGGCGTATCAGCGAGGGCGTGCAGTCGATGCCCGAAGCGGGCTCGGATGGTTCGACGGGGCGTGACGCTTCCACCATGCACCGCGCGCGGCGGGTGCTGGCGATCAAGCCGTTCCGCCGGATCTGGGGTGTCTCGTACCTGTGCAGCGTCGCGGACTGGCTGAACCTCCTGACGCTGACCGGTCTGGTCACCAAACTGACCGACAACTACGCGGCGCAGAACTTCGCGTTCGTCGGTGTCGTGCTGACCTCGCTGCTGCCGGGGCTGCTGTTCGCCCCGCTCGGCGGGCTGCTCGCCGACAGGTTCGACCGGCGCAAGGTGATGGTGCTCTGCGACCTCGGCCGGTGCGGTTTCCTGCTGTCGATCGCGTTCGTCGGCACGCCGTGGTGGGTGTTCGTGGGCAACTTCCTGGTCGGCTGCTGCGCGATGATGTGGATCCCGTCGAAGGACGCGGCGGTGCCGAACCTGCTGCGCCGGCCGGATCAGGTCGAGACGGCCAACCAGCTCGGCATGGTGATGACCTACGGCCTCGCGGTGATCACCGCGGCCGGGGCGAACGCCGTGCTCACCGGCAGCAACACCACGTTCCACTTCTTCCAGGGTGACGCCCAGCTCGGCATCGCGAAGGTCGCCGTCGTCATCACCGGTCTGCTGTACCTGACCAGCGCGATCGTGATCGCCACCCGGATCCCCGAGCTCTCGCTGCGCAATGTCCACTCGGTCGGCAAGCCCGAGGTCAAGCCCGCCGAAGAGCAGAAGTTCGGCTTCCGCCAGATGATCGCCGACGGCGCCCGTTTCGTGCGGACGACGCCGTTGGTGCGCGGGCTGATGATCGGCGCGTTCGGCGCTTTCGCCGCCGGTGGCGCGGTGATCGGTTCGGCCAAGCCGTACTCGTCCAGCCTGCTCGCCGGTGACGCGGCGTTCAACCTCCTTGTGCTCGCCGTCTTCCTCGGGCTCGCCACCGGGATGGCCCTGGCCCCGAAGCTCGCGCGCCGGCTCGCGCACGACCGGCTGTTCGGCATCTCGATCGTCGCCGCGGGGCTGTGTCTCGTCGTCGTCGCGCTGTCGCCGCACCTCGCCGTGTCGCTGGTCGCTGTCGCCGCCGTCGGTTTCTGGGCGGGGACGGCGTTCCTGACCGGTGTCACGATCATCGGTTCGCGGATCGAAGACTCCATCCGCGGCCGGATCAACGCGATCTACCAGGCCTTGATGAAGATCGTGCTGTTCGGCTCGACGGTGCTGGTGCCGCTGCTGATCAGCCTGGTCCAGTCCCGCAAGATCGAAGTGTGGGGCGGCACGATCACGATCGACGGCACGCGGCCGGTGATGATCGGCGGCGGTGTCCTCGCGCTGCTCGCCGGCATCTTCGCCTACCGGCAGATGGACGACAGGCGGGCCGAGCCGATCCTCGCCGACCTCCGCAACGCCCTGCGCCGTAGTCCTCGCCGGGTGAACGGGCTGCTGATCGCGCTCGAAGGCACTCGGGCGATCAACACCGAGACGCAGGCCGCGCGGCTGGCCGAGTGGCTGGGCGGCGGTACGCGTCCGGTCGTCCTGGCGGCCGATCCGGCGCTGGACGATCAACGGCTCGCGAAGCTCGTCTCCGGTGCTTCGCTGTCCGGTGCGCGGGCGCAGGCGCTGGCCGCCGCCGCGGTGCGCGCGGACATCGTCGAACGGGATATCCAGCCCGCGCTCGACGCGGGTTCCGTCGTGGTGATGGAACGGTTCGTGGACTCGCCGCTGGCGCATCTGTCCGCGGTCGCCGGGCTGGACAGCCAGGAACTCGAAGGGCTCGCCGACTGGGCGACCGGCAGATTGCGGCCCGACATCACCGTCCTGCTCGACGCCGATCCCGGCACGGTGATGCGGAAGTCGGAGTCGCTGGACGCGCAGTGGCGGGTGCAGCATCTGCTCACGGAGATGGCCGCCGCCGATCCGGACCGGTATGTGGTGGTCGACGCGGACGGTACCGAGGACGAAGTGAGCGACCGGGTGCGGACCGCGATCCGCGCGGTGCTGGTCGGCAGGCTCGCCGGGCTCGCTCCGACGGAGGAAAAGGTCGAAGCGAGATGACGGAAGCCCCTGTGCTGATCGGTGTCTGGAAGCAGCTAGTCGGCCAGGAGCCCGGTGCGCGCACGCTTTCTTCGGCGTCGACGGCGGCCGCGCGGATCATCGAGAACCAGCCTGTCGCGCCAGGGGCGATGACCCACGCCTGGCTGGTCACCGGGCCGCCCGGGTCGGGGCGCTCGACCGCCGCGAGGGTTTTCGCGGCGGCGTTGCAGTGCAGCACCGGTACCGGCTGCGGTGAATGCCCAGGCTGTCGCACCGTGATGGCCGGTACGCACGCCGACGTCAAGCTCGTCGCGCCCGAAGGTCTTTCGATCTCCGTCGCCGAGATGCGTTCGCTGGTCCAGGCCGCCGCTCGCCGTCCGACCACCGGGCGGTGGCAGGTGGTGATCATCGAGGACGCCGACAGGCTGACCGAGGGCGCGTCGAACGCGTTGCTGAAGGCTGTCGAAGAGCCGCCGGACCGCACGGTGTTCTTGTTGTGCGCGCCGTCCGATCATCCGGACGACGTCTCGGTGACGATCCGCTCGCGGTGCCGTCTGGTGACCCTGCGGACGCCGCCCGCCGAAGCGATCGCGCAGGTGCTCGTGGAACGGGACGGCATCGATCCCGAACGCGCGCGGTGGGCCGCGTCGGTCTCGAGCGGACATGTCGGCCGGGCGCGGCGGCTCGCCACCGATGAGGCGGCCCGGCAGCGGCGGGCGACGGTGCTGCGGATCCCGCTCGGCCTGCGCCGTCCGTCCGATGTGTTCACTTGCGCAGATCAGCTGATCAGCGCGGCCGAGGCCGACGCGGGCGAGGAAAGCAAGGTCCGTGACGAGGCCGAACGTTCCGAACTCCGCACCGCGATGGGCGGTGACGGCATCGGAAAGGGCGTCGCCGGGGCGAAGCGGGCCGCCGAAGCCGCGGTGAAGCAGCTTGAGAAGCGCCAGAAGTCACGGGCGACCCGGACCCAGCGGGACACCCTCGATCTCGCGCTGGTGGACCTCGCCGCGTTCTACCGGGACGTGCTGGTGACCGCGAGCGGCGCGGGCGCGACGCTGAACCACCCCGACCACGCCTCGGAAATCTCGCAGGCCGCCTCGGCCTGGGCGCCCGACTCGATCCTGCGGCGTCTCGAAGCCGTCCTGGAATGCCGCGAGGCGATCGACCTGAACGTGAAGCCACGAATCGCCGTGGAAGCCATGGTCACCACCCTGCGCCAAGGCTGACCCCGCACCTCACTCCGCACCACCCCAGCCCCCGCCCGTCCCAGGGCAATGCCACTTACTTAGCATTTTCGCAGGTAAGCGGGGGCGCTGGAGGCGGTTCCAGGCAGCTTCGGGCACGGATTGTGACGATCGGTGGTG
>NZ_JBHRWK010000078.1:0-6708 GCF_042647925.1 Amycolatopsis speibonae
TCCTTGCGGAACTGCTCCGGATACTTCGACGAACGTGACACAGAGACATCCTTCCCCAGACCACTGTCTGGGATCAGGGTGTCCGGTCCACAGGGGCAACCTCACATCGCCGCCCAACGGCGCGGCACCGGTGAGCGGCCGCGGACACGGATAACCGGCCTGGAACAGGCGGCGCTGGACTTCCACACAGGCCGCCAGCCGCGGCGAGTCCGGACGAACCTTGATCACGACCTCACGACCGTCAACCAGGCGCAGCCCGATGACGACGGACAGGAACCCGGACCTGAACAACTCCTCCGCCGGCGGGCTGCCCAGATACTCCCTGCACCAACGAACAAGCCGATCCGGATCAACAGCACGCGCGTTGGGTGACATCGAAGCATCCTCACACACCGGCCGTGCCCCACACCTGAGACAACGGGAGACTTCGCTTCAGCTCCACTCCCCACAACATCGCGACGACGACAGGGACTGAAAATCGGCGTCGCGGAGCCCTTAGGTCGGTTGCGGCGCGAGCGAGGAAGGCGTCGACCACTCTGGTCCGCGCGAGCCGACCCATCACCACTACGGCAACAGTCGATCCAGCGCCACGGTGCACTCGCCCACGCCTCCTTGGCATGCGACCACACGAGCTCGGCCGCGTCCAAGTTCGGAACCTGCCCAGGACGCTGGACCACGTCCTCGCACAAGCGCAGGCTCTGGTACTGCACGCGAGCTGCGACGAACCTCTTTTCGCCTCCACTGTTCCGAGAGCGACCTTCGCAGCCGATCGGTGTTTCAGAAAGAAGCAACTGGAACATCGGTATGTTATACCTGTGAAGCGAGCACTACGCCGGTCCCGGAGGGCCTTCAGTGAACGGCTCGGCGTGCCAGGCGAACGTAACTACTACGCCTGGTTACAAGAGCGATCGGGCATGACATTGCCAGGCATCCGCCCCGAGGCATTGCACTGGTCACCCAAGGGGCGAGCGAGCAACTGCCCGGTGATCAGCGAGATCCTGGACCGGTACCAAAAGTATTCCCCATGGCAGCTCCACGCGACGCTCGATGAAATATTCGTCGGCCGGGTCAATTCGCTGGTGGCCAATGCTTCTGCACACGGCACGCTCGAGGCCGCGCCTTACGTCGCGATCACCGACGGCCTCTATACAGCCCTCGACCAATGCGTCGTCCTATGGGAGAACGTCAGCAGGATGCAAGCCGAAGTCTTGGGGCTTATGCATAGAAGCGACCCCAGCGACGACGACCTCCGCGAATACATCGAGGCTCAGATCGTGAAACGTGAGCTACCGGAACTCACATCACGCCTGATCGACCTGAAGTTGTTCCTCGTCGATAAGGACCCTGGCTTCCTGCCTCGCTATCAGAACCGGACGGAACTCTTCCTGTTAAGCCGGGAGGGTGTCAGCGACGTCGACTTCGGCCACCGGAAACGGCGGTTACACCTGGCCGAAGGGTTCTTCATCGGACACGAACTCGCGCACATTCTACTCGGGCACATCGGCTCGCACACCAAGCCGGCAGCGCAGGAATACCTGTCACGCTCCCCCGCCCTGGAGATCACCGATAATGCGTCCCTGCCTTCGGCCCACCGGGACGAGATCCAGGCCGACCTGACCGGTTACCGGGAGATCCTGTTCGCCAGCACCTGGGAGCAGATGCGACGCGAAGGATTCCATCCTCTCGGCCCCGATAGATCCCAGCTCGGCCTCATCGTCCAATGCGCCGATGGAATCGCCATCGCCATCCTGGCAATGTACCTCTTGAGCGCGCTCGGCACCGCACCCACGAACGTCTCGACCCATCCCCATCCAAATGACCGGTTCACAGCGCTCACCACCATGATGGAGCGGCAGCTTAAGAAGATCATCGCCACTACCTCCGAACCGGACATGGGCACCGCGGGCCGAGGCTTCTTCGAACGAGTCAGCAGTACTCCGCGTCAGGTCCACACCATCTATTCACGCTGCAAGGGCATCCTCGAGACTGCTCTCCGGGAGGTCACCCACCATCCCTGACCCGCAACCTCCAAAGGCAGCAAATCGGGGACCTCAAGATTCTTGGCACGCGACTCTGACAGCACCAGACCTTCGTGACATCAACACGAAGGATGTCGGTGGGCTCGATAACCGCCGCCAGCAACGCCGCGCCGAGGCCGGCGACAACGCCGATGAGACCACCGGCTAGAGGTGTGGGAAAGAGGGTGGCCGAACACAGGGTCGCTGTCCATTCCTGCGCCATGACGACGATGGCGGCGCAACAGCCCGCGCCGAGCAGTCCGCCGAACGCTCAGGAAATTGCGGCTTCAGCGACAAACTGACATGTGATGTGCCGTTTGCGTGCACCGAGTGCCCGGCGCGGCGCGATTTCCGCACGCCGCTCCTTGACGGTCAAAAGGCTGACCTAGATGCAGATACACCTGCAGGTTCAGTCATGGGACCTGCCGGGATCACTAGGCCCTGGCGGCATGATCCGCTCGATCGAGCGGATCAGCTGGACCGTGACGGGAGTCGCGGCGGTTGCGAAGACGACCATGTTGATGTCGGCAGGATGTCAACAACAAACCGCTGGCCCTGCGCAGCCACCCGCCCACGGCCTGGCACTGGAGCCAGGCGTGACTGACCTTACCCGACACCGAGCAACCGAGCGTGCACCAGCAGCGGAGGCGGATACGGCGTATTCACTCGGAATACTCAGCTGGACAGCGATCCGGGCCAGCGGGGCTGCTGACGTTTGCGGGCGACGTCGCCCGCAGCAACCAGGAAGGTGTCCCGGTGCCGTCATGCGAGCGAACCACTAATAGTGACGAGCCTGAGGGACGTCGGCATCGCCAACTGAGAACAGGGCAAGTGATCACCGCTCCGCCAGTTTGCTTCAGGCTTCCCGGCATCGACCTCATGCAAGCTCGTCATGATCACAGCTGTATAGCTATGCTCACGTAGACAGGCAGCAGACAATTGTCTGGAGGGGCGAAGTGCCTGGTGATGAGGTATCGGTCGGTCAGATTGTCGCACAGATCGTGCACCGATGGTGCCTGCAGCCCAGATCTTGGCATGCCGCCGGTTCGCAGCCGGAACTCATTGCACGGTTACGCGGCATGCTCGATCGTAACGCCAGTCCGGAGCTTGTCGTAGAAGCAGCGGCTCGGCTACGCGCAGAGGTTTGGAAGTTCGGAGCCAGCACACCGGAGCAACTGCGAGAACTCGCATACGCCCTCGACTCGGCCGCTAGACAGGACCAGCCATTCGCCGCAAACCTCGCCTACATCGTCCAGCATTGGTCACCCATCTCCGTCGACAAGCCCGATGACAAACCCGGCCCGTCGGGCGATTCACCCCAAGGGGCGCACGAGCACCCCCAACACCCTCGTTACGCACAGGGAGGCTTGGTACAGCCAGACACACCACTCAGCCTCGACGACCTGGTCGGCGGCAAAAGCGCCGCTGGCCCCTACGTCGGCCCCGCGGAACTGTCTGAGTCTCCTCCGCAGCTAACCCATAAGGCGCGAGAATTTCCACTCGGCCCCCATGCCGACCTCTTCCAGCCGCCCGAGTTCAGCGAACTCGTGCTGCCCAAAGGGGAGCCGAAGTTCACACCCTTGAGCGAACCTCCCCCTGCCCTAGCAGTGCATGACACAGGTGAGCCGGCACCACCTGAGGACGATGTGCCCTCCGGGCGCCTGCCGATCTACGGTTCAGTGCTCTCGAACTGGTTTACAGCGGACGACAGTCCTTCGGACCCCTACCCGCAAGCCGATGACACTCCGCCGCATTCGGCTGGAGGCACGGATTCGTTGTCGGCCCCGCCGGCAGCAGCCACGCAGCAGTCCGGCGACGGCTGGCAAGCAGCAGCTTCACTGCTGGAGCCGAAAGGGGAGGAGACCACTCTGGCAGGGCCGCCAAAGCGCATCCCGAACGCGCATCTTGTGCCTGGCTCGGCTGATAACCGGGGCCCGGCAGCCGAGACGTCGGACGACTACCGTGACACCGAGGATCCTGCCAGTTCGCCGGTGGTCGACGTGGTTGCTCGCTCGGCAGACGCCGTCCGCAACCGGATGCGAAGCTTTCAGCGCGGCTATACCTCGGGACGCCGCGCTCGCCAGGAAGCCAACGAGGCTCCTGGGCTCAGCCCCGCAGGCCGGCAAGCTCGAGCACGGCGGGGCGCAGGTAGACATCGCGCCGCGTCCGCAGGCCCATCGGGAGCAAGTTCAGACGCTCAGGAAGTGGCCCGTCCAAGAACGAGCTCGGGGAGCCCTGCTACGGGAAGCGCAGGCTCCAGTCCGCCTCCCATTCGGAGTCCGTTGCCAAGGCCGGATCTAGATCCAACGCGTTTTCTCCAGGCCAGTCTACCCAACCGCGCTCCACTGTCGGCAGAGCTGAGCCTGGTCGTGCGGATCACAACACAACGGGCGTCGTCAGCATCAGCATCTACTCCCCTCAAGGCACTTTCGGTGCCGGACGAAGGCATTGAGGTGCTAGTGCTGGTTCAGGCACCAGCAGGTTTGACCCCTGAGGGGCCTTTGCAGCGGGTGATCCTCGTTCCACGTAGCGGAAATGCCGAGCCGATACGATTTGGCTTCCAAGCTCGAGATGCGGGACTGCATCGATTGCATGTCACGGCGTGGGTGGGCGGCACCTTTCTCGGCGAGCTGGCTCTCGAGGTCTCCGTAGAGCGCGGCGCCAGCTTCGTCGAGCAAGCACCAATGGAGGCTTCGCTCGCCGACGTGGTAGCCCGGCGCGGCGAGGTGACCCTGCTCGTGCGGTCAGATGGCCGACAGTACGTTTTCCAACTGTTGTCCGACGAGTATCTGTTTGAGCCGGTGCTGGCACAGTCACTGACCGCAGAACCTGCCGTCGCGGTGGAACGCGCGGTCGCCACCCTCAAGCAGATGGCGCAGGGACGCGGCCCGTATCCCGCCGGTACGGCCCGCCGCTGGATGCGCGAGACTGGCGTCGGGCTATGGAACGACATCGTCCCAACGGTGATCAAGGAGCAGTTTTGGCAACTCCGTGGCCAGATCTCGTCCCTCAGCGTCGCGACCACTCACGACGTGCTGCCCTGGGAACTTTTGTATCCTCTACGGTTAGGCGATGACCGCGGTTTTCTCATCGAGCAATTCCCAGTGCTACGACGAGTTTTCGGTCAACAGCGGTCCCGGCGCGCGAGTCTCGACGGGTGTTCCTACGTGCTGTCCGAACGTGCTCCAGACAACGCGCGCCAGGAGATCGACGCCGTTGCCGCGATACTCGGGCGAGGCCCGACCGTACACGCTCTGGATAATCTTCTGGACCTCATCGACTCCGGGAAATGCGGATCGCTGCACTTCGCCTGCCACAACAGTTTCTCCCTCAATGATGGCGGCTCATCAATCGCGATGTCCGGTGGCACGTTTGTACCGACCTTGCTCAACAGCGCCGTCGTACAACGAAGCCTGGCGCCCCGTAACCCGCTCGTGTTCCTCAATGCCTGTCGCAGCGCCGGTGCGGTACCGGAATACAGTCGCATGATGGGCTGGGCACAGCAATTCATGGCTGCCGGCGCAGGCGCTTTCGTGGGAACCCTCTGGCCGATCCGGAGTGAGACGGCGTCCAGATTCGCCGAAACGTTCTATCAGCAACTACGCGCCGGCGACCCCCTGGGCGCTGCCGCCCACAAGGCACGGTTGACTGCATCTGGTCAGGACGAGATCGACCCGACCTGGCTCGCTTACACCGTATACGGAGACCCTGACGCCACCGCTCAGTAACGTCATCGACGAAAGGACACCATGCACATCACGCCCGACGGAGTACCGGTCGCCGAACTCGTGAGCGCGGTGAAAGCCGCCATCACTCAGGCCGGCTTGTCACGTGTCAACGTCAATCGGGACCTGCAGGTCACCGCTGTCCAACTCACCCTGAACACCGTCGCTAGCACGACTGCCGGCGGCAAGTTTGAGTTTAAGGTCCCTGTGCTCGGCATGGCGATCAAACTGGGGCGAGCGCTAACAGCCAAGGACACTCACACTATCGACCTCACCCTCGTACCACCAGATCTCGCGCAGGCGCATGAGATTCGCGGAGACCAGGTCGAAGACGTTCTGGTCGAGGCAATCGAGACCATCCGAGAGGTGATGTCACTGGCGATCAGCGGGGACGAACCCTACGTCCTCAAAGACAGCTCAGTCGAACTTGTCTTCGCCATCACGGAGGAGGGCACGATTTCGCTCGGTCTCGACAACGAACGCAAGGACGAGATCACCCACAAACTCAAGCTCACACTCGCCGTACCCCACACGACCTAGCCATCTCTGGGCAACCCGCCGCAATGACACCGTGCCCGGAGTGATCTGGGCATGGAGACGACCAGTTCCGCAACATAGGTCAACACCACGGACCCTCACACGCTGTCATTCCGGGAGCTTGTCCATGACAGTTCAGACTCGCTTACGAGCGAATCTCGCTGAGCCACGTCTGCCTGATTATCGTGCTGGTCGTGAACGCTCCCAGCACAGATGACGCACGCGACCGCTGGTTCGATGTCCTCTGTGCGGAGATACTCACCCTCGCCGGGCCATCGATCAGCATCGCTCGTCGCTACGCACCGCTCAGCTCTCGTCCTGACTTAGTACTCCAGACGGACTTCGTGATGTCGCTGGTGGGCTGCCCGCAGACAGGTGCGGCCACCAGTTGATCATGGTCGGTTGTGTGGACTAACCCTGATCGGCTG
>NZ_JBHRWK010000079.1:0-175717 GCF_042647925.1 Amycolatopsis speibonae
CAGGGAAACGCCCGGTCCCATTCCGAACCCGGAAGCTAAGCCTGACAGCGCCGATGGTACTGCAACCGAAGGGTTGTGGGAGAGTAGGACACCGCCGGACTAACTTCAGGACAGGGTCCTGACCAGGGTCGAGAACCCCTAACAGGTTCTCCCCGGTCAGGGCCCTGTCTCTTTTCATGTCCGTGGACGGACTAGAATGGTCCGCTGGCCCACCCTACGGGCGAGCGTAAGAGTCGAAAACTTTTTCAATAGTGGCAGGAGGCCAGGTGTCCGAGTTCGGTCGACGTGACTCAGATGATGGCGCGTCCGGCCGGTCGGGCCGCCGGGACGAGAGTCCCCGCGGAGGCCGGTCTGACGCGCAGCGAGGTGACCGGCGTGGTTCCGCCGGCGGCAGGCAGGACCGGGGCGGCCGCGACGGCGGCTACCAGGGCCGCCCGCGCCGTGACGACCGCGGTGCCCGCGGCACGAGCAGCTATTCCGGCAAGCCCGCCCGCGCCGGCGACGGTCCCCGCGACCAGCGCTCCGGTGGCGGTGGCAGCCGCTTCGCCGGACAGGGACGCGACGAGAACCGTCCGCGCTACAACAACGACGACCGCCGGAGCCCCGGCGCCGGCGACCGTCGTGACGACCGGTCCGGTGGCCGCGACAGCCGTGACAACCGCGGTGGTTACCGGTCCGACAGCCGTGACAGTCGTGACAGCAGGGGCGGTTACCGCTCGGACGACCGTCGTGACAGCCGTGGCGGCGACAACCGCAGCGGCGGCGACCGCGGTGGCTACCGCTCGGACAACCGCGAGAACCGCGGCGGCGACCGCGGTGGTTACCGGTCCGACAACCGTGACAACCGTGACAGCCGTGACAGCCGGGGTGGCGACCGCGGTGGTTACCGCTCCTCGGACAGCCGTCCCGAGCGTCGCTACGACAACCGTTCGGACAGCCGGTCCGACAGCCGCTCGGACAACCGTTCCGAGGGCCGCTACGAGAAGCGCTCCGACAGCCGGCCGGCCCGTTCCGGCTACGGCTCGGACAACCGCGGCCGGTCCGACGACCGCCCGTCCGGCAACCGCTACGAAGGACGCCCCCAGGGCAAGTCCTACAGCGACCGTGACAGCCGCGGCGACCGGGGCAGCGACAGCCGCGGCGACGACCGTCGCCCGTCCTACCGCGATCGTGACGATCGCGGTGGTTCCCGCTCCGGCGGCTACAACAGCGAGCGTCGCGACGACCGCCGTGGCCCCTCCTCGAGCGACCGCCGTCCCAGCAGTGGCGGCTACGAGCGCAAGTCCTACGGCGACCGCGACAACCGTGGTGGCGACAGTCGTGGAAGTGACAGCCGGGGCAGTGACAACCGCGGTGGCGGCTACCGTCCCTCCGGCGACCGCCCCGACCGCAGGCCTTCCGGTGACCGTCCGGAGAAGCGGTACGACGACAAGCGCGGAGACTCCCGTGGCGGTGAAGGCCGGTTCGAGCGCAAGCGTGACGACCGTCCCCAGCGTGACCGTTCCGAGGGCCGCAAGGACTTCCGGTCGTCGCCGCGTACCGACGACAGGCCGGTCGACGACGAGACCATGGCGCGCGAGTTGCTCGAGGCGCCGGAACTGCCCGAGGGCATCGAGTTCTCCGATCTGGACGAGGAGGTCCGCCGGGAACTCCGCACGCTGCCCAAGGCGCTCGCGGAAACCGTCGGCAAGCACCTCGTCGCGGCCGGCGGCCTCGTCGACGAAGACCCCGAAGCCGCGATGGCGCACGCCAAGTACGCGAAGGCCAAGGCTTCCCGTGTCCCGATCGTCCGTGAGGCGCTCGGCCTGGTCGCCTACCACGCGGGCAACTGGTCCGACGCCCTGTCCGAGCTGCGGGCAGTCCGCCGGATGACCCGGGCCGACGACCACATCGCGATCATCGCCGACGCCGAGCGGGCCATCGGCCGCCCGGAGCGGGCTCTCGACCTCGCGAAGGAGGTCGACAAGGAGCGCCTGTCCAAGGCGACCCAGATCGAACTCGCGATCGTCGCGGCCGGCGCGCGGCGCGACCTCGGCCAGCTCGACGCCGCCGTGGTCTCGCTCCAGAGCGACGACCTCAAGGCGGAGAAGCGCGACCCGTGGAGCGCCCGGCTGTTCTACGCCTACGCCGACAACCTCGCCGCCGCCGACCGCAAGGACGACGCGATCCGCTGGTTCCTGAACGCGGCAGAGGCCGACGAGGAGGACGAGACCGACGCCGCCGAGCGCGCCGCGGAGCTCACGAATGGCTGACGCTCTGTCGGCCGGGTACGACGCGGTCCTGTTCGACCTCGACGGCACGGTCTATCACGGCAGCAAGGTGGTCCCGGGCGCGCCGGAAGCACTCCGGGCACTCCGGGACCACGGCACCGCCGTCCGGTGGGTGACGAACAACGCCTCCAAGGCGCCCGCTGAGGTCTCCGCGCATCTGGAGGCACTCGGGCTCACCGCGACCCCCGACGAGGTCCACACGAGCTCTCAGGCCGCCGCGGCCCTGCTGGGTGAGCGGCTGCCTCAGGGCGCCGTGGTGCTCGTCGTGGGCACGGAGTCGCTGGTCGCCCAGATCGAGTCGGCGGGGCTGCGCACGGTCCGGGAAGCCGGGCCGGACGTGGCTGCCGTGGTGCAGGGGCATTCCCCGGAGAACACCTGGGCCGCCCTCGCGGAGGCGTGTCTCGCCATCCGCGCGGGTGCGCTGTGGGTGGCGACCAACGTCGACGCGACCCTGCCGACCGAACGCGGTCTGCTGCCGGGCA
This sequence comes from Amycolatopsis speibonae, assembly GCF_042647925.1. Classification (NCBI taxonomy): domain Bacteria; kingdom Bacillati; phylum Actinomycetota; class Actinomycetes; order Pseudonocardiales; family Pseudonocardiaceae; genus Amycolatopsis; species Amycolatopsis speibonae. The sequence continues at coordinate 2,753 of NZ_JBHRWK010000079.1, forward strand.
ACGGGTCGATGGTCGCCGCCCTGCGCACCGCCACCGATGTCGAACCGCTGGTGGCGGGCAAGCCGGCGCCGCTGCTGTTCACCACGGCGGCACGCGACGCGGGCGCTGAGCGTTCGCTCGTCGTGGGCGACAGGCTGGACACCGACATCGAAGGTGCGGTCGCGGCCGGGATCGACGCGCTCTGTGTCCTGACCGGTGTCGCCGACGCCGCGTCCTTGATCAAGGCGAGGCCCGAGGAGCGTCCGCGCTACCTCGCGTGGGACCTGTCCGGGCTGAGCAGCCGGGCGGACCTGCTCGAAGTCGGGCCCAAGGACGGCTGGCGCGTCACCGCACAGGGTGACGTGCTCGAGGCCGAGGGCGAAGGTGACCCCCTGGACCTGTTGCGCGCGTTGTGCGCGGTGGCCTGGGAGTCGGGGATCACCGAGGTCCGTGGTGTGGGCGACACCGCCCGTGCCGCGCTCGGCGAGCTACGCCTCGCCTGACCAGCGCTGCTAACTTGGTGGGGTGCAAGACCACTTCCCTCCCGTTCCGCGACCCCCGGTTCCCGGCCCGCCGCCGGTGCCGGGACCGCCGCCGGTTCAGCAAGAGCAGTTCGCACAGCAGGACACCGATCCGCGTGCCGGGGTCGACGAAGCCGTGGCGGGTCTCGACGACCTCGCCGCGCTTCCGCTCTCGGAACACGTCGACCGTTTCGAAGCCGTGCACACCGAGCTGACGGTGGCGTTGTCCACCATCGACAAGGTCTGACCGCGTGCCCAAACGCGCCCGCCTGGACGCGGAGCTCGTCAGGCGGAGGCTCGCCCGCTCCCGGGAACAGGCGTCCGCGCTGATCGCCGAGGGCAAGGTCACCGTGCGCGGGATGGTGGCCACCAAACCCGCGACCGGGGTCGAGACCGACGCGCCGATCGTGGTGCGAGACAGCGACGATCCCGGCTGGGCCTCGCGCGGCGCGCACAAACTGCTCGGCGCGCTCGAAGCCTTCACCCCGCAAGGTCTTTCGACCGAGGGAAAGCGCTGCCTCGACGCGGGCGCCTCGACCGGTGGCTTCACCGATGTGCTGCTGCGCAACGGCGCCGCCACGGTGATCGCCGCCGACGTCGGCCGCGGCCTGCTGGACTGGCGCCTGCGCACCGATGACCGGGTGGTCGTCCTCGACAAGACGAACGTCCGCAACCTGACCCCGGAAGACCTCGGCGGCCAGGTCGACCTCGTGGTCGGGGACCTCTCGTTCATCTCGCTCAAGCTCGTGCTGCCCGCGCTGGCCGCCTGCGCCCGGGACGGCGCCGATCTGGTGCCGATGGTGAAACCGCAGTTCGAGGTCGGCAAGGACCGGCTCGGCAGCGGCGGCGTCGTCCGTGACCCGGAGCTGCGGGCCGAATCGGTGCTGGGCGTGCTCGCCGAGGCCGAGAAGCTGGACCTGCGCCTGCGTGGCGTGGTGGCGAGCCCGCTTCCCGGGCCGTCCGGGAACGTCGAATACTTCGTCTGGCTTACCCGCGGGGCGGGAGAGACCCTCGGCACCGACGCCGAGCGGCTCGTCCGGACCGCAGTCCTGGAGGGACCCCAATGAGCGATCGCGAGGTGCTGCTCGTCGTGCACCCGGACCGGGACGCGACCCGGGACGCGGCACGCGAGGTTTCGGCCCGTTTCGCCAAGGCCGGTGTGCGGCTGAGGGTGCTCGACGAGGACGTCCGGGAGATGCTGGAGGCGGACGGCGGGATCGGGGCGCCCTGCACGGTCATGGCGCCTGAGCAGGATCCGGCCGCCGGGACCGAGCTGGTGTTCGTGCTCGGCGGCGACGGCACGCTGCTGCGGGCCGCGGAACTGGCCAGGCCGAACGGCGTCCCGGTCCTCGGCGTGAACCTGGGCCGGGTCGGGTTCCTCGCGGAGGCCGATTCGGACAAGCTCGCCGACACCGTCCAGCGCGCTGTCGACGGCGACTACCAGGTCGAAGAGCGGATGACCGTCGATGTCGTGGTCAGCGTCGACGGCGAGGAGACCGTCCACACGTGGGCGCTCAACGAGGCCAGTGTCGAGAAGAGCTCGCGTGAGCGGGTGCTGGACGCGCTCATCGAGGTCGACGGAAGGCCTGTGTCGTCCTTCGGCTGCGACGGCGTCCTGTGTGCCACTCCGACCGGCTCGACGGCGTACGCGTTCTCGGCGGGCGGGCCGATCATCTGGCCGGACGTCCAGGCACTGCTGGTGGTCCCGAGCAACGCGCACGCGATGTTCTCCCGGCCGCTGGTCGTCTCCCGCGACTCGGAGATCACCGTCGCCATCGATCCGGACGGCTCGCCCGCCGTCCTGACCTGCGACGGATCGCGGACCTTCGAACTTCCCGCCGGCGCGGCCGTGCGGGTCACCTGCGGTCAGGTGCCGGTGCGCCTGATCCGGTTGTGGGAAGGCCCGTTCACCGATCGGCTGGTGCACAAGTTCTCGTTGCCGATCAAGGGCTGGCGGGAGCGACACGCCCGCTGACAGATGTCATGAAAGGGTCGTTCAGGACGAAAAACGTCTTGAACGACCCTTTCATGACGTGGCGGGTGCGGGAATGGTCGGGGTGGGCCGCTACGGTGGGCGTCGTGCTGGCCGAGATGCGCATCCAGGGCCTCGGAGTCATCGAGGACGCCCTGCTGGAACTGCACGCGGGCTTCACCGTGGTCACCGGTGAGACGGGTGCGGGCAAGACGATGGTCGTCAGCGGGTTGCACCTGCTCTCCGGCGGCCGAGCCGAAGTGTCCAAGGTGCGAACGGGAATGCTGAAGGCCTTCGTGGAAGGCCGATTCGAGCTGGGCGGTGCCGAGGGCGCCACCCGGATCGTCACCGACGCCGGGGCGGAGGTCGACGAGGACGGCAGCGTCATCGCGCTGCGCGCGGTCTCGGTAGACGGCCGGTCCCGCGCCCACCTCGGTGGCCGTTCGGTGCCGGTCGGCGTGCTGGCCGACCTGTCCGAGCAGCTGATCGCTGTCCACGGGCAGAACGATCAGCTGCGGCTGCTGCGGCCCGCCGAGCAGCGCGCGGTGATCGACAGGTTCGCCGGTGAGGCCGTCGCCGAGCCGCTCGAGCTGTACCGCGCGGTCCGGGACGAGTGGCTCGCCGTCGTCGCCGAACTGACCGAGCGGTCCACCCGCTCCCGTGAGATGGCCCAGCAGGCTGACCTGCTGCGGCACGGGCTCACCGAGATCGACGCCGTCGCGCCCGAACCCGGCGAGGACACCGAGCTCACCGAGCAGATCAAGCGGCTCGCCGCGGTCGACGAGCTGCGCGGGGCGTCCAGCGCCGCGCACGCCGCCGTCGCCGGTTCGCCGGACGGGGATCCGGACGTGCCCGGCGCGCTGGGGCTGATCGGCGAGGCGACACGGCACCTGACCGGTTCCGAGGACGCCGTGCTGCGTGAACTCGGGCCCCGGCTGGACGAAGCCTCGGTGCTGCTGTCCGAAGTGGGCGCCGAGCTGGGCAGTTACCTCGAAACCCTCGACGCGGACCCGGCTCTGCTGGAGAAGGTGCTCGCGCGGCAGGCCGATCTGAAGCGGCTCACGCGCAAGTACGCGGCCGATGTGGACGGTGTGCTCGCCTGGGCCGACGACGCCCGCCGCCGGATGTCCACGATGGACACCTCCGAGGAAGCGCTGGCCGAGCTGGCCAAGCGCCGTGACGAACTGGCGGTGACCCTCGCCGAGCACGCCCTGCGCCTGTCGGAGGCGCGTGTCGAGGCCGCCGCCGAACTGGCCGAGGCGATCACCGCCGAGATGTCCGGGCTCGCCATGGGCCAGGCGGAGATCGAGATCACCGTCGAGCGGCGCACCGTGGACGAGAGCGACTCGCACGCGGTGAAGGTCGAAGGCAGGCTCGTGCACGCCGGCTCCGACGGGGTCGACGACGTCGAACTGCTGCTGCGGGCGCACGACGGCGCACCGCCGCTCCCGGTGCACAAGGCCGCTTCCGGCGGTGAGCTCTCCCGTGTGATGCTGGCGATCGAGGTCGTCCTCGCGCACGCGGACACCGTGCAGACGCTGGTGTTCGACGAGGTCGACGCCGGGGTCGGCGGCCGCGCGGCGGTCGAGATCGGCAGGCGCCTGGCGCGGCTGGCGCGCAGTCACCAGGTCCTGGTGGTCACGCACCTGCCGCAGGTGGCCGCGTTCGCCGATCAGCACCTGGTGGTGGACAAGGGCACGAGCGGCGGGGTGACCCGCAGTGGCGTGCGCGTGCTCAAGCAATCGGAGCGGGTCGTCGAACTCGCCAGGATGCTCGCCGGAATGGAAAGCACCGAGACCGGACGGGCGCACGCGGAGGAATTGCTCGCCGTCGCCGAGGCCGACAAGAGCGCGCCGGACAAGCCCAAAGCCCGTCGCGGCGGAAAGCGCAAGAAGGCCAAGTAACGCGACCCGGTGTGGGTTAATCGGCGTGTTTCCATCGGCGTGGCGGACGCAGAAGGCCGCGGGGATTTGTCACTATCGGTCGCATGAAGCTCACCGGCTTGCTCACGCGTAACCAAGAGACCCTCCCCGGGATCATTGGCGTCGCCAGGGTCGACAGGCGCACGCGCGAGCTGCTCCGCCGGTTGAGCCCGGGCGACATCGTCGTCCTCGACCAGCTCGATCTCGACCGTTCGACGGCCGATGCCTTGGTGGAGGCCGAAGTCGCGGCGGTGGTGAACGCTTCGCCGTCGATTTCCGGCCGGTTCCCCAACCTGGGCCCGGAGATCCTGCTCGAAGCGGGGATCCCGCTGGTCGATTCGGTCGGCGGCGAACTGCTGCGCAAGGTGAAGGACGGCACGAAACTCCGCCTGCACGAGGGCGTCGTCTACATCGGTGAGCGCCAGATCGGGTCGGGGATCCAGCAGACGCGCGAAAGCGTCGCGGACCAGATGATCGAGGCCAAGGCCGGGATGTCCACCCAGCTGGAGGCGTTCTCCGCGAACACGATCGAATTCCTGCGCCGGGAACGCAGTCTTATTCTCGACGGCGTCGGTGTTCCGGAGATCCGGGTTCCGCTACGGGACCGGCACGCCCTCGTGGTCGCCGGCGGCAACGGGCACGCCGAAGACCTCAAGAAGCTGAAGAAGTACATCTCCGAGCACCGCCCGGTGCTGATCGGTGTCGACGCCGGGGCCGACACCCTGCGCGCGCAGGGGTACCAGCCGGACGTCATCGTCGGCGACCCGCACGGGATCGGCGCCGAGACACTGCGCAGTGGCGGCGAGGTCGTGGTCCCGGCGCAGCCGGACGGGCACGCGCCGGGGGTCGAGCGCATCCAGGACCTCGGGATCGGCGCGGTCACCTTCCCCGCGACGGGCAACGCCGAAGATCTGGCGCTGCTGCTGGCCGACGCGCACGAGGCGAGCCTGGTGGTCACCGTCGGTTTCCAGGCGACGCTGCGGGAGTTCCTCGACCACGGCCGGTCCGGGTCGAACCCCTCGACGTTCCTCACCAGGCTCAAGCTCGGCACGAAACTGGTCGACGGCAAGGCTGTCGCGACCCTGCACCGCAGCCGGGTGTCCATCGGCGCCATCGTCCTGCTGGTCGTGGCGACCCTGGTGGCCGTCGCGGCCGCACTGCTGGTCTCCGACGTGGGTTCGGTCTACCTCGACTGGATCCGCGAGACCTGGAATTCGTTCATCGCTTGGGGCAAGGGACTTTTCACGTGATTTCACTGCGGTACCACATCGTTTCCATCGCCGCCTGCTTCCTGGCGCTCGCGCTCGGGGTGGTGCTCGGGTCCACGGCGCTGAACGGTTCGCTGCTTTCGGGCCTCGCCGGCCAGAAGGAGGACCTGGGTTCCCAGGTCGCGGATCTGGAGACGCAGCGCAATTCGCTCAACGCCAGGCTCGGTGACGCGGACGCGTTCGCCGGTGCGATGGGGCCGAAGGTCGTCGCCGGGCAGCTGGACAAGCGTTCGGTGGTGCTGGTGACCACGGAGGACGCGAAGCCCGCGGACCGCGACGCACTCAAGAAGCTCGTCGGGCAGGCAGGGGCCGCCGTCACCGGTGAGATCCAGCTGACCGAGGCGTTCTCCGACCCGATGCGGTCCGATCAGCTGCGTGACGTCGTGACGCGGCTGCAGCCCGCCGGCGTCCAGTTCCCGACCGCGGGCGACCCCGGCACCCTCGCCGGCGCTCTGCTGGGCTCGGTGGCACTGCTGAACAAGGACAACGCGCAGCCGCAGTCCACGCCGGTGGAGCTGGCGGCCGCGCTCGGCGGGCTCACCGACGGCGGTTTCCTCAAGACCGGCGGGGACGTGAAGCCCGCGCAGCTCGCGATCGTGCTCACCGGTTCGAAGTACACCGGCGACGGCGCCGGTGACCGCGCCTCGACCGTCGCGCGCTTCGCCGCGCAGCTCGACCGCTCCGGGGCGGGCACCGTCCTGGCCGGTGACGCGGGATCCGCCGACGGCACCGGCGCGCTCGGCGTCATCCGCGCCGACACCTCGTCGACGTCCATCCTGTCCACTGTGGACAACGCGGAGACCGCGGCGGGCCGGGTCACCACGATCATGGCGCTGCGCGAGCAGCTTGAAGGCGGCGCGGGGCGCTACGGCATCGCGGGCAACGCCCAGGCGCCCGCTCCGGGGATCGCCGCCGAAGGCAACTGACCTCTCGCATTTCGGCACCTGGTTGCGATACGTGCGCGTGCAAGCATCGCAACTAGGTGCCGAATTGCGTGGGCCAGACGCGGGTCTTGGGGAGCGGGCGGGCATAGGAGCCGGCCCGGCTGGTCTTGAGGTCCAGGGCGACAAGAGACTCGGCCAGGCGGACCGCCGCGGCGACGCCGTCGATCACCGGGATGCCGAGCATCGCGGAGATCCGCCGGTCCAACCCGGTCATCCCGGCACAGCCGAGGACGAGGACCTCCGCGCCCGCGTCCCGGGCCCGGCGCCCGGCGGTCAAGAGCGCCGATTCCGTCCGGCGTTCGTCGGTCAGTTCGAGGACGCCCAGCCCGGCACCGAGGACGCCGACACAGTTCTGCGCGACGCCGGAGGCGTGCAGGCCATCCTCGATGAGCCCGCACGTGCGGTCCAATGTGGTCACGACGCCGTAGCGTCTTCCCAGCAGGCAAGCCAGATGCGCGGCCGCCTCGGTGATGTCGACGACCGGGACGTCGAGCAGTTCCCTGGCGCCTTCCCGCCCGTGCTCGCCGAAACCGGCCATCACGAGCGCGTCGAACGGTTCGTCCAGCCCGTTCAGGAGGTCGAGGACGGCCGCGGCGCTCAGGAAGCTGTCCAGCCATCCCTCGGCGGATTCCGGGCCCCACAACGGCGTTCTGGCCAGGATCTCGGTGCCGGGACTCGCCGCGGCGCGGGCGCCCGCCTCGATCTCCTTGGTCATCGCCTCGGTCGTGTTGCAGTTGGTGACCAGGATCCGCATCACGCGACTCGCTGTTTCCGGGACACGGCGAAGTACAGCGCGGCCGCCGAAGCGGTGCCGAGGAACCACGAGTACGGCGCTGCGGGGGCGAAGAACGGCACCAGCGCGATGACCGCGGACAGTGCCGCGGTGGGCAGGAAGGTGACCATCGCCCGCGGGTTGAACCCGTGTTTGTAGTGGTACGGCGAATCGGATCCCGCCACGAACAGCTTCCACGGCAGCACGCACAGCGCCGCGACCGCGCTGATCATCCCGCCGATGGTGAAGGTGATCCGTTTCGGCCAGATGTTGGCCAGGTCGTAGGCGGGGGAGACGAAGTTCGCGACGATGTTCACGCCCATGGTGGCGATCGCGAAAGTCAGCGCGCCGATGATCAGCACCGGCGTGTTGTCGATGCGGGCCAGCAGTTCGGCCGGGTCGGTGATGGCCTCGCCGAACACCTGCAGGCTGCCCGCAGTGACGAGCACCGACAGCAGCGCGAACGCCGTCGAGTGGATCGGCAGACCCCAGAAGTTGCCGCGCCGCACCGTTTTCTGGCTCGGGGCGAATCGGGAGAAGTCGCAGAAGTTGAGCATCAGGGTGCCGTAGATCGACAGGATCAGGCCCACCGCGCCGAACCACTGCCGTACTTGCTCCCCTGTGGACAGTGCCTTCGGGTTGCCGGTCAAGGAGATGTTCCAGTCCGCCGCGGCCAGTACCCACACCGCGAGCGCGATCATCACGATCCAGATGCCCGGACCGCACCAGTCCTGGAACTTGCGCACGGCCTCCATGCCGCGGGTGAGCACCAGTGCCTGCGCGAGCCACAGTGCGACGAAACAGATCCAGCCGAGCGCGTGCAGACCGAGGAAACCCACCTCTGTCAACGGTTTCAGCCCCGGATCGATCGCGAGCACGAGCAGCGTGATGGCCACGGAGGCAAGGTAGGTCTGGATGCCGTACCAGAAGATCGCGATGATCGCGCGGATCAGCGCCGGCAGGTTCGCGCCGAAGGTGCCGAAACTGATGCGGGCGACGACGGGGAAGGGGACGCCGGTCTGCTGCCCGATCCTGCCCATCAGGTTCATGCCGAAGTAGATGAGCACGAAGCCGGTCAGCAGCGCGGTGAACACCTGCCACGCCGAGAGCCCGAGCACGAACAGGCCCGCCGCGAACGTGTAGTTGCCGAGGTTGTGCACGTCCGACATCCACAGCGCGAAGATGTCGTAGACCTTCCAGCGGCGTTCCTTCGCCGGCGCGAGATCCTCGTTCCAGAGCCTCGGATCGGGCTGATCCGCTGCGTGGGCTTCGGTACCGGTGGCTGGGGCGGCGGTCATGCGGGCCTCCGATCGACGGGGAACTCCGGTCGATTTGGTATCCCAAAATTTGGCATCCCAAATATCACCCCGCGGTGGCCCGTCGTCAAGGTTTCTGCCGATAAACTCGGGTTACGGGCTGTTACAGCAGTGTTGAAGGGGAGGTCCGGTGACCGAGGAAGGACCGCGGCAGCCGCTGGCCGCGACCCGGCAGCGGGTCCGGGACGAGCTGCGCGAACGGATCCTCGACGGACGGTTGAAGCCGGGGGACCGGCTGGTCGAACGGGAACTCGCCGAGGACCTCGGGGTCTCGCGGGTCCCGGTGCGCGAGGCCATCCGCAGCCTGGAGGCCGAAGGCTTCCTCGCCGTCCAGTCACCCCGGCGCATCGTCGTGCGTCAGCTGGCCAAAGCGGACGTCGAAGAGCTGTTCGACGTCCGTGAGGCGCTCGAAGGGCTCGCCGCCGGGCTGGCCGCCGAGCGGGCGGGCAAACCGGAACTCCGCTCGCTCGACCGCCTGCTCACCGAGGCCGCGCGCGCCACCGAAAGCGGCGACCCGGCCCGCATCACCCTGCTCAACACCCGCTTCCACGACGAGATCGTCGCGCTGGCGGGCAACGGGCTGCTGAACGAGATCCTCCGCCCGCTCGAGGGCAGGCTGCGCTGGCTCACCAGCCAGAACGAGCACTGGGGTGAACTGCTCGACGAGCACCGCCGTCTCTATGACGCGATCGCGTCGGGCGACGCGGACCGCGCACGGGCCCACGCCGTCGAGCATGTGCGGGTGAATCGCGCGGTCACGTTGCGGACCTTGTTCCCCGAGGATGACGGAGAACGCTCCGCGGGCTGAACCGGCCGGCGGGCTCGTGAGTGATAAGTGTCGTTAGAACGACCCAAAACACTCACGACCACCCCGACCCGTCCCTCAGCCTGCTTCAGGTGGTCGCCTGCCTGTCGATGACGCCCGAGCTGTCGATGCTGATGGAAGGCCTGAAGCCGATGATCGACCTGTGGCGCGGCTCGCCGTTCGCCGGAGGCTAGCCGAGCATCGAAGTCCAGGCTTCGGCGAATCCGGGGAAGGTCTTCCCGACCGTCTCCGGGTTCTCCACCTCGACGCCTTCGACGCGCAGCCCCAGCACGGCCGCCGCCATCACCAGCCGGTGGTCGTCGTAGGTGTGGAACTTCCCGCCGTGCAGCGGGGCCGGCGTGATCCGCAGCCCGTCCTCGGTCTCGCGGACGTCGGCTCCGAGCGACGACAGCTCGGTGGCCAGCGCGGTCAGCCGGTCGGTCTCGTGGCCGCGCAGATGCGCCACCCCGGAGATGATCGACGGTCCCTCGGCGAGGCACAGCAGCGCCGCGATGACCGGCGTCAGTTCGCCGACGTCGTGCAGATCCAGTTCGACGCCGGGGATCGTGCCGCTGCCGCTGACGGTCAGGCCGCCCGCGTCGAGTTCGGCCGTCGCGCCGAGGACGGGCAGCAGGCTGCGGAGCCAGTCGCCGGGCTGGGTCGTCCGCTGCGGCCAGCCCGCTATCCGCACCGTGCCGCCGGTCGCGACCGCCGCGGCGACGAACGGCGCCGCCGTCGAGAGATCCGGCTCGACGACGTACTCGGGGCAGGAAAGCCTTGTCGGGGCGACGTGGAACTCGGCACCCTCGCGGTCCACAGTGGCCCCGAAGCGGCGGAGCATTTCGGAGGTCATGGCGATATGCGGTTCGCTCGGTACCGCGCCGCCGACCAGGCGCACGGTGACACCCTGCTGGAACGACGGGCCCGCGAGCAGCAGGGCGGACAGGAACTGGCTCGACGCCGAGGAGTCCAGGTCGACCTTGCCGCCCCGCAGGCCGCCTTCGCCGTGGACGGTGAACGGCGGTGCCTCGCGTCGATCGTCGTCGATGCGGGCGCCGAGGCCGCGCAGCGCCTTCAGCAGCGGCCCGATCGGACGGCGCCGGATGGCCTCGTCGCCGTCGAACAGCGCCGGGCCGGTGCCCAGCGCCGCGAGCGCGGGGGTGAACCGGGCGACCGTGCCCGCGTTGCCGAGCTCCACCCGGACGGTCTCTTCGGGATGGACGCGGCCGGGGCCGAGCGGATGCACGAGGTAGCCGCCGATGCTGCCCTGCGAGTGCGCGCCGAGGGCGTAGATCGCGCCGAGCATCAGCCGCGCGTCCCGGGAGTCGAGCGGGGTCCGCACCCGCGTCGGCGCGCTGGCGAGCGCGGCGAGGACGTAGGCCCGGTTGGTGATCGACTTCGAACCGGGGACGCGGATGTCCGCGTCCAGCGGGCCTTCCGCGACCGGTGCGGTCCAGGTGTCGTGCGCGTCTGTCACGCCGCGAGGGTAGCGGTTTTCCACTCCATCGGACGCTTGCGGCGTGGCCGGTGAGCGCTTCGGCGGGCGTGCGATAAGGTGGAAGCCCGTGGGACTTCAGTCGCGGGCTACCAAGTATGTCTTTGTCACCGGAGGCGTTGCCTCCTCTCTGGGTAAGGGACTCACGGCTTCCAGCCTGGGTCAGCTCCTTACCGCACGTGGGCTCCGGGTCACGATGCAGAAGCTGGATCCGTACCTCAATGTCGATCCAGGCACCATGAACCCGTTCCAGCACGGTGAGGTGTTCGTCACCGACGACGGCGCCGAAACCGATCTGGACATCGGGCACTACGAGCGTTTTCTCGACCGGGCTCTCGACGGCAAGGCCAACGTCACCACCGGGCAGGTGTACTCCGAGGTCATCGCCAAGGAGCGTCGCGGTGAGTACCTCGGCGACACCGTGCAGGTCATCCCGCACATCACCGACGAGATCAAGGCCAGGATCACCGCCGCGGCGGGCGCGGACGAGGACGGGAACAGCCCGGACGTCGTGATCACCGAGGTCGGCGGCACCGTCGGCGACATCGAGTCGCTGCCGTTCCTGGAGGCCTGCCGTCAGGTCCGCCACGACGTCGGCCGCGACCAGTGCTTCTTCCTCCACGTCTCGCTGGTCCCGTACCTCGCCCCGTCGGGCGAGCTGAAGACCAAGCCGACCCAGCACTCGGTCGCGGCGCTGCGCAACATCGGCATCCAGCCGGACGCGCTCGTCTGCCGCGCCGACCGTGAGCTGCCGGAGGACCTCAAGCGCAAGATCGGCCTGATGTGCGACGTCGACACCGAGGCCGTCATCGCCTGTCCCGACGCGCCGTCGATCTACGACATCCCGAAGGTGCTGCACCGTGAGGCGCTCGACGCCTACGTGGTGCGCCGCCTCGGGCTGCCGTTCCGCGACGTCGACTGGACCGTGTGGGGCGACCTGCTCGACCGGGTGCACAACCCGTCGGAGACGGTGCGGGTCGCGCTCGTCGGCAAGTACATCGACCTGCCGGACGCGTATCTGTCGGTGACCGAGGCGCTGCGCGCGGGCGGGTTCGCCCACCGCGCCAAGGTCCAGATCTCGTGGGTCCCCTCGGACTCCTGCGAGACCCCGGCCGGTGCGGCCGCGGCGCTGTCCGATGTGGACGGTGTGCTGGTGCCCGGCGGGTTCGGCGTGCGCGGCATCGAGGGCAAGGTCGGCGCCATCGCCTACGCCCGGACGCACGGGCTGCCGCTGCTGGGCCTCTGCCTCGGCCTGCAGTGCATGGTGATCGACGCGGCGCGGAACCTGGCCGGGATCTCCGACGCGAACTCGGCCGAGTTCGAGGACGGCCCGAACCCGGTCATCTCCACGATGGCCGACCAGCGCGACGTCGTCGCGGGCGAGCGCGACATGGGCGGCACGATGCGGCTCGGCGCCTACACCGCCAAACTCAAGCCGGGCTCGCAGGTCGCGAAGGCGTACGGCAGCACCGAGGTCTCCGAGCGGCACCGTCACCGCTACGAGGTCAACAACGCCTACCGCAAGCGCCTTTCCGAGGCCGGTCTGGTGTTCTCGGGTACCTCGCCCGACGACCACCTGGTCGAGTTCGTGGAGCTGCCCGCCGACAAGCACCCGTTCTTCGTCGGCACCCAGGCGCACCCGGAGCTCAAGAGCCGCCCGACCCGTCCGCACCCGCTGTTCAGCGCGTTCGTGAAGGCCGTCGTGGACCGCAAGGTCGCCGAGCGGCTGCCGGTCGAGCTGCCCGAAGCCGCTCAGACGGGAGCGCGGTGACCGAGCCCGGTAAGCACGAGTTCACCGTCGCGTCCACAAGGGACGTCCACATCGGACGTGTCGTGGGGCTGCGGGTCGACGAGGTCGTGATGCCCGGCGGCGGCACCGCCCGCCGTGAGGTCGTCGAGCACCTCGGCGCCGTCGCCGTCGTCGCACTCGACGCCGACGGCGCGGTCACGCTGATCCACCAGTACCGCCACCCGGTCGGGCGGCGGCTGTGGGAACTGCCGGCCGGGCTGATCGACAAAGCGGGGGAGAACCCCGTCGGCGCGGCGAAACGCGAGTTGGTCGAGGAGGTCGGGCTCAGCGCCGAGCGCTGGGAGACCCTGGTCGACGTCGCGGCGTCGCCCGGCTTCACCGACGAGGTCGTCCGCGTCTACCTCGCCCGCGAACTGTCCGAAGTGGACAGGGAGGTCCTCGGCGAGGAGGAGGCCGACCTGGTCATGCGGAAGTTCCCGCTCGCCGAGGCGGTCCGGATGGCGCTGGCCGGTGAGCTGGTGAACGGGGCGACCGTCGGTGGCGTGCTGGCCGCGCACACGGTGCTTTCGGGGGCGGCTTCGACGCGGCCCGCGGACGCGCCTTGGGAGACCCGGCCGACGAAGTTCGCTTCACGCGGTCTCTAGCCCCCTTCGCGCGCTATGAAAGGTCCTTTCCTTGCGAAATTTGCAAGGAAAGGACCTTTCATGGCATTCGGGAGCCGGGGAGCTCAGTCGCGCGGACGGTGGCCCTGCGCGTCGGTGCCGCCGTTCCCTGGCGGGACTCGCGTGCTTGAAAGGCGAACACGCGTGATCAGGCACGTGACTCGCGTGTTTGGATGGCGAACACGCGTGATCAGACGGGCGACACACGGAACCGGCCGGCAGTAGGTGTCCGGGAGACGGTGGTTGACCGAGGGGCTCAGTCGCGGAGACGGTGGCCTTGCGCGTCGGTGCCGCCGTTCGCCAGCAGAACGATCCCGTCGACGATCGGCCAGACCACCCCGATGCCGCAAGTGAACACCACGACCGCCAGCTGGGCGAGCGCGATCCCGACATGGCCGGTGTAGAAGCGCCCGATCCCGAACGGCAGCACGATCTGCAGCACCCCGGCGGCGACCTTCGACTTCGGCGAGTACGGCAGGATCGCGACAGGCTGCTGGTAGACGGGGACGAAGGGCGGCGGCTCGAACCGCGGTGCCAGGAAAGTCGGATGCGGCGCGGGCAGGTCCTGGAACAACGGCCGGATTTCGCCGAGCGTCGCGGCCTCGTACGCGGCGAGGACCCGGCCCTCGTACTCGTCGGGCGTGATCCTGCCCTGGCTGTAGTGATCGGCGAGCAGGCGCGCCGCCTCTTCGCGTTCGGCGGTGCCGACGCGCATTTCCTCCGGACCCGGTTGCTCGGACATGCTCCCAAGGTAGCCCGTTTCACACCCGCGACGCGGTATGCGCGGCGAACACCCGAATGGGTCCCGGTGGTCCTAGAGTGTCCGTGTGTCACGGGCCGGCGGTGCTGGAGTCGCCCAGGTGGTCGGCGCTTACCTCGACCATCTGGTGGTCGAGCGCGGAACAGCGAGGAACACCCTCGACAGCTACTCCCGCGACCTGCGCCGCTACACCGCGTACCTCGGCGACGCCGACGTCGAGCGTTTCACCGACGTCACCTCGGCGCACATCACCTCGTTCGGCGCCGCGCTGCGTGAAGGCGACGAAGAACATCAGCCGCTGGCCGCGTCCTCGGCGGCCCGCGCGCTGGTCGCGGTGCGGGGGCTGCACAAGTTCGCGCACGCCGACGGCATCACCGAGAACGACCCGGCCCGTGAGGTCCGCCCGCCCGCCGCGGCCAAGCGGCTGCCCAAGGCGCTGCCGGTCGACGACGTGCTGAGACTGCTGGAAGCCCCGCCTCCCGAGGGCGAACGGCCGCTGCGGGACCGGGCGCTGCTGGAACTGCTCTACTCCACCGGCGCGCGGATCTCCGAGGCCGTCGGGCTCGACGTCGACGACATCGACGACACCGAACGGACCGTGCTGCTCGACGGGAAGGGCGGCAAACAGCGGATCGTGCCGATCGGCCGTCCCGCGCTCGAAGCGGTGCACGCGTACCTCGTCCGCGCGCGGCCGGCGCTCGCCCTGAACGGCCGGGGGACACCGGCGATGTTCCTGAACGCCCGCGGCTCCCGGCTCTCCCGGCAGAGCGCGTGGCAGGTACTCAAGGACACCGCGGAATCCGCGGGCATCACGGCGGGAGTTTCCCCGCATACGTTGCGCCATTCCTTCGCCACGCATCTTCTCGAAGGCGGCGCGGACGTCCGCGTCGTACAGGAACTGCTCGGTCACGCCTCGGTGACCACCACCCAGGTGTACACGCTGGTCACGGTCACCACGCTCCGCGAGGTCTACGCGACAGCACATCCCCGCGCGCTCGGCTAATCGACCCTGTCGGTCCCGGCGAGCCTCTTTGTCTCGACTCGCGAATCGCGCATAGGCTGCCGACGACCCTGCCGAGGAGGAGATTTCGCGCCATGTCGACACCGAACGAGCCGGCGAAGCCGTCCGCGTCCGCTGGTTCGGCCGCGGCGAGCCTCCATCAGGTGACCATCGCAACCCCCGCCGAACACGACGGCGACGAACCGTCGGAGGACACGATCTCTTCCCGCGGCCGCAAGGCCAAGCGCGCCAAAGAAACCAAGCAGCAGGAACGCGAAAGGGAAGGCATCGGCCCGACCGGCCGCCCGCTGCGCGAGATCCCCGAACCGCGGCCGCTGGAGCGGCACGGTCCCGCACTGGTGATGGCCATGTGCAACCAGAAGGGCGGGGTCGGCAAGACCACCTCGACCATCAACCTCGGCGCGGCGCTGGCCGAATGCGACCGCCGGGTGCTGCTGGTCGACTTCGATCCCCAGGGCGCGCTCTCGGTCGGTCTCGGCATTCAGCCGCACGAACTGGACCAGACGGTCTACAACGTCATCATGGAGCGCTCGGTCAGCATCACCGACGTCATCCGGAAGACCCGGGTGGACGGCGTCGACCTGCTGCCGAGCAACATCGACCTGTCCGCGGCCGAGGTCCAGTTGGTCGCAGAGGTAGGGCGCGAACACACTTTGTTACGGGTGCTTCGTCCGGTCATGAACGACTACGACTATGTTCTTGTCGACTGCCAGCCCTCGCTAGGCCTGCTGACGGTGAACGCACTGACCGCCGCGGACGGTGTGATCATCCCGCTGGAGTGCGAGTTCTTCAGTCTGCGAGGCGTAGCGCTCCTGATCGACACCATCGAGAAGGTGCAGGAACGCCTCAACCCCAAACTGGACATCACCGGGATTCTCGCCACCATGTACGACCCGAGAACCCTGCACTCGAAGGAGGTCATGGCGAGAGTGGTGGAGGCATTCGGCGACACCGTGTTCGACACGGTGATCAACCGCACCGTGCGGTTCCCCGAGACGACGGTCGCGGGCGAGCCGATCACGACCTGGGCTCCCAAATCAGCCGGCGCGGCGGCCTATCGCGCGTTGGCACGCGAGGTGATCGCTCGGTGAGCAGGCGAGCTTCCCTGCCCGGAGCGTCCGAACTTTTCAGGATCACCTCCAGCCCGGCCCTCGATCTCCCGCCCGCGCCCGCGCAGCCCGCCCCCTCGACGGGGAACGGCAACGGGAACGGTTCCGGGGACGAGACAGCGCACAAGGACCAGCTGACCCGTGCCGCGCGCAGCGGTTCGGGGCGGACCAAGCACGACGCGAAGATCACCGTCTACGTCTCCGGCGACGAACTGCTGGCGATGGAGCAGGCCAGGCTGAACCTCCGGGCGAAGCACGGGCTCGTGCTCGATCGCGGCAGGCTGGTCCGCGAGGCGGTGGCCGTCCTGCTGGCCGACTTCGACGCGGCGGGCGAAGAGTCGGTACTCGTCCAGCGATTGCGGGCGGGCAGCGAGGACGGGAAAGAGACCGAGAGCTGATGGACGACCCGGCCGCGGCTGCTCCCAGCGGCCCGGAGCCGGTCGAGCGGACAGAAGCAGACGAGACCCCCGCCGTGCACGAGACCGTGCACGGCGGGATGGTTCCCGAAGGACTGGCCAGCGAAGAGCTGAGCACGTCCAAGTTCAAGGTGAACCTGGCGAACTTCCAGGGCCCCTTCGACCTGCTGCTCCAGCTGATCTCGCAGCACCAGCTCGACGTCACCGAGGTCGCGCTGCACCGGGTCACGGACGATTTCATCGCCTACACCCGCGCGCTCGGCACGGAATGGAACCTCGACGAGACGACCGAGTTCCTGGTCATCGCGGCGACCCTGCTCGACCTCAAGGCGGCACGGCTGCTGCCCGCCGCCGAAGTGGAGAGCGAAGACGATCTCGCCCTGCTCGAAGCTCGGGACCTGCTGTTCGCGCGAGTGCTGCAGTACCGGGCGTACAAGCAGGTCGCGGCGCTGTTCGGTGAGCTGGAGGCCGGCGCGCTGCGGCGGTATCCGCGATCGGTGGCGCTCGAAGACCGGTTCATGGGGCTGCTGCCCGAGGTGATGCTCGGTGTCGACCCGGCGAAGTTCGCGGAGATCGCTGTCGCGGTCTTCAAGCCGAAGCCGCCGCCGACGGTGTCGATCGCGCACATCCACATGGGCCGGGTCTCGGTGCGCGAGCACGCCGCGTTGCTGCGGCTCAAGCTCGCGGAACGGGGCGAAGCGACCTTCACCGAGCTCGTCGAGGACTGCGAGCACACCGTCGAGATCGTGGCGCGGTTCCTCGCGCTGCTGGAGCTGTACCGCGAGGCGACGGTCCAGTTCGAGCAGCTGGAGGCGCTCGCCGAACTGCACGTGCGCTGGACCGGCGGGTCCGTGGCGGAGGCGTCGGTGGCGGCAGAACACGACCGCGCCGCCGTTGAAGACGAGGAGTACGGGTGAGCCCGGAGAACACCGAAGAGACCGAGAAGACCGAAGACACCCCAGTGGCGCCCGAAGAGACTTCGGAGCCCGACGCGCCCGTTGCCGAGCCGTCTTCCGACGAAGGGCTCGTGGCGGCAGGGGACGGCGACTATCCCGACGTCACCTCCGACGAGGCGCTCGAAGCGGCGCTCGAGGCGTTGCTCCTGGTCGTCGACTCGCCGATCAACGAGGAATCGCTCGCCGAAACCGTCGGCCAGCCCGTGTCGCGGGTGACCGTCGCGCTGCGCACGATGGCGCAGAAGTTCACCGACCGGACCAGCGGAATCGACCTGCGCCGAGTCGGCGAAGGGTGGCGGTTCTACACTAGGGACGTCTATGCCCCGTTCGTGGAGAAGCTTCTGCTCGACGGCCAGCGTTCCAAGCTGACGCGAGCCGCGCTGGAGAGCCTCGCCGTGATCGCCTATCGGCAGCCGGTGACCAGGGCCAGGGTCGCCGCCGTCCGAGGTGTGAACGTGGACGGGGTGGTCAGGACGCTGCTGGCGCGCGGCCTGATCGAGGAGATGGGGGCCGACCCCGAAACCACTGGCACGCTGTACGTGACGACCGAGCTGTTCCTGGAGCGACTGGGACTGTCGTCCCTGGCCGACCTTCCCCCGATCGCTCCCTTGCTACCCGAAGTGGACACCATCGATGACATCTGACGCCCATCCCGACGGCATTCGGCTGCAGAAGGTCCTTTCGCAGGCCGGCGTCGCCTCGCGGCGCGCGGCCGAGGACCTGATCGTGCGCGGTCGCGTGAGCGTGGACGGCAAGGTGGTCACCGAACTCGGCCGCCGGGTCGATCCGGACAACTCCGTGATCCACGTGGACGGCACCCGCGTCCAGGTCCGCGAGGACCTCGTGTACCTCGTGCTGAACAAGCCCAAGGGCGTGCACAGCACGATGAGCGACGACCGCGGCCGCCCGTGCGTCGGCGACTACCTGCGCGGCCGGTACGAGGAGACGCCCGGCATCGTGCACGTCGGCAGGCTCGACGAGAACACCGAAGGTCTCCTTCTGCTCACCAACGACGGAGACCTCGGCCACCGGCTGATGCACCCGTCGTTCCAGGTGCTGAAGACCTACTTCGCCGAGGTAGAGGGCATCGTCCCGCGCGGCCTTGGCAAGGAACTGCGGGCGGGCTTCGAGCTGCCGGACGGCATCGTGAAGGTCGACCAGTTCCGGGTCAAGGACATGCTGGCCGGGCGGACCCAGATCGAGCTGGTCATCCACGAGGGGCGCAAGCACGTCGTGCGGCGGCTGATGGCGGCCACCGGGCACCCGGTGCGCAAACTGGTCCGGACCGCGCTCGGCGACGTCCAGCTCGGCGCCCAGCGGTCGGGCTCGATCCGGCGGCTGAACCGCGGCGAGGTCGGCTCGCTCTACCGCGCTGTCGATCTGTAAGACTTTCCGCTCTACTGCACTGGTGGTTCATCGCGTTTAGCTCTTCCTGACGGGCTTTCAGCCGACGGGGAAGGGCTCAACCGTGAAAACAGTTGTGCTGGCAGGGATTTTGGCGGTCGCCGCGGCCGTGGTCGCGGCGCCGCAGTCCGCGGCGAAACCGCGGGGCAGCGAACCGGTCTACGACTTCGCCCAGGCCGTCCGCGAGACGGCTTGGGTGGACATCGGCCTCGACGGGGACGGCGACGGCCGCTCGGACCGGGTCGCCGCCGACATCATCCGCCCGAAGGAACCGGCGGCGCAGGGCAAGAAGGTCCCGGTCATCATGGACGCGAGCCCGTACTACTCGTGCTGCGGGCGCGGCAACGAGAGCGAGCTCAAAACCTACGACTCGGCGGGCAGGCCGGTCGGGTTCCCGCTCTACTACGACAACTTCTTCGTGCCCCGCGGGTACGCCGTGGTCCTGGTGGATCTGGCCGGTACCAACAAGTCGCGCGGTTGCACCGACATCGGCGGGCCCTCGGACGTCAACTCGGCGCGCAAGGTCGTCGACTGGCTGAACGGCCGGGCGAACGGCTTCACGACCGCGACGGGCTCGACCAAGACGAACGCGTCCTGGTCGACGGGCGCGGTCGGCATGATCGGGAAGTCCTACGACGGCACGGTGGCCAACGGCGTCGCCGCGACCGGTGTCGACGGGCTCAAGACCATCGTGCCGATCGGTGCCATCAGCTCCTGGTACGACTACTACCGCTCCGACGGCGCGAGCCTGCGCCAGGGCAGCCCGGCGGGGCTGGCGCAGACGGTGTCCCAGCGCAACGGCGGGCAGAACTGCGGCGCGGCGAACCAGAAACTCACCGCGGGCGCGACCTCGAACGGCGACTACAACGCGTTCTGGCTCGACAGGGACTATGTCCAGAGCGCCTCGAAGGTGAAGGCCAGCGTGCTCGCTTCGCACGGCCTGGGCGACCTGAACGTCAAGACGATCAACTTCGGGCAGTGGTGGGAAGCGCTGAACGTCGAGCGCAAGATCTGGCTCACGCAGGCCGGCCACGTCGACCCGTTCGACTACCGGCGCTCGGCCTGGGTCGACACCCTGCACAAGTGGTTCGACCACTACCTGCTCGGCGTCGACAACGGCATCGAGAAGACCCCTGGCGCGAGTGTGGAACGCGAGCCCGATGTCTGGGTGGACCAGGCCGCATGGCCCGCGGGGAACGCTGTCACCCTGCGGCCCGCGTCCGGCGGCACGCCGGGTGTCGGCACGCTCGGCACGATCGCGGGAACGGGCACGGCGTCGTTCACGGACTCCTCGGGGCAGACGTCGAACGGCTGGGCCGCGAGGCCGACGGAGACAGCGAGCGGACGCGTGCTGTTCAGCACCGGCGCGCTCGCGAAGGACCTTCAGGTGTCCGGGACGGCGAAGGTGACTGTGACCGCGACGCCGTCGACGTCCACAGCGCGGCTCTCGGCGATCCTGGTGGACTACGGCCCGGCGACCATCCGGAACTACACCGGGCCCAAGGAAGGCATCAAGAACGAGATGACGCAGTCGTGCTGGGGTTCGAGCGCTTCCGGCAATGACGCCTGCTACCTGAACACGAGCACCGACGCGGTCTCGGTGGGGCTGAACATCATCAGCCGCGGGTGGGCGGATCTGGCCAACTACCGTTCCCTGAGCCAGGAGTCGCCGCTGACGCCGGGGCAGCCGTACACCGTGACATTCCGGCTGGCGAGTACGGATCATGTTGTCCCGCAAGGACATCAGCTCGCGCTGATCATCGGCGGGACGGACGGTTCGTTCATCTCGGGTCCGTCGCAGTACCCGAAGATCACGGTGGACCTCGGCAAGACCTCGCTGGCGCTGCCTGTGGTGGGCTCTGGACCGTCGGGGGTTCCAGCGGCGCTTCCGGTGGCTCCGGTGGGGATCGCTCCGGCCACCGTTTCGGGGCTTGAGCGCGGGTAGGCCAATGCTATGAAAGGTCCTTTCCTTGCAAAATTTGCAAGGAAAGGACCTTTCATAGCGCGCGGGGGAGGGGTCAGCCGGTCTGCGAGGCGGGGCTCTTCGAACCGAAGGGGCGGCGCTGCAAAGCGCGGGCCACCGGCTCGACGATCCGCGCGGCTGTCGGGCCGAGGATCGCCATCAGGAGCACGTACGCCGTCGCGAGTGCCGCGAGTTCGCCGGTCACGGCGCCCGCAGCCACCGCCAGCCCGGCGATGACGATCGAGAACTCGCCTCGGGCGACCAAGGCCGCTCCGGCACGAGCCCGGCCCATCTTCCCGATGCCTTGTCTTCGTGCGGCCCACCAGCCGGTGCCGACCTTCGTGAGCGTGGTCGCCACCGCCAGGACGACCGCCCAGCCGAGCACGGGCGGGATCGACGCGGGGTTGGTGTTGAGCCCGAACACGACGAAGAACACGGCCGCGAAGAGGTCCCGCAGCGGTTCGAGTATGTGCGTCGCGTTCTCCGCCGTCGAACCCGAGATCGCGATACCGAGCAGGAACGCGCCGACCGCGGCCGACACCTGCATCGCCGAAGCGATTCCGGCGACCAGCAGGGCCGCGCCGAGGACCTTGAGGAGGAACACTTCACGGTCCGGGCTGTCCACCGCGGCGGAGACGTACCGGCCGAACTTCAGCGCGATCACCAGGACCACCGTGATGACCATCAGCGAGATCCCGACGGCCTTCAAACCGCCGAGGAAGCTGACACCGCCGAGCACCGCGGTGAGGATCGGCAGGTACAGCGCCATCACCAGGTCTTCGAACACCAGGATCGACAGCACCACCGGCGTTTCCCGGTTACCGAGCCGCCCCAGGTCGCCGAGGACCTTCGCGATGATCCCGGACGACGAGATGTAGGTGACGCCCGCCATGACGATCGCGCCGATCGGCCCCCAGCCGAGGATGAGCGCGACGATCGCGCCCGGCGCGGCGTTGAGCACGATGTCCACGACCCCCGCCATCCACGAGCGTTTCAGCCCGGTGAACAGTTCGGCGGCGGAGTACTCCAGGCCCAGCAGGAGCAGCAGCAGGACGACACCGATCTCGCTGGCGAGGTGGGTGAAGTCGCCGATGTCGCCGAGCGGGATGAGCCCGCCCTGCCCGAAGCACAGGCCGCCGATCAGGTACAGCGGGATCGGGGACATCCCGATCTTCCCGGCGAGGCGCCCTAAAGCGCCCAGCCCGAAGAAGACCGCCCCGAGTTCGATCAAGGACAGTGCGGTGTGATCCATCCGCGATCAGCCGTACTTCAGGATCTTGACGGCGGCCTCGAGACCTTCGGACGTGCCGACCGCGACGAGCAGGTCGCCCGCGGTGAGGTTGAAGTCCGGCGTGGGGGAGGGGTGGACCTGACCGGCCCGCATCACCGCGACGACCGAGACGCTCGTGCGCGTCCGCATGGCGGTGTCGCCCAGCGTCCGCCCGTCGAACGGCGACGACGACTTGATCGGCAGCTGCTTGGTGTTGATGCCGGGCAGGTCCCGGTGCTCCTCGGTGAGCTGGGCGACCAGCTGGGGCGCGCCGAGCAGGTTCGCCAGCGCGCCCGCTTCGTCGGTGGTGAGCGGAAGTGAGGCCAAACAGGCGTCCGGATCGTCCGTTTTGGACAGAATCAGCTCGACGTGACCGTCGCGATGGGTCACGACGCCGACACGGCGGCCGTTGCGGGTGGCGAAGTCCTTGCGGACGCCTATTCCGGGGAGCGGGGTCACTTCGACGTTCACGTGAACAACGATAACTCACTGTCCGTTTTGCGCGGGACGGATCAGGAGCAACGCCGAGACCAGCACCATCAATGTGGCCGTCGCGCCGTGAATCCCGAACGCGGCGCCGGGGGAACCGTCGTGGGTCAGCACGATCAGCATGTCGCCGAACGGGATGAACGCCATCGCGAGGAGCGCCCAGCCCAGTGCTCGGGCGTTCCGGAACAGGAGCAGCGCGAGGACCACGAGTCCGGCGCCGATGTCGCGGACACCCTTCACCGCGAGGATCGGATCGCCCTTCATCGGCATGACGGGCAGGCCGAAGCCGCCCGTCTGGGTCTCCGGGAAGAACACGTAACCGGTGCCGAAGTAGAGGACGAAGAGCGCGAGGGCGAGGGACAGGGCATAAGCGATCTTGATTCTGGTCATGGTCTCCGACTCCGAAGCTAGCAGTGCTAGGAACAATGTGGACGCTAGCAATAGTATCGATAGTTTGTCTAGCACTGCTAGGAACTTGATTCGGCCGCTTCGCCGTGGGCGGTCGAGGCCTGTCGTTCGCGACCAGGCAGAATGGACGTCGATCAGATGAGCGACGGATGAGCTGAGGAGAGTTTCGGTGGCGGGAGCCCTGCGTGGTGTGGTCGCGATGGACGGCCCGTCCGGGACCGGGAAGTCCACGGTTTCGCGGAAGCTCGCGACGAAGCTCGGTGCCGGCTATCTCGACACGGGCGCGATGTACCGCATGGCCACCCTCGCCGTCCTGCGCGCCGGGGTCGACCTGGCCGACGCGGACGCCGTCGCCGATGTCGCCCGCAAGGCCGAACTCGGCATCGGGACCAGCCCTGACGAAGCGGCCGTCACCCTCGCGGGCGAGGACGTCGCCGCCGAGATCCGCGGCGGGGACGTCACCACCGCGGTGTCGCCGGTTTCGGCCGTCCCCGCGGTCCGCGAACTGCTGGTCGACCGGCAGCGCGAGATCATCGCCGAGGTGCTCGGCCGGGTGGGCGGCATCGTGGTCGAAGGCCGCGACATCGGTACCGTCGTCTCGCCGGAGGCCCCGCTCAAGATCTTCCTCACCGCCTCGGCCGAGGTCCGCGCCGCGCGCCGCAGCGCGCAGGACTCCGCCGCCGGTCGTGAATCCACGCACGCCGTCGCGAAGGCCGCGGTGGAACGGCGCGATCGCCTGGACTCCACGCGGGCGGCGTCCCCGCTGCGAGCCGCCGAAGACGCCGTCGAGGTGGACACCTCCGCGCTCGACATCGACCAGGTGATCGTCGCCCTGGCGGAACTGGCCCTGCACCGCGGCCTTCTCGAAGGCTGCCCCGCCGAGGCCGCGCGGTGAACGCGAAAGGACTGCCCGAGGGCGCGAGCGACCCGTTCCACACCTTCGGCAGGGGGATCTCCCGGTTCCTCGTCCGGCCCGCCTTCCGGGTCAGGGTCCACGGCGCCGAGCGGGTACCGTCGACCGGTCCGGTGGTGTTCATGGCCAACCACAGCTCGATGGCCGAACCGGCGCTGCTGTTCGGAATGTTCTCGCGGCGCACCGCGTTCCTGGTCAAGGCGGAGCTCTTCCGGGGCTTCGTCGGCTGGTTCTTCCCGAAACTGGGCCAGATCCCGGTGAAACGGGGCGCGGTGGACCGCAAGCCGCTGATGGCGGCGGTCAAGGTGCTCGAAGACGGCGGTGCGGTCGGGATCTTCCCCGAAGGCACCCGCGGTCTCGGTGACGCCGAAAGCTTCGAGCGCGGCGCGGCCTTCCTGGTCCGCGCCGGGAAGGCGACCGTGGTTCCGGTCGCCACTCGGGGGACGTACAAACCCGCCGGCGCCAAGAGGCGCTGGCGGCCACACGTCGACATCATGGTCGGCGAACCTTTCACTCCCGAAATCGGGAAGGGAAGGACAGGGCTGGAGGAGGGAACCGAGCGGCTTCGTGTCGCGCTCGCGGACCTCGTGAAGGCACTGGACGAATGGCGCTTGGAGCACGGGCTCCAAGACACGCGACAGAATGTGAAGTAACTGATGAGTGAGTTTGACGGAGTCGGCGAGATCGACGGCTCCTGGTCCGACGAGTCCGAATTCACCGCGCTGGACGCGCAGATCGCCGCGGGCGAGGCCGAAGAGGAGGCGCAGCTCGCGCAGCCCGTCCTCGCCGTCGTCGGCAGGCCGAACGTGGGCAAGTCAACCCTGGTCAACCGTATTCTCGGCCGCCGTGAGGCGGTCGTGCAGGACGTCCCCGGCGTGACCAGGGACCGCGTCGCCTACGACGCCTTCTGGGCGGGCCGCCGGTTCACCCTGGTCGACACGGGCGGCTGGGAGCCGGACGCCACCGGGCTGCAGGCCTCCGTCGCCGCGCAGGCCGAGATCGCGATGGCCACCGCCGACGCGGTGCTGCTGGTCATCGACGCCAGCGTCGGCGCGACCGCGACGGACGAGGCCGCCTCGAAGGTGCTGCGCCGTTCGAAGAAGCCGGTGCTGCTCGTCGCCAACAAGGTCGACGACGACCGCCTGCTCGCCGACACCGCGTCGCTGTGGTCGCTCGGCCTCGGGGAACCGCACCCGGTCAGCGCGCTGCACGGGCGTAGCTCGGGCGACCTGCTCGACGCCATTGTCAAGGCGCTGCCGTCGATGCCGCGCGACGGCGACCGCGCCACCGCCGGCCCGCGCCGGGTCGCGCTGGTCGGCAAGCCGAACGTGGGCAAGTCCAGCCTGCTGAACAAGATCTCCGGCGAAGAGCGGTCCGTGGTGGACTCGGTCGCCGGTACCACCGTCGACCCGGTCGACTCGCTGGTCGAGCTGGACGGCGACGTCTGGCGGTTCGTCGACACCGCGGGGCTGCGCAAGCGCGTCAACTCGGCCAATGGCGCGGAGTACTACGCGTCGCTGCGGACCAAGACCGCGATCGACGCGGCGGAGGTCGCGATCGTGCTGCTGGACGCCGCGGAGCCGCTTTCGGAGCAGGACCTGCGGGTGCTGACGATG
This sequence comes from Amycolatopsis speibonae, assembly GCF_042647925.1. Lineage (NCBI taxonomy): Bacteria > Bacillati > Actinomycetota > Actinomycetes > Pseudonocardiales > Pseudonocardiaceae > Amycolatopsis > Amycolatopsis speibonae. The sequence goes on from NZ_JBHRWK010000079.1 coordinate 28,484, forward strand.
GTCGTCGAGGCGGGCCGCGCCTGCGTGCTCGCCTTCAACAAGTGGGACCTCGTCGACGAGGACCGCCGCCACGCCATGGTCCGTGAGCTGGACCGCGGCCTGGTGCGGGTGCCGTGGGCGGACAAGGTCAACATCTCGGCGCTCACCGGCCGGTCCGTGCGCAAGCTCGCGCCCGCGCTGCGGACCGCGCTGAAGTCGTGGGACCAGCGGGTTCCCACCGGCCAGCTGAACGGCTGGCTGGCCGACCTCATCGCCGCGACCCCGCCGCCGGTGCGCGGCGGCAAGCAGCCGAAGGTGCTCTTCGCGACCCAGGCGGGCATTCGGCCGCCGACGCTGGTCCTTTTCACCACCGGATTCCTCGAAGCGGGCTATCGGCGGTTCATCGAACGCAAGTTCCGTGAGCGATTCGGCTTCGAAGGCAGCCCCGTCCGGGTGAATGTCCGAGTGCGGGAAAAGAAGCAACGGCCCAAGGTCGGCGGAAAAGCGGCGGGCAAGTCAGCGGGTAAAACAGCCGGAAAACCAAAAACGCGCTGATTTCTCACGATGTAGGTGAATGGTTCACTGAGTGGACACGTCGATGACCTCGGGTTTCGGCGTGTCCACCGGTGAGTTTCGACACTCTGTCGAAACCCTGCCGAGATATGCCGTTGACCTGCGGTAAAGTGATTGGTCTGCTAGCGGGCGCCTCATTCGGAGAGCGAGCCCGAATGACGCACTTCGCGAAAGGTGTGATGGGCTTGCGCGCCCAGGGGTTTGTACTGCCCGATTCTGTCTTGCCCGTGGTGATGGCCCGATGACACTCACCGCCGATTCCCGGCCGATCGCCTGTGCCGCCGACATCACCGTCGCCCCGTCCCCGGCTCCCGCCGGCGACCGCGCCCTCTTCTGGTCCGGTCTCGGCGCGGGTGAGCGCACCCTGATCGACATCGTCGCCGAGACCGCCGCCCGCCACCCCAACGCCGGCGCGATCGACGACGGCGAGACCACGCTGTCCTACCGCAAGCTCGTCGAGGAGATCGACGCCTACGGCCGCAAGCTGACAGCCAACGGCGTCGGCGTCGGCGACCGGGTCGGCGTCCGGATCTCCTCCGGCACCGCTGAGCTCTACGTCGCGATCCTCGCCATCCTGTCCGTCGGCGCCGCCTACGTGCCTGTCGACGCGGACGACCCGGACGAGCGGGCCGAACTGGTCTTCGGCGAAGCCGACGTCGCCGCCGTCGTTTCCGATGGCGGCGCGATCGCCGTCCTCGGTTCGCCCGGCGGTATCGAGGGCTCGCCCGCTCCGGCCGACGACGCCTGGATCATCTTCACCTCCGGTTCGACAGGCAAGCCGAAGGGCGTCGCGGTCTCGCACGCCTCGGCCGCCGCTTTCGTCGACGCCGAGGCCCAGCTGTTCCTCACCGAGGAGCCGATCGGCCCCGGTGACCGTGTGCTCGCCGGCCTGTCCGTCGCGTTCGACGCGTCCTGCGAAGAGATGTGGCTCGCCTGGCGCCACGGCGCCTGCCTGGTCCCGGCGCCGCGTTCGCTGGTCCGCACCGGCGTCGACCTCGGCCCCTGGCTCGTCGCGCAGGGCATCACCGTCGTCTCGACCGTCCCGACGCTGGCCGCGCTGTGGCCCGCCGACGCGCTCGAAGACGTCCGCCTGCTGATCTTCGGCGGCGAAGCCTGCCCGCCGGAGCTGGCCGAGCGCGTCGCCGTCGAAGGCCGCGAAGTCTGGAACACCTACGGCCCGACCGAGGCCACCGTCGTCGCCTGCGCCGCGCAGATGACCGGCGAAGGACCCGTCCGGATCGGGCTGCCGCTGGCGGGCTGGCAGCTCGCCGTCGTCAACGAGGCGGGCGAGCCGGTCGCGATGGGCGAGACCGGCGAGCTGGTCATCGGCGGCGTCGGCCTGGCCCGCTACCTGGACCCGGAGAAGGACGCCGAGAAGTTCGCGCCGCTGCCTTCACTGGGCTGGCGCCGCGCGTATCGCAGCGGTGACATGGTCCGCGCGGAGGCCGAGGGCCTGCTGTTCCTCGGACGTCTCGACGAGCAGGTCAAGCTCGGCGGCCGCCGTATCGAACTCGGCGAGGTCGACGCCGCGCTCCAGTCGCTGCCCGGTGTGCAGGGCGCGGCCGCCGCGATCCGCCGCACCAAGGCGGGCAACCAGGTCCTCGTCGGGTACGTCGTGCCCGCCGAAGGCGTGAAGTTCGACCACGACGAGGCCGCGACCCGGCTGCGCGAGCAGCTGCCTGCCGCGCTCGTCCCGCTGCTGGCGCTGGTCGAAGACCTGCCGACGCGTACCTCGGGCAAGGTCGACCGCAACGCCCTGCCCTGGCCGCTGTCCACTGTGGACGCCGCGAAGTCCGGTCTGTCGCCGACGGAGAGCTGGCTCGCCGAAGGCTGGGCGGAGATCCTGGGCGTCTCGGTCGGCAACCCGAAGGCCGACTTCTTCACCAACGGCGGCGGCAGCCTGACGGCCGCCCAGCTGATCGCGCGGATCCGCACCCGGCACCCGCAGGTGTCGGTGAACGACATCTACGCCAACCCGAAGCTCGGCGCGCTCGCGTCGATGCTGGACGCGCTGAGCGGCCAGAAGACCGAACGCCGCGACATCGCGCCGACCCCGCGCAAGGCCGGGATCATCCAGTCGCTGCTGATGGTCCCGCTGATGGGCCTCGTCGGCCTGCGCTGGACGACGATCGCCGCGACGCTGTCGAACTTGCTGTCGCTGGCCGGTTTCGCCTGGGCTCCGACGCTGAACTGGGTGTGGATCGCCGTCGCGTGGGTCGCGCTGTTCAGCCCGGCGGGCCGGATCGCGATCTCGGCGACCGGCGCGCGGCTGCTGCTGCGCGGTGTCCGTCCCGGCAGCTACCCGCGTGGCGGGAGTGTCCACTTGCGACTGTGGACGGCCGAGAAGCTCGCCGAGTTCAGCGGCGCGGACAGTGTCGCGGGCGCTTCCTGGATGACGACGTACGCCAAGGCACTCGGCGCGCGGATCGCCAAGGACGTCGACCTGCACTCGCCGCCGCCGGTCACCGGCATGCTGAAACTCGGCCGCGGTGCCGCCATCGAACCCGAGGTCGACCTGACCGGGCACTGGGTGGACGGCGATCTCGTGCACATCGGCAAGATCCGGATCGGCGCCGACGCGCGGATCGGCGCGCGCAGCACGCTCTTCCCCGGCGCGCGGATCGGCAAGGGCGCGGAGATCGCGGCCGGGTCGACAGTCCGCGGCAATGTGCCGGCCGGGCAGCGCTGGGCCGGTGCCCCCGCCGCCCGTGCCAGCAAGGACGCGCCGAAGTGGCCGTCGAGCCGCCCGCCGCGTTCGCGGTTCTGGGCCGTGGTCTACGGCGCCACCTCGGTCGCGCTGGGGCTGCTGCCCGCCGTCGCCGCTCTGCCCGCCATCGCGGTGCTGGGCTACGCGATCGCCGGTGTGCCTTCGCTGGGCGCCGCGCTCGGCCAGGCGCTGCTGTTCACACCGCTCGCCACCGTCGCGTACTTCCTGACCTACGCTCTGCTCGTGCTCGTCGGCGTCCGTTCGCTGAGCATCGGCATGGTCGAGGGTTACCACCCCGTGCACGGCCGCGTCGCGTGGCAGGTCTGGGCGACCGAACGGCTGATGGGCATGGCTCGTGAGGGGCTGTTCCCCTTGTACGCCAGCCTGTTCACCCCGGTGTGGCTCCGGATGCTCGGGGCGAAGGTCGGCCGCAACGTCGAGGCGTCCACCGTCCTCGCGCTGCCGAAGATGACCCAGGTCGACAGTGGCGCGTTCCTCGCGGACGACACCATGGTCGCCACCTACGAACTCGGCCACGGCTGGCTGCACGTCGCTCCCGCGCGCATCGGCAAGCAGGCGTTCCTCGGCAACTCGGGGATGGCCGCGCCCGGTCGCTCGGTGCCCAAGCGTGGCCTGGTCGGCGTGCTGTCGTCGGCCCCGCTGAAGGCGAAGAAGGGCTCGTCGTACCTCGGGATGCCGCCGCTGCCGGTCCGCCGGTCGGTCGGCGAGTCCGACACGAGCCGCACCTTCACGCCGCCGCTGCGGCTGAAGGCGGCCCGCGCGCTCGTCGAACTGTGCCGGATCGTGCCGGTGATGTGCGGCGTCGCGCTGACCGTGCTGGTCGCCGCCGGGATCTTCGCGCTCGCGTCGTCCTTCGGGTTCTTGGTCGCGGTGCTGCTCGGCGGGCCGCTGCTGCTCGCCGCCGGCGCTTTCGCCGCGCTGACCGCCACCGCGATGAAGTGGCTGCTGGTCGGCCGGTTCCGCGCTGTCGACCACCCGCTGTGGAGTTCGTTCGTCTGGCGTAACGAACTCGCCGACACCTTCGTCGAGGCGCTCGCGGTGCCGTGGCTGATCGGTTCGCTCGGCGGCACGCCGCTGCTGCCGGCGTGGCTGCGGACCATGGGCGTCAAGATCGGGCGCGGGGTGTGGCTGGAGACGTACTGGCTGCCCGAGTCAGACCTCGTGAGCCTCGGCGACGGCGCGACGATCAACCGCGGCTGCGTCGTCCAGACGCACCTTTTCCACGACCGGATCATGACGATGTCGCCGGTGACCCTGGACGAGGGAGCGACGCTCGGGCCGCACGGTATCGTGCTGCCTGGCGCGAGCATCGGCGCGCGGACGACCGTCGGACCGGGGTCTCTGGTGACCCGGGGCGACGCGGTTCCCGCCGACTCGCGCTGGCTGGGCAATCCCATCTCGGCCTGGACGAAGTAGGGAAGCGGGGTCTTTCGCGGGTGATTTCGAAGGCCTCCGCGCAGCCCTCGCCCGGCGCGGACACCTCCGGCGACTCCTATCTGCCTCATCACGGTAACGGCGGTTACCGGGTCCGGCACTACGATCTGGAGCTGGACTACAAGATCGGTCCCAACCGGCTGTCGGCCTCCGCGGCCATCACCGCGGAGGCGACGCAGGCGCTGTCGCGGTTCACGCTCGACTTCGGCGAGTTCCGGATCAACCGGGTCCTGGTCAACGGGAAACCGGCCAAGTACACGCGGCGTGCGCACAAGCTCCAGGTGAAGCCCGCGAAGTCGCTGGCGCCCGGTAGCGAGTTCCTGGTCGAGGTCTACTACGTCGGCAACCCGCGTCCGCTTCCCGGGCTGTGGGGCGACATCGGCTGGGACGAACTGACCGACGGTTCCCTGGTGGCGAGCCAGCCGGTCGGGGCGCCGTCGTGGTTCCCGTGCAACGACCATCCGGCGGACAAGGCGACCTACCGCGTCGCACTGACGACGTCTTCGCCGTATCTCGTGGCCGTCACGGGGAACCTGGTGTCGCGGCTTTCACGCGCGAGCACCACTCGGTGGGTCTTCGAGCGCCCGGAGCCGACGCCGACGTATCTGATGAGCGTCCAAATCGGACGGTACGACGACGTCGAACTGGTCTCCGGTCCCCAGCCCGGTTGGTTCTCGCCGCCCTCGGTCTCGGCCTACCGGATCAGCCTCGACGGTGACTCCGTGGTTTCGTCGGTCCCGCAACGGGCCGCCGTGCCGCCGCGCCTGCGCCGGGCCTTTTCGCGCGATTTCGGGCGGCAGGGCCGGATCATGGATTCGCTGCAGCGACTGTTCGGGCCGTATCCCTTCGGCGAGTACGTCATCGTGGTCACCGACGACGACCTCGACGACCCGATCGAAGCGCAGGGCATGTCGATCTTCGGCGCCAACCACGTCGACGGACGGCGCACCCACGAACGGCTCGTCGTGCACGAACTGGCGCACCAGTGGTTCGGCAACAGCCTGACCGTCGCCGACTGGCGGCACATCTGGCTGAACGAGGGCTTCGCGACGTACGCGGAATGGCTCTGGTCCGAGGAATCCGGCGGGCAGAGCGCGCACGCGTGGGCGAAGACGTGGCACGCGCGGATGAAGGCGAAGCCCGCGGATCTGCGTCTCGCCGACCCCGGGGTGTCGCGGATGTTCGACGAGCGGGTGTACAAACGCGGCGGCCTTCTATTGCACGCCTTGCGTTCCTTTGTCGGCGATGAGGTCTTCTTCCCGCTGGTGAAGGCTTGGGCGGTGGAGAACCGGCACGGTCTGGTGACCACCGCTGGTTTCGTCGCGCTCGCGGAACGCTTCGCTGGGCGCTCGCTCGCGGCTTTCTTCGACGCTTGGCTGGACGCTCCGGCGCTGCCTCCGCTTCCGGCTCCCTGACGCTTTGTCCGGTGCCTTGAAGGCCACCTTCAAGACGCTCAACGTCCTCAAGGTGGCCTTCAAGACACCGGCGAGTTATCCACAGTGATGCTGGTGTGGCGAGTTGTCCACAGATCGCTGGAAGGCCCTGGCGTGGTGTACGCCCGGTCGCTGACGATCATGAGGTGAAAACCGGAGAGTGGGCCGACGATCCAGAGCGGCTCTATCAGCACAGCCGTGGCGGCGTGATCACGGTCGCTCGGCTCGTGGAACTCGGAGTTCCCGCCAGAACCTGCTACCGGCGCTGTCAGCCGGGGCGTCCCTGGCGGCGGTTGCTGCCGGGAGTGCTGCTGCTCGCCACAGGCGAGCCCAGTTATCGGCAGTTGATCGAGGCGGCGTTGCAGTACGCCGGCCGGGATGCGGTGGTGACGGGCGCGGCGGCCTGCCGTCGCCGAGGTCTGCGTGCGGTGCCCGCCGGGGCAGCGCGAGTGCATCTCCTGGTCCCGCATGAGCACAAGATCAGCAGTTCCGGCTTCGTGATCGTCGAGCGCACGACACGGATGCCACGACCGCTCATCGAGGAGGGTGTTCCCGTGGCCCCGTTCGTCCGAGCCGTTCTCGACCTGTGCCGAAGGCTCAGTTCCCCCTCGGCGGTTTCCGCTTTGCTCGCCGAGGCGGTGCAGTCGGGCGGGCTGAGCCCAGCGGCGCTTCACCACATCGTCGCCGGTGCGCGGTCGGTCGCCGAGATCGACGCGATGAGCGTATGGCGGCTCTCCGGTCTGCCCGAACCGAGCTGGAACCGCCCACTCCGAGATGAAAACGGCGAATACGTCGCGACTCCCGACGGCTACTTCGCAGAAGTCGCTCTGGCCTGGGAGATCGACTCCTACGACTTCCATTTCACGAAGCAGGACTACGCGAGGACCCTGGAGAGGAACGCCAGGTACGCCGCGGCTGGGATCGCCGTGCTGCAAATCCTGCCGAGTCGTCTTCGAACAGAGCCGGAGGAGGTCGCCAAAGAACTTCGTGCGTCGTATCAGGCCGCCGGGGGCCGGAAGCTGACCGGCGCGCCCGCGCAGTGAAGTGCCCCGACCTGCGTCCGGAAACGCAGCAGCGCGTCGCCTCCCCGGCGGATGCTGGACAGCACCGCGGCCTCCCTGTCGCCCGCGTTCTCCCGCAGCGCGTGCGCGAGCAGCGGATGCGGTGAGATCTCGACGAAAGCGCGGTGCCCGTCGTCGAGTGCCGCCTGGACCGCCGCACTGAACCGGACCGGGCGGCGGAGGTTGGCTGTCCAGTAGGCCGCGTCGAAAGCGGCCGGGGACTTCGGATCGGGGAGGACGGTCGAGTACACGGGAACCCGGGCGGGTGCGGGCCGCAGACCGGACAACTCGGTGCCCAGATCGGCCAGGATCGGTTCCACCAGCGGGGAATGCGAGGCCACCTCGACCGGGACCAGTTTGGCCATCAGGTCCCGGGCGGCCCAGCGCTCCACCAGGGTCCGCACGCGGTCCCGCCCGCCGGCGACCACCGTCGACGTCGGACCCGAGTGTGCGGCGACGGTCACTTCGGGGACGTCGGCGAGTTCCGCGTCCACGGTGTCCCAGGGGAGGGCGACCATCGCCATCGCGCCGGTGCCGGCGACGCGCCGCATCAGCCGGGAGCGGCGGCAGATCACCGCCACACCGTCCGCTGTGGACAGTGCGCCGGCGACCACCGCGGCGGCCGTCTCGCCCATGGAGTGGCCGATCACGGCGGCCGGTTCGGCACCGTGGGCGCGCCAGGCCGCCGCGAGGCCCAGTTGCATGGCGAACAGGGACGGCTGCACCTGTTCGATCCCTTCCGCTGTGCCGGAAAGCGCGTCGTGCAGGGAGAAACCGGCTTCGGCGGCGATCAGCGGGGCGAGCCTGCCGATCTCGGCGGCGAACGCCGGTTCCCCGTCGAGCAGCGCCCGGCCCATCCCCGTCCACTGCGAGCCGTGGCCGGAGAACACCCAGACCGCGTTCCCGGTGGTGACCACCTCACCGGTGGCGGCCCCGCTGGAGGGTTCCCCGGCGGCGACCGCGCGGAGACGGCCGGTCACCGAGTCCCGGTCCTGGCCGACGACGACGGCGCGCCACGGGCCGTGCCGTCGGTCGGCGAGTTCCTTGGCGAGCGCGGGCAGCGGATCGGTCCGGTCCGCGAGCGCGGCGGCCTCGGCCGCCAGCAGCGCTCGCGAATCGGCCGAGAGCGGGAAGAACATCGTTTCCTCCACCGGATCAGCCGAGGTAGCGGCGGGCGAGCGCCTTCTTGTCGATCTTGCCGACCGCTGTCGACGGCAGTTCGTCCACGACCGCGAACCGGTCCGGAGCCTTGTACGCGGCCACGCCCCGGTCGCGGAAGAAGGCCTGGAATTCGGCCATCGACGGCGCTTCGCCCGAGCAGACCAGGAACGCCACCGAGCGTTCGCCTAGGACGGCGTCCGGCTCGGGCAGCAGGGCCGCGGCGATCACTCCCGGGCAGGCGAGCAGATGGCCTTCGACCTCGGTCGCGTCGATCTTCTGGCCGCCGCGGTTGATCTGGTCCTTCGCCCTGCCGACGACGTTGAGGTGGCCTGTCGGCAACTGCTGGACCAGGTCGCCGGTGCGGTAGAAGCCGTCGGCGGTGAAGGCCCGGGCGTTGTGCTCGGCCGCGCGGAAGTAGCCGGGCAGGGTGTACGGCCCGCGGGTGAGCAGTTCACCCGTCTCGCCGGGCGCGACCTCGACGTCGTCCGGATCGACCACCCGGACCTCGTCGTCGGCGGAGATAGGCCTGCCCTGGGTGGTGTGCACGAGCTCGTCCGGATCGTCGAGCCTGGTCAGGCACAGCAAGCCCTCGGCCATGCCGAACACCTGCTGCAGGCGGCAGTCGAAGGTCTTGGTGACCGCGGCCGCCAGATCGTCGGCGAGCCGAGCGCTGCCGACCTGCAGGATGCGAAGGCTCGACAGATCCGTGTCGCCGTGTTCGTGCTCCGCGATCCAGTGCGGCACGAGCGGCGGGTTGATCGCGGCGATCGTCACCCGCTCCCGGGCGATCAGCTCGAAAGCCGTCCGTGCCCCCGCCGAGGGGGCGAGCACGACCCGTCCGCCCGCCTGCAGGACACCGAGCATGCCGGGGCAGCTCATCGTGTAGTTGAAGGCGATGGGCAGCACGGCGAGGTACACCGAATCCTCGGTCAGCTCGCAGAGTTCCGCGGCGCGCCGGGAGTTGTAGGCGAAGTCGTCGTGCGTCCGCGGCACCAGCTTCGGCATCCCCGTCGTGCCACCGGAAAGCAGCAGCAGCGCGAGGTCGTCCGGCCGCGGCGGATCGACCGGGTCGGGGCCGGGTTCGTCGTCGAACAGGTCGGCCAGCGCGAGGAAGCCCTCGTGCCCACCGGTGTCGCCGGCGACGATCACGTGCCGGATCCCGGCGTCACCGCGGACCCGGGCGGCGAGTTCGCGGTAGTCGAACCGGGCGTGCCGGTCCGGGATCACGTACGCGACGGCCTCGGCCACCGCGGCCAGATGTGTGATCTCGTTGCGGCGGTGCGCCGGCATGGCGTGCACCGGCACCACCCCGAGCCTGGTCAGCGCGAACCACAGGAGCACGAATTCGGCGCGGTTCGGCAGCTGCACGATCACCTTGTCACCGCGGCGCAGCCCGAGCCCGGCGAGCCCGCTCGACAGGCGCCGGACGGCGGTGTCGAGCGCCGCGTAGGTCCACCGGCGGTCGCCGTCCACCAGCGCGACGCGGTCGGCGTGGCGGACCGCCCAGCCCGACAGCTGCTCGCCGAAGGTCGTTCCCTGCCAATGGCCGACGGCCCGGTACCGCCGGGCGGTTTCGTCGGGCCAGCCTGGCCAGTCCCGCTGTTCCATCCCCGGTCAGCCCTTCTGCCGGGTGAAGACCAGCTGAAGGAGCTCGTCCAGCGTCTCGATCTCGGTGATCGCCGCGTCGCCCACCCGGATGCCGTAGCGCTGCTGGATCCGCGCCGCGACTTCGAGCAGGAGCAGCGAATCGACGCCGAGATCTTCGACGAGGTTCGCCTCGTCGGTCACCTCCGCGGCATCGACCTCCAGTACGTGCGCCACCAGTGTCCGCAGGTCTTCCAACCCCGGCTCGATCAGCTTGTTCCCGGTCATGAACGCCCCTTTTCCGTTGCCATTCCACGATTTCCGTTACTCACTCCCGGCTCGGCGAACGCCATCGCGGCCGCCGCCGTGCCGGGCGCTCCGCCCGCGACGGCGAGCACCGTGCCCTCGCCGCCGTCGATGCGCGCGCTCGCGGCGGCGCATTGCAGGACGCCGAGCGCTCCCGACTGGCGTCCGGCCCAGGCCGAGAGGTCGAGTACTTCACCCGGTCCGGCGCCGGGTTCGGCCAGCGTCGTCACGGCTTCGCCCGAGAGGACCGCGGAGGCCGCGCTCTCGACGTTCGCGGCACGTCTGTACCCACCGAGGACGAGCCTGGTGCGGGCACCTCGCCGTTCGGCCGACGCTGCCGATTCGACTATCACCGCCGCTGCCGCGTCGGGCCACGGCTTCTCGCCGTTGTCGTCGAGAAGTCTTCGCACGTAACGGTTGTCGGGTTCGACCCCGGTGACGACGACGGCGTCCGCCCGGCCGTGCCGGATGAGCCGCCGCGCCCAGTGCAGCGCGTCGAGCCCGCTCGTCGGCCCGTTCGACAGGGTGAGGTTCGGCGCGCGGAGGCCGTGGTCGATGGCGACCCAGCCCGCGGTCACGTTGCTCGAGGTGTTGGGCAGCCCGGTCGCGGGCAGCAGGCTCGCGGACTCGTCGGCGATCGTGTCCAGGAACGAGCAGATGCTGTCCAGGTTCCCGGTGTTCGTGCTGACCACGGTCGCCGTCCGGTGCGAGTCCCCGGTGTAGGCGCCGTCCTCGCCGAGCAGGCCCGCGTCTGCCAGCGCCGCGGCGGCCGCGCGGCACGCCAGCCGCGAAGCCCGGTCACGGTGCCGCAGCTGCCTTCCGCGCAACCCGGTCTCCGGATCGAAGCCGTCTTCGTGGCGCCGGTACGGTTCGAGCAGGTCGGCCGGTCCGCGCAGGCCGTCGACGGCGAGACCCGCCCCGGTGACGACGACCGCGGTCACGACGCCGCCTCCACGATCGCCACGGCGTTGATCCCGCTGAGCCCGAAGGCGTCGACCTGGGCGATCCGGAACCGGCCGCCCCGCGGTTCGTCCCGGACGAGGTCCAGTCCCTCGGCCTCGTCCATCGGCTCGGTCAGGCCGAGGATCGGTGGCACCAGCCGTTTCCGCAGCGAGATCGCGGCGACGATCAGGCTCAGCAGGCCGGAGCCGCCGAGCGTGTGGCCGGTCGAGGACTTGATCGCGGTGAGCGCCGGCTTCGTCCCGGCGAACACGTCGTGCAGCATCCCGGTCTCGACGAGGTCGTTGCGGACGGTTCCGGTGCCGTGCAACAGGACCAGGTCGACCTGGTCGGGGCCGATCCCCGCGCGGTCGTGTGCTTGGCGCACCACCCGGGCGACGCTGCCCGGTTCGGGCACCGTCGGGTGGTCGGCGTCGCAGTTGAGCGCGACCGACCGGAGCCGGGCCGCGACCGGGCCACCGTGTCCCGGACGGCGGAGCACCACCGCCGACGCGCCCTCGCCCATCATCATCCCGTGCCGTTCCTTGGCGAAGGGCCGCACTTCGCCGGGTACGCCGCTCTGGACCCGGTCGAAGATGCCGAAAGTGGCTTCGGTCAGGCCGTCGGTCCCCGCCACCACGACGGTGTCGCATTCGCCGTCCGTGATCAGGTCCGCCGCCAGCCCGAGGACGGTCAGGGAAGCGGCGCAGGCGTTCGCGAAAGTATGGGTTTCGACCGTGCCGAACCGGTCCCGGATCGCCGTGCCGAAATGCAGGTCGGTGAAGTCCGTGTCCGCTTCGCCGCGCCACCACAGTTCCGTCGTGCGCTGCTCCCGATGCGTCGTGCCGACGAGTACCGGGCAGTTCTCCGGCAGCTCGCTCAGCCCGGCGTCGGACAGCGCCTGCGCGATCGCGTCGATGAGCCACTTCGTCGATCTGCCGGGCTCGTCCTTGCCGGGAGCCGCCCGGTCGTCGATCTCGTAGGCCGTCCCCGAGCGGAACTTCGTCGTGTCGTAGACCCTCAGTGGCCCCAGGCCGCTTCTCCCGGCGCACAGTGCGTCGTGGATCGTTTCGGGATCGCCTCCGATACTCGAGACGGCACCGAGTCCGCAGATGTCGAGCTCCACGGTTTCCCTCCAGAATGCGCGTGTGTCAACTGAATCGCTTGACGTCCATGAACGAGAAGTCGATCCGTGGTTCGTGATCGGTGGCCAGATCCGCGAGCAGTTCGCCGATCCCGGTGGCGTGTTTGAATCCGTGCGCGTTGTCGCCGCCCGCGACGATCACGTTCGGCGCGTCGGGCAGGGAGCCCAGCACGAACTGCCCGTCCGGGGTGAGCGTCAGCATGCACACCGCCACCCGCGAGGGCTCCGGACGCAGACCGGGTAGGTGACCGGTGAGCGCCGCACGCAACGCCGTCCAGTCGGCCGGGGTCACCGAACGGTCGGTGTCCAGCGGATCGAACGGGACCGCGGTGGCGCCGAACTGTTCCAGGCCGAGTTTGACGTCGTACGGCGGATCCGCGCCGCAGCCCCACAGCACGGTGCCGCCGTCGAGTTCCCGCATGAACACCGGGAAGTCCGCCAGCCGGAAGCGCTCGGCGTCGCCGTCGGGTTCGAACCAGGTGACCGGCATCCGCACCACCCGAAGCTCCGGCAACGGCGTCATGAACGGCAGCCACGATCCGGTCGCCACCACCACGCGCCGCGCCCGCCAGGTCCGGCCAGGGCTGTGGACGAGGACGCCGTCGTCGATCGATTCGATCCCGGTGACCTCGGTGCCGGTGAAGATCCGCGCCCCCGCGGTTTCCGCCGCGCCGAGCGCCGCCCGGATCGACGCCTCCGGCCGCAGCAGCCCGGCGGACGGTTCCCAGACGCCGATGTCGTCCGGAGCCAGCGCGGTGTGCTGGGGGAACCGTCCGGCGAGTTGTGTGCGGCTGAGCGGTTCGACCTCGATGCCGTGCTCGTTCGCCGCGGCCAGCGTCCCGCCGGCCACCGCCGAGTCCGGGGCGCCGATCAGGAGGCCGCCGTACCGGTGCAGCAACGGTTTCCCGGCCTGACGCCCGAGCAGGTCCCACAGCTCGGCGGACCGTCGCGCCAGCGGTACCAGCCCCGGATGTTCGAGGCAGGTGATGCGGAACATCCGGCTGCCGCCGTGCGACGCGCCGAGCGAGTGGCCGCGGCCGTGGCGTTCGACGCCGATCGCCCGGACGCCCCGGCTCGCGAGCGACCACAGGGCCATCGAGCCCCAGGCGCCGAGCCCGACCACGAGGACGTCGATGTCGGGCTCAGGCATCGAAGCGGGGCACCACGCCGGTGGTGAACAGGTCGAGTGCGCGGACGGCGTGCTCGTGTTCGAGATATCCGGGGTTCAGCTGCACGCTGACGGAGAGGTCGCTGCCGAAATTCGCGGCGACCCAGGCGAGCTGCGCGGCGACGTCGTCCGGGGTCCCGGCGAGAACCTTGTTCTGCGTCAAGGACTTCCCGAAGTCGTAGGCGCGGACCTTCTCGATGATCTTCTCGTAGCCTTGGTACGCGCTCGACGTCGTCGACGCCCACGAGGCGATCGCGCCGCTCATCTGCTCGATGTAGTTGTTCTCGAACTTCTCACCCCAGGCCAGCGCGGTCGCCCGGTCCTCGGCGAGATAGCAGGTGTACTTGATCTGGATGCGGCCGTCTTCGGGCCGCCGTCCCGCTTTCGCCCACGCCGTGCGGTAGCCCGTGATCATCTCGGTCAGCGTCTCCTGGCTGACGATCGACGGGACCACCTGGAGGTGGTGCCCGGCGGTGCCCGCGGCGGCGCACGACTCCGGATTCGAGGCGGAGGCGACGAAGAACGGCGGGTACGGCTGCTGCACCGGCCGGGGTAACAGCGTCACCGGGCCGAAGCTGTGGAACTCGCCGTCGAACTTGACGTCCACTTCGGACAGAAGACGGCGGCAGGCGTCGACGCCTTCGTCGAAGCGGCGGCGGCTTTCGTCCATCGGGACGCCGAACCAGTCGAACTCGTCCGGCAGGAAGCCACGGCCGAAACCTGCGTCGAGCCGCCCGCCGGAAAGGTTGTCCAGCATGGCGAGTTTCCCGGCCAGCTTGAGCGGATGGGTGAAGGCGGGGATCACCGCGCCGGTCGTGATTCGGATCCGTTCGGTCCTCGCCGCGATCGCGGCGAGCAGGGTCACCGGGTCCGGACTGTAGCCACCGTAAGGGGATCCGTAGTGCTCGACGGTCTGGACGTGTTCGAGTCCCGCGCGATCGGCCCGTTCGGCCAGATCGATGACCTCGCGGTAGTAGTCACCCGCCGTTTTGCGGTCGGGGGAGAAGACGGGGAAGAAGTTCAAGCCGAATTTCACCAGTACTCCCAGCTGTTCGGAAGGGCGCCGGTCAGGAAGGCCGTGGCGCGACGGGTTTTCCGCCGAGGCCCCAGCGGTGCGCGGGTACCGGGTCCAGTACCACCCACACGTGTTCGCGGATGTCTTCGCCGTAGGTGCCGACCACCGCGTCGGTGATCGCGGCGATCAGTTTCGGCTCGGTCTCTTCGGTGATCCGGTTTTCCAGGATCTGGACATGGATGTAGGGCATGACGGAACACGCTCCGATCTTTCGAGCGGGATCAGCTCAGCTGTGGCTCAGCACGGCTCGCCTGCCGAAGACCTCGTTGAGGCTGCTTCGGAGCGCGGAGCACAGGAGCGCGACCTGAGTGTCGGTCAGATTGGGGTGACACGGGAGGTTCATGTGTTCGGAGAACCAGATCCGTTCCGCGGTCGGGCATTCGCCGGGACCGTGCCCTCGGGACTGCCATTCCGGGGTGAGATGCAAGGGGAAATACCTCAACTGGATCTCGACGCCGCGGTGATCGAGTGCCCGTACGAGCGCGTGCCGGGCGTCATCGCCTTCGGTGACGAAGAAAGTGTAGAGGTGGTAAGAGTGTTCGTTGCCCGGCTCGACGAGCGGCAGCCGGATCTGCGGGTAACCGCCGAGCACTTCGTCGAGTTTGGCCGCGATCTCGCGCCGTCTCCGGACCAGGGCCGGCAGTTTGCGCATCTGCACGGTGCCGACGGCGCAGGCGACCTCGGACAGGGTCGCGTTCGTTCCGGCGCCGTGGATCCCGGTGAACGATTCCCGGTAGACCGCTTCGGAGAACTTCATCCACGGCAGGGTTTCCGGTGGTGAACCGAGGATCCCGCTGACCGGGCCGGAGACCATGTCGACCTCGTTCGACCGGATCCGGTCGACCCGGACGGCCCAGTCGTCGCGGTCGAAGGTGATCATGCCGCCTTCGCCGAGGGTGGTGATGTTCTTCGAGGAGTGGAAACTGAACGTGCCGATGTCGCCGAGGGAGCCGGGGCGCCGCCCGCGATAACCCGAACCGAGCGCGTGGGCGCAGTCTTCGATCACCAGTACGTCGTGCCGGGCCGCGACGGCGCAGATTTCCGCCATGTCGGCCGGATTCCCGCCGTAGTGCACCAGGATGACCGCCCGGGTCCGCGAAGTGATCAGCGCCTCGAACTTCCGCGCGTCGAGATTGAGCGTTTCGGGATCTATGTCGCAGAAGCGGACCAGCGCCGGGGAATCCAGCAGTGGCTGGATCGACGCCTGGAACGTCTGGGTGGTCGCGATCACCTCGTCGCCGGGCTGGAGATCGAGCAACCGGATGGCGATCTCCAGTGCGACCGTGCCGCTGGTCACGGACAACGCGTACCGGGAGCCGGTGTAGGCGGCGAACTGGGTTTCGAACCGGTCCCGCCACGGCCCCGCCGTCAACGCGAGATCGTTCTGCAGAACCGTTCTGAGTACTGTGAATTCTTCTTCGTCGACAACGGATCCCCGCCGTGCGGAAGGAATCTGATATCGGGGCTTGACAGTTTCGGCGGCCTCGTTCACTAGCACCCCCAAGTGCGTGGATGACGAACGTCGAAAACATGCAGCCGCCGAAGCCCAGAACCCGACCGTCGCTGCACCGGCTCGAACACCGAGCCTTTCGCAAGGGAAGCACGCCCGATTGCGGGCAGGATTCAACCTAACAGCAGACGTATGACTAGCGCAACAGCCGATGTTTTGGCAGCCTTACCTAAGTAGGTAGCGCCTGCCCGGCACCTCGGTGTCGCCCTGGGGTGGCCTGGGAAACCTCCGTTCCGTGTCCGACTTCGTGGAGTGCGCAGATGCAGCTGATGGACCTACCCGGCCGGTCGAGCCGCCGTGTCTTCCTGGCCGGTGCGGCCGGTTTCGTGCTCGCCGGCTGTGCGCCCGGAAGGGCGGACGATCCTGCGTCATCGGGCGGTTTTTCGGTGACGCTGGAAGGGAAGTTCGGTCCCACGGTGCTGGATCGGTTGCCGCGCAGGGTGATCACGCTCGGCTTCGGACAGGACATCGACGCCGCTGTCGCGCTCGGCGTCATCCCGGTCGCGACGCAGCTGGGCACTTCGACGGCGGACGGGATCCAGCCGTGGGTCGGGCCGTTGCTCGGAGCCGGGCCTCCTGAACCGATCCGAGCGGGGCCGGACCGCCCGCTGGAGCGGCTCGCGGCGCTGCGGCCGGACCTCATCCTCGCGGTCGGCGACTACTACCTGGAAACCGGTCATCGGCAGCTCGCGGAGATCGCGCCCGTGCTCGCCTACGTCACCGGGCCGAACCTCGATCCGTGGCAGGAGAGCACGCGGCGGATCGGCCGGGCACTGGGCAAGGACGCCCAAGCGGAGCGGCTGATCGACGACACGATGGCGAAGATCGCCTCGGCGAGGGACGCCGCCGCGCTGGAGGGGAAGACGTTCACGTTCAGTTCGGTGGGCGGCGCCGGCCAGGTCTACACCAAGAACTCCGCCGCCGACGTCCTCGCGGTCTCCTTGGCACAGTTCGGTTTGCGCTTGTCGGAGAAGGTCACCGGGCTTCCGTCCACGGCCACCAAGGGCATCGCGGCGGTCGGCCCGGAGCGGCTCGATCTGCTCGACGCGGACATCGTGCTGATCACTTACGAATCGGTTCAGCAACGGCAGGCCTTCGAGTCCGAGCCGCTGTTCGCCCGGATCCCGGCCGTACGACGGGGTTCCTACCTCGCGCTCGACAGGCCCGAGGCGCAGGCACTCGCCTTCCCCTCGGCGCTCGCGATCGGCTACACCGCCGAGCGGATCGTGCCGAGGCTCGCCGCGACGGCACGGTGACAGGCGGCTCACGGGCCCACCGAAACACCGGTGACCGGCCCGACCACGACATCGTGTCGCACGGGCGTGTCGTCGGCCACGATCCGCCCGACCGACGGCTGATGGCCGGGCGCGGTGCAGATGACCAGATGGGGACCCGGCGCCGTGGGAGCCGCGTGGTACCAGCCTGTCTCGTCGGTGACCGTGCGGACGACGCGGCCGCCCTCCGGGTTCACCAGCAGCACCACCGCGCCGGGCACCGGGTCGCCGTCCAGCCCGCGGACCCGACCGGTGGCGGCCGCGAGCCGTTCCGCGGTTCGCGGTGGCAGGACGATCAGGGCGACGACGGCCGCGGCGGCGACACAGCCCGCCGAGACGGCGAACGCGACGGAGTACCCGTGCGCGAGTCCTTCCTGGACCGAAGACCGGCCCGCCGCCGCGACCGCCGCGATCGTGCTCAGCACGGCCAGCCCGATCGCGCCGCTGGTCTGCCGCACCGTGTTGAGCACGGCGGCGGCCACACCACCCGAGGTGGTGGGCACGCCGCTGGTCGCCGACACCGTCAACGGGGTGAACGCCGACGCGGTACCGAACCCGAACACCACGCTCGGCAGCACGATCATCGCCACGGACGAACCGGCGGTGCCGAGGGAAAGGGCGACCCCGGCGAGGCCCGCCGCCCCGAGGGTGCAGCCCAGTGCCGCCGCGCGCCGGGCACCGAGGCGGATGGTGAGTGGTCCGGCGGCCTTGGCGCCGGCGAACATCGCCAGCCCCGCGGGCAGGAAGCCGAGCCCGGCGGCGAGCGGACCCGCGTCGTGCACGTACTGCAGCGCGAACGAGATCAGCACCGGAGCCCCGAAGAAACCCAGTCCCAGCAGGAACATCACCAGATTCGCGCCGCGGACCGCGCGGTGCCGGAACAGGCTCAGCGGTACCAGCGGAGCCGCCGCCCAGCGCGCCTGGTGCAGCAGGAACAGCCCGCACAGCAGGATTCCCGCGATCAGCGGGCCGGACACCTCCGGCGCGCTCCAGCCCACCAGCTCCGACTCCATCACGGCGTACACCACACCGGTCAGCCCGGCCGTCGCCAGGACGGCGCCGACGACGTCCAGCCGATGCGCCGGTCCGGACCGGGACCGGCCGGGCAGCAAGGCCAGGGTGCCGGCGACGGCGATCAGGCCCAGGGGCACGTTGACGAAAAACACCCAGCGCCAGCCCGCGAACTGGGTCAGCAGACCGCCGGTGACCGGACCGGAGGCGGCGCCGACGGCACCGATCGCGCTCCACGTGCTCAACGCGCGGGCCCGCCTCGGCCCGGCCGGGAAGGTATCTGTCAGCAGGGACAACGTCGCGGGCATCAGCAGCGCGCCGCCGACCCCCTGCCCGGCCCGCGCGGCCAGCAGGAGCGCCGGATCACCGGCCAGCCCGGCGAGGAGGCTCGCTCCCGCGAACAGGCCCATCCCGGCCAGCAGTATCCGGCGCCGCCCGAAGACGTCCGCGCACCGGCCGCCGAGCAGCAGACCGCCCGCGAACGCGAGCGTGTACGCGTTGACCACCCAAGGCAGCGTCGCGGCCGCGAAACCGAGGTCGGCGCGGATCCGGGGCAGGGCGACCGAGACGATCGTGGCGTCCAGTACCACCACGAACGATCCGAGGCAGGCCAGCGCGAGCACCAGATGGTCGCGGCGGCGGGCGGGAGAAGAGGTGTTCATGAAACCTTTCCTGTTCCTGCTGCGTGTTCATCGCCCGTCCGGAAGCCGAGGACGGGCAGCGCGTGACGGGCCGCGGGGACGTCGTACAGCGCGTCGATCGCCGCCCGCTGCCAGGAATAGCGCGCGGCCAGCCCGGCGATCTCGGGTTCGGTGGCGGGCAGGGTCGCGGCCGCGAGCAGTACGCGGATCTCCGGCTCGCTCATACCGGCTCCGGCGGGGTCAGCAGATGCCAGCCGGTGGCCGCCTGGAACGCGTCGCCCGCTTCCAGCAGCGCCGTTTCGCCGCGCACCGGCCCGGCCAGCTGCAGGGACAGCGGCAGCCCGTCGGCGGTGAACCCCATGGGCAGCGCCAGCACCGGATTGGCGAGCCCGTTCCAGTACGGGGTGTTGATCACGCCGAAGAGCTCGTCGTTCTCCGGTAGCCCGGCGGGGGAGAGCAGCGACTCGAACCGGGGCGCGCCGACGGACGCCGTCGGGCAGACGACGAGGTCCACCTCGGTGAAGAGGGCGTCGATCGCCCGCTGCGCGACCCGCCGCACGCGCTGGGCCTGGACGTAGTCGGCGCCGGTCACCAGCGCGCCGGTGGCCAGCAGCCCGCGGGTCCCGCGGCTGAAGTCGAGCCACCGGTGGCACAGTTCGGCGCGGTGCTGGGCGAGCGCCTCGCTGGCGACGGTCACCTGGACGGCGGTCACGAGTTCCGCCGGGTGCGGCAGCGTGATCCCGCTCAGCCGCGCGCCGAGCCCGGCGAGGACCGCGAGCGCCTCGGCGAAGACGCCGTCCAGCGCGGGATCCCGGCCGGGCGGGAAGTGCCGGTCCCGGACGACGCCGATCCGCAGCCCGGTGAGGTCGCGGCGGTACTCGGGCCGCGGCAGGGGCTCGGCGTCCGAGTCGGGATCGGCCGGATCCGGTCCGGCGAGTACTGCCAATACGGCCGCGCAATCCCGCACCGTGCGGGCCAGCGGGCCGATCCGGTCGAGGCTGTAGCCCAGCGGCACGCAGCCGGTCCGCGGCACGCGGCCGTAGCCGGGCATCAGGCCGGTGACCCCGCAGAACGCCGCGGGGACCCGGATGCTGCCGGCGGTGTCCGAGCCGATCCCGGCGAGGAACATCCCGGTCGCGACGCCGATCCCGGCGCCCGAACTCGAACCGCCCGCCCAGCGTCCGGTCCGCCACGGATTGCGGGGGATCGGGAAGGGATGCTCCTGTTCCGGCATCCCGCAGGCGAACTCCATGGTGGTCGTCTTGCCGGTGAGCACCGCGCCCGCCGCCTTGAGCCGGGTGGCGACCGTCGCGTCCGTTCCGGCCAGCCAGCCGCGGTCGTGCACGAGGCTTTGCGCCGTCGTCGCGGCTTCGGCGGTGGCGATGATGTCCTTGACGCCGATCGGGATCCCGTGCAGCGGTCCGCGGTCCAGCCCGGCGGCGAGTTCGACGTCCGCCCGTCTCGCCGCGGCGAAAGCGGTCTCGTCGAGGCGGGTCAGATAGGCGCCGTAGACCGCGTCGCCGCGATCCGCGGCGGCCATCGCCGCCTCGGTCAGGCCGACGCTCGTGACCGTGCCGTCCCGCAGGGCCGCCGCGGTGGCGGTGAGGGTGAGCGGGCGCAGGGACGTGGTGCTGATGTCCGTCTCCGATCGATCAGGTGTGGTTAGCCTAACCTTGCACACTCAACCCGGGTTGAGGTCAACTCGGGCGAACCGGACCACTCGTCCGTGTGTGTCGGGCAAGCGGATGACTGAACATCAGATGTTCGACAGAGCAGGTGTTTACTTGCTAGCCTGAATCCGGATCCGCGCGCGGCCGTCAAACCGGCGGCCCTGTCCCGCGGACCGCCGGTACGAGCGTTTTCCGCCACCGGAGAATCCGGATCCGCCGAGGGGGATCCACACCCGAACACCACGCCGCGCTGATCACCGCGCTGCTCGAGTGGCGCCTGGGGAAGGACTCACATGACCGACACCGCTCAGCCAGAGATCGCTCTCTCTGTGGAGGAACCGCTCGCCGAGGCACCGGATCAGGCGGTCGCGCTGGCCCGGCATCCCGGGTTGCGGGAATTCGCCGGAAGGCTCGGCGACACCCCGCTCGTCGAAGTCCCCGGCCCGCCGGGCGGGGCGAAAGTGCTGGCGAAGTACGAATTCGCCAATCCGTTCGGTTCGGTCAAGGACCGCACCGCGTTCGCGCTGTTCTGCCGGGCGATCGCCGCCCACACCGGGCCGGAACCGCTGCGGCTGCTCGACTGCTCGGCCGGGAACATGGCCCGCGCGCTGGCCGGGCTCGGCGAGCTGGCGGGGATCCCGACCCGGCTCGTGGTCCCGTCCGTCATCCCGCCGAGCCTGCTGAACGCCATGGAGAAGACGGGCGCGGAGATCGAGCTCGCCGACGCGGCGGGCGGTCTGCTCGGGATGATCAAGGTGTGCGAGAAGATCGCCGCCGCCGAACCCGGGCTCACCCCGCTCCTGCAGCACCGGAACATGGCCAACGTCGCCGCCCACGAATTCGGTACCGGCAAAGAGATCCTCGACCAGCTCGGGGAGCACCGGCCCGCCGCCTGGGTCAGCGCGATCGGTACCGGTGGCACGCTGGCAGGAGTCCACCGAGCGCTGCGCACGCGCTGGCCGGACATCGCCGTCGCCGGGGTCACGCCGTCGGAGATGCCGTACGGCACCGAGCGGGCACCGCATTCCGAACCCCGGTTCGCCGGGGCCGGCGGTTTCGGCAACGGGCTGCGCCAGCCGTTCGTCGACACCCAGGTTCCCGGCGCGGAGCAGCTGCACGTCGCCTACGCCGAATCGCTGCGGGGAATGGTGGCGTACCGGAAACTCACCGGCACCTCGATCGGCGCCTCCGCCGCGGCTTCGTGGCTCAGCGCGAAGAAGGTCGCCGAACGCTTCGGCCCCGACCAGGTCGTCGTGACCCTGTTCGCCGACGCCGGCCCCGACGAGGATTGGGCCAAGGCCGAGCAGACGGCCGAATGACGTGCGGCGGTCCCTCTTCCGGTTGCGTGAGGACCTCGCGACCACAATGGACAAAGACCCGTCGGTGACCTCCCTCCTGGAGGCGCTCTGTCATCCCGCGCTGCCCGCGGTCTGGATCCACCGGATCGCGCACCGGCTGCACCGTCGCGGCCACCGGATCCTCGCCCGGCTGCTGTCGAACGTGGCGAAAACCCTGACCGGGGTGGAAATCCATCCCGGCGCCCGGATCGGCAGACGATTCTTCATCGACCACGGCAACGGCGTCGTGATCGGCGAGACCGCCGTCATCGGCGACGACGTGACCCTCTATCAGCAGGTGACGCTGGGCGCCGTCGGGTTCTGGCGGGACAACGCCAGACCCGAAGGTGAAGCCCGGCATCCGCGTATCGGCGACCGTGTGGTCGTCGGCGCCAAGGCGACGGTGCTCGGCCCCGTGACCATCGGGGACGGCGTCGTGGTTCCCGCACACAGCCTCGTGCTCACCACCATCGAATCCGGAAGCAACGGGAAAACCCCAGTGATCGACCGACGTTCGAAGATCGGAGACGGGAATGCCCAACGACCTCATGGCCAGTATCCGGTTCAGCGAGAATGACCTCCGCACCAGGGTCGCCAAGTTCACCGACCTGGCGGGCACGGACGGCGGCGCCCCGGACACGGTGCTCGCGGGCTGCGCGCGGGTGATGTTCAACGTCATCGGCTTCCGTCCGCCGGAGCGCGGCGGCGCCGACGACGAGCAGGTGATCTCCCCGATCGGCGCGAAGAGTTCCGGGAACGCGCCGATCGACATCGCCGAGGGCTTCAACCTCGCCTACGTCAAGGCCACGCCCGGAAACGGCACGATCCTGCACAACCACGACACGAACGAGACCTTCATCCCGTTGAGCGGCACCTGGCGTTTCCGCTGCAACGACGAGGACGACCTGTACGTCGACCTCGGCCCGTTCGACGTGATCTCCCTGCCCGCCGGGCTGCAGCGCCGGTTCACCAACCTGGCGGCCGATCCCGGTACGGAAGAGAGCCTGATGATCGTCATCGTGGCGGGGGACCGCCCGAAATCGGTCATCTACCCGGAAGTGCTCCAGGCCGCGCGTGCCGAAGGCGCGTACACCCCGGCTTCCTTCGCTTGAGCGGCGACCGTCCGAGGAGGACAGCGATGACCGAGACCCCCGTCCGCGCCGACCTGTGGTTCGACCCGATCTGCCCGTGGGCGTGGCAGACCTCGCGTTGGCTGCTCGAAGCGGCCGAAGTACGCGAGATCGACCTGCGCTTCCATCTGATGAGCCTCGCCGTGCTGAACGAAGGCCATCAGCTGCCCGAGAAGCACGAAGTGATGATGCGCGAGGGCTGGTACCTCTCGCGGGTCATCGCGGCCGCCGCCCGTGACCACGGCGAGAAGACCGTCGAACCCCTGTACACCGAGATGGGCCTGCGCATCCATCCCGGCGGGAACGAGGACTACCGCCAGGTCACGGGACAAGCGCTCGAAGCGGCCGGGCTGCCGTCCGAACTGGCCGGTGCCGGAACGGACACGACGCTCGACGAGACGATCCGCGCGAGCCACGACGAGGCGATGACCGCGATCGGGCCGGACCTCGGCACGCCGGTCGTGCGGATCGACGGCAGCGCCTGTTTCGGCCCGGTGCTCGCCAGGGTCCCGCGCGGTGAGGCCGCGGGCAGGATCTTCGACGGCGTCCGGGCGCTCACCGGATTCGAGTATTTCTTCGAGCTGAAGCGGACCCGGACCGCGGAACCCGTTTTCGGCTGACACCACAGGTACTGGGAGGCGAAATGTGCGGAATCACCGGCTGGGTCTCGTTCGAGGAAGACCTGCGGAACCAGCGACCGGTCCTCGACGCGATGACGGCCACGATGTCCTGCCGCGGTCCGGACGCCGGAGGTGTCTGGCTGGACCGCCACGCCGCGCTCGGGCACCGCAGGCTCGCGGTGATCGACCTGCCCGGCGGTGTGCAGCCGATGTCGGCGGCCACCCCGGCCGGCGAGGTGGCGCTGGTCTACAGCGGTGAGGTCTACAACTACACCGAGCTCCGGAAAGAGTTGCGGGACAAGGGGCATCGGTTCCTCACCGACAGCGACACCGAGGTGGTTCTGCGCGGTTACCTGGAATGGGAAGCGGGAGTCGCGGAACGGCTGAACGGCATGTACGCCTTCGCCGTCTGGGACTCCCGCACCGCGAAACTGGTGCTGATCCGGGATCGCATGGGCGTGAAACCTCTCTACTACCAAGCGACTCCCGGCGGGGTGCTGTTCGGCTCCGAGCCGAAGGCGATCCTGGCGAACCCGCGGGCGCCGCGTGCCGTCGACGCGGACGGCCTGCGCGAACTGATCGCGTTCACCAAGAAACCCGGCTGGTCGCTGTGGAAGGACATGCACGAGGTCGAGCCGGGGACGATCGTCACCGTCGACGACCGCGGGATCCGCTCGCGCACCTACTGGCGGCTGCGGACCACTCCGCACACCGACGATCGTGACACGACGGTGGCCAGGGTCGGCGAGCTGATGACCGACATCGTGCACCGTCAGCTGGTCTCCGACGTGCCCAGGTGCGTACTGCTCTCGGGCGGGCTGGATTCGAGCGCGGTCACCGGGATCGCGGCGTCGCGTCTCGCGGCGTCGGGTGAGCCGCTGCGCACGTTTTCGGTCGACTACGCCGGGCAGGAGGAGAACTTCCGCCCGGACGAGATGCGCGACGCCCCGGATTCGCCGTTCATCCGCGATGTCGTCGATCTCGTCGGTTCGGTGCACGAGAACGTCGTGCTGGATCCGGCCGAGCTCACCGATCCCGACGTGCGCCGGGCCTGCGTCGCCGCGCGGGACATGCCGTCCGGGCTCGGCGACGTCGACCTCTCGCTGTATCTGTTGTTCAAGGCGATCCGCCGTCAGTCCACAGTGGCCCTGTCGGGCGAGGCGGCGGACGAGGTGTTCGGCGGCTATCGCTGGTTCTTCGAAGAGGAGTCCCGCACCACCGACATGTTCCCCTGGCTGGTGTTCCGCAACGCCGTCACCAGTGACCGGGAGAACCTGCTCCGCCGCGACGTCCGCGAGGTGCTGGACGTGCCCGCCTACGCCGCCGACGAGTACGCCTCCGCTGTCGCGGAGGTCGAGCAGCTGCCGGGGGACGACGCCCTCGAACGCCGCATGCGCGTGATCTGTCACCAGAACCTGACCCGCTGGGTCCGGGTGCTGCTCGACCGCAAGGACCGGATGTCGATGGCGGTCGGGCTGGAGGTCCGGGTCCCGTTCTGTGATCACCGGCTCGTCGAGTACGTCTACAACACCCCGTGGGCGTTCAAGAACTTCGACGGCCGGGAGAAGAGCCTGCTGAGGCAGGCGACGAAGCATCTTCTGCCCACCTCTGTCGCCGAGCGGCTGAAGAGCCCTTATCCGTCCACACAGGACATCGGGTACGCCGTCGCGCTTCAGTCACAGGCGAAACAGGTGCTGGCGGACATCGATTCGCCGGTTTTCGAGCTGGTGAACCGGGATTGGGTGTACGACGCCGTCCAGTCCGACGCGACGACGCTGTCGGGCCAGACCCGGCACGGTCTGGACCGGGTGCTGGACCTCCACCACTGGTTCGACCTCTACCGGCCGGCCATCCACCTCGGCTGACCGGCCCGGCGGCTCACCGGCGTTTCGGCGTGCTTTTCCTTTTGCGGGAGCCGGATTTGTTCTGTGCCTTGGTCAGCACCGCGACGGCGGCGTCGATGATCACCGCGACGGCCCGTTCGGCCCGTACGGCGTCGCCGTCGGTGATGGCCTCGGCGAGGGTGTCGTGATCCGGGAAGTCGATGTGCTCGCGGCGCAGCTCGGCCATCACCGTCGCCACCCCGGAGCTCAGCGCGTAGCTGAGTCCTTCCCACAGCTCGATCAGCACCGCGTTGTGGGTGGCGGCGATGATCGCGGCGTGGAATTCGTTGTCCGCGGCGAGGAAAGCCTCCTCGTCCCCGGCGTCGCGTGCCTTGTGCTGGGCGGCGAGGGCCTCGGTGATCCGGGTGACGTCCTCGTCGCTTCGCCGTTCCGCCGCCGTCCTGGCGGCCTGGCGTTCGATGCTGTTGCGTACTTCGAGTACTTCGAGAACGTTCGCGGCCCGGGTTCGCCGCAGCAGCGCCGCGGACAGACCGTGCCGCGCCCGGACATAGGTGCCGTCGCCGCGGCGCGGCTCCAGCAGCCCGGCGTGCTCGAGGGCGCGGACGGCCTCGCGGACCGTGCTGCGCCCGACGCCGAGCTGCTCGACCAGCTCCTGTTCCGGCGGGATACGGGAGCCGACCGGCCATTCGCCGGTTTCGATGAGTTCCTCGAACTGTTCGACCACAGTGGACGAGAGCCGTGCGGTGCTGGCCGCTCTGAGTGGCATGGCGGTTCTCCCTCCTTCGGCCCCAGGAACGACTGGACATCAGATGGGCAGATTGTATGACATCTTACTGCCTGGCTCGGAGGGTACGAGCGAGCTTGCACGAAAAGAGTTGTTTGGTGTCTAAAGGCGAACTGTCACGGTGCGGCAACGCATCGCGCACGGGCCGTCGCGGCGGAATCCGGGGCGACGGGATCGCACACGATCAGCATCGACGCCTGGCGCCGGTCGAGGACCACCGCGGCCGTCGGGGTGCGCATTTCGACCCGGCACCCCTCCACCGGCGTGAGCGTGACCCGTGCGCCGGGGGTGAGGCCGGCGGCCAGCAACGTCCCGAGAAAGGCGGCGTCGTCCTGGATCCGCTCACTGATCCGGTGGAGCCGGACCTCCCGCCGCCCGGGGTGCGTGGCCGGTCGCCTGCCGGGTGGCGCGGACACCGGGGAAAGGCCGGGTACGCCGAGGAAGTCCAGGCCGGGGATCGGGCCGCCGTACGGGCTGAACCTCGGCCCGCCGCAGAGGTCGAAGATCCGGCGCGCGGCCTCGTCGGACATCACGTGCTCCCAGCGGCAGGCCTCGGCGTGCAGCCGGGCCCAGTCCAGCCCGATCACCCGGTACAGCAGCGTTTCCGCGAGCCGGTGCTTGCCCATGACCCGCACCGCGATCCGCCTTCCCTCCGGCGAAAGCTCCAGCCGCCGGTCTTCGCCGACCAGCAGGAGACCGTCACGCTGGAGGCGGGCCACGGTCTGGCTGACCGTCGGCGGGCTCTGCTCGAGCCGGTCCGCGATCCGGGCGCGCAGCGGGACGACACCGTCCTCTTCCAGCTCGTAGGCTGCTTTGAGGTACATCTCGGTGGTGTCGATCAGGCCTTGCGCGGTCATACCACGAAACCTTGCCCGCTCAACCCGGCTTGAGGTCAAGCGCCCGGCAACTCCACTGTGGACCGGAACTCCGGGCAGCGTTCCAGCGAGTTTTCGGGGCAGCTGAGCAGATGATGCAGATAGGTCCGCGCGGTGGCGAGCTTTTCGAGCTGGGACTCCAGTGCTTCGATCCGCGTCGAAACGGTGTCCCGCCAGTCGTGCGTGGCGGTGCGCCCGGCGAGCACGGTCGCGATCTCGTCGAGGCTGAGCTGGCCGGTGTCCCGCCACAGCCGGATCAGCGCGATCCGGTAGAGCTGATCGGTGTCGTAGTAGCGCCGGCCGGAGCGCCGGTGCGGCTTGATCAGTCCGCGGCGTTCCCAGTAGTGCAGGGTCGAGACCGGCAGGTCGAACCGGTCGGCGACCTCTCTGATCGAAGCGGAGTCCATGACATCATTTGAACTCAACCCAGGTTGAGGATGCAAGCTTAGGCTAAGCAAACACTCTCTGGGAGGTAACGAAAGTGACAGTCGACGCCATTCTCGGGCTCGCCGAAGCGGGCGGTTGCCCGCGCGACCTCGTCGGTGGCAAGGCGGCGAACCTCGCGGAGATGACTTCGGCGGGCTTCCCCGTCCCCGGAGGTTTCTGCGTGACGACCGCCGCCTACCGGCAGGTGCTGTCCGAGGGAGACGGACCGGGGCTGCTCGAAGAGCTGATCAGGGTCCCGGACGGCGACCCGGAATCGCTGGTGAAGCAGGCGGGCCGATTGTGGGCGCACGCACTGAGCGTGCCGATCCCGGCCTGGCTCGAAACCGGGATCGTCGAGGCGTACGAACGGCTTTCGCAGGGCGAGCCGGTGGCTGTCGCGGTGCGGTCGTCGTCGACGGCCGAGGATCTGCCGGACGCCAGTTTCGCCGGGCAGTACGACACCTTCCTCGACATCCGGGACGCCGAGGAGGTACTCGCGGCGGTGCGCCGATGCTGGGCTTCGCTGTGGTCGGACCGGGCGACCAGGTACCGGGCGGCCCATGGCCTCGACCGCGCGCCCGCCATCGCGGTGATCGTGCAGCGGCTGGTCGACGCCGAATGCGCCGGTGTGCTGTATACGGCGAATCCGGTGTCGGGCAACCGGTCCGAAATCATCGTCGACGCCGCTCCCGGCTTGGGTGAAGCGGTGGTTTCCGGTGCGGTGACCCCGGATCACCACCGGCTGACCGTCGACGGCGAATCCCTCGAAGGACCGGACGACGGCTGCCTGGCGCCGGCCCAGCTGGGTGAACTCGTGGCCGTCGGCAGGCGCCTGGAGAAGCATTTCGGTGCGCCGCAGGACGTCGAGTGGGCGTTCAACGGGGAGGGTGAGCTGTGGCTGACCCAGTCGCGGCACATCACCACCCTGTTCCCGGTCCCGGAGAGCGAGGGCGAGCCGCGCGCGTACTGGTCGGTCAACGTCTACCAGGGGATCAGCCGGCCCTTCACACCGATGGGCGCGTCGATGATCCGGGAACGCCAGCGCGGGATGGCCGTGTACATGAGCGCGCTCGGGTTCTCCGACGAGATCATCGATGTGGACGGATGGCTGTACTGGGACATCACCGACGGCGTGCGGAGCCCGGCGAAGCGGCCGAAGATGGCCGCGTTCGTGGAGAGTCTCGCCGCGCCGTCGGGAAAGCTCGTCGAGCAACTCGGCCGCGATCCCCGGTTCCCTTCGGTGCCGTCCGGCTCGGAGCAGGATGCCCCGCCGAAGAAGCGGCGCCGCCGCTGGGAGCGGATGATTCCCGCGTGGTTGTGGCCGGACCAGGCCCGAGCTCGGGTCGTCCGAGAAGCCGAGCAGCGGATCGCCGCCTTCTCGGGGCCTGCCGAGGCGACGGCGGAAGAGCGGCTGTCCTTTGTGGAATCAGTCCGGCGTTCGGCGTGCCGGATCGAGGCGAACCTCCCTCGTGACGCCAACACCGCCGGCGGGACAGGCGGGCAGCTGGCCGGGCAACTGCTGCGGGGCTACGTGGACGACGCCGAGGTGGCCACCGTTTTCCGGGGTATCCCGCACAATCCGACCACCGAGATGGATCTGGCGTTGTGGCGGGCGGCGTCCGCGATCCGGCGCGACGACGAGGCGTTCCGGCTGCTGCTGGACACCGCGCCGGACGAACTGGCGGCCAAACAGCTCGCCGGGACCCTGCCGGAAGTGATCCAGAGCGGGGTCGCCGCGTTCCTGGCGGACTACGGCTGCCGTGCCACCTCGGAGATCGACTTCGGCGTTCCTCGCTGGACCGACGACCCCGAGCCGGTTTTCGCGATGCTGGTCAATCTGCTTCGTGCGGAGGGGGAGGAGCAGGACCCGCAAACCCGCTTCGAGCAGGCGGCCGCGGCGGCCGAGGCGCGGATCGTCGAGCTCACCCGGCGGCTTCCCGTGACCAAGCTGCACCGGGCGATCTTGGCGCGATTCCTGCTCCGAAGGTCGCGGCGGTTGCGTGGCTTGCGCGAGTTCCCCAAGTTCTGCCTGATGCGCGGTTTCGCCTCGCTCCGGGCGCAACTGCTCATCATCGGCGAGGAGATCGTCCGGGCCGAACGGCTGGACCGGGCCGAGGACGTGATGTTCCTCGATCTCGCCGAGGTCCGGGAAGCCTTGGACAGCAGGGACTTCCGGGTGGCAGTGGCTCGACGGCGGGAGACCTGGGAGCGGGAATCTCGCAGGCCCCGGGTCCCGTCGGTCCTGCTTTCCGACGGCACCGCGCCCGCCCTCGAATCCGCTTCGGACGGAGGCGACCTCTCCGGGCTCGCGGCGGCGGCCGGAGTGGCGACCGGCCCGGCGCGAGTCGTCCACGACCCGAACACGGCGCGGATCGAACCCGGCGAGATCCTGGTCGCCGCGACGACGGATCCCGGGTGGACACCGCTGTTCCTGACGGCCGCCGCGCTGGTGACCGAAACGGGCGGGATGATCTCCCACGGCACGACCGTGGCGAGGGAGCACGGGATCCCTGCGGTGGTCGGCGTTCCCGGCGCGACGGCGCGGATCCGCACCGGTCAGGTGATCACCGTCGACGGTTCGGCCGGGGTCATCACGTTCGCCGAGGCGGCGGGGGAACCCCGGTGACCGCGGTGGCTTCCGCGCTCACCGGCGCGTTCAACTTCCGCGACACCGGCGGCGGGCCGATCCGGCAGGGCAGGCTCTTCCGCAGCGACACGTTGCAGGCACTGACCGGCACCGACAAGGAACTCCTGCTCGGCCGGTTCGGGATCGAAGGCATCCTCGATCTCCGCTCCAGCGCGGAGACGGTCAGCGAAGGCCGGGCGGAGTTGCCCGGCATCCGCTACGTGAACGTTCCGCTGCAGACCGTCCAAAGCGGACGGTCGAGCGCGCTGGAGGAGATCTACGTCGACCATCTCCGGCACGACGACAACCTTCCGATCGCCCTGGAGATCCTGGCGGTCCTGCTGGCCCGGCCCGCGGTGGTGCACTGCGCGTCGGGCAAGGACCGGACCGGGATCGTGACCGCCCTCGCGCTCGGCCTCGCGGGCGCTCCGCGAGAGCTGATCGTCCAGGACTATCTGCGCAGCGCGTTCAGTCTTCCCCGGGTGATCGAGCGCTTCCGCTCGCTCGCGCTGCCCGAGGAGCTGTTCCGGTGCACCGAGGGCACGATCAGCGCCTTGCTGGACAGCGTCGAGGACGACTTCGGCGGCTTCGCGGGCTGGGCGCGGCAGCGTGGTGTCCCCGCCGCGACGGTCCGGACATTGCGGACGTGTCTGGTCAACGACGCGTGAAGGGTCCCCGGTAAATCGGTGGTCGGGGGTTCAGTCGTCTCGTTATCGTCTCTCCTCCGGCGTCGGGGGAGAGACATGGGACGGAAAAGTCCGCAGGAGAAGAAGCGGCTGAGTTACGCCAAGGACCGCCGCGGCGATTTCGGGGAGAACGACAAGTCTTCCCGCAAGAACGTTCCGCGCCACAAACGGCGGGTGAATCGGGAGAACCGCCACCGCGATCAGCTGATGCTGACGGCGGCGCGCGGGCCGGTGGACGTCGAGCTCGCGGCGACAGCCGAGGAAAGCCTGCTGAAGGTCCGGCCTCAGCGGTGGCGGAAGTGGCCCGATACGCCGCTGGGCACGCTCGTGCGGGGAAAGCTGGACCGGATCGATGTGCGCCGGTCGCTCGAAGCGGCGACGGTGTCGCCCTTGACCGACGACGAACTCGACGAGACGCTGTCGGCTGCGGCGTACCTTTTGTCGACCAAGGACGCGGCGGCCCTGCACTTCCTGAGCCACACCGGTGTTCGTGTCACCGAACTTTCCGCGCTGGACCTGCGGGATGTGTCGACAGGTTCGGTCACCGTGCGCGGCAGGCGGCGGCGGACGATTCCGCTCCCGCCCGAACTCCGTCCCTCGCTCGACGCGTACCTCCGGGTCCGGGCCGAGCGGACGGGTGCGGGCGAGGAGCCGGCGTACTTCCTCGACGCCTTCGGCCGGCGGGTGTCGCCGGGCTCGGTCAATCGTGTGGTGGTCGCTTTCGGGATCCTGATCGGCCTGCCGTCACTCTCCGCGCGGACGCTGCGCATGACCTTCGCCGTCAACCTTCTCCGCGCCGGGGCCGACCTCGCCGCCGTCTCCGAGATGCTCGGTCACGCGTCGCTTGACGCTACCCGTGACTACCTTGCCCGCTGATCGATAGGTCGGATGTATCTGCCGCTTTCCGGGTGAGCACTCTGGCCAAACCTCGACTATTTCTGGAAACATGCCGGTCGCCAGGGCTTGATCTACGGTAAACGTAGTATGAATCTGGAGGCGACCCATGGGCGGGCTGTCCAGGCGATCGATGCTGAAGGCTGCCGCGGGGAC
Source organism: Amycolatopsis speibonae (assembly GCF_042647925.1). Lineage (NCBI taxonomy): Bacteria > Bacillati > Actinomycetota > Actinomycetes > Pseudonocardiales > Pseudonocardiaceae > Amycolatopsis > Amycolatopsis speibonae. Next base: position 60,553 of record NZ_JBHRWK010000079.1, read on the forward strand.
CGCCGCGCTCGGCGGTCTGTGGGCGCAGGGGGTCGCTCCGGCGCACGCCTCCGGTGACGTCCACCGGAGAGTGGCCGACGACGCGCGCATGGTCTGGAAGCGCCTGCCGAAGGGCTGGCAGGAGGGGCCGTTCCTCGCGAACGGCTTCCTCGGCGTCCAGTTCTACGCGGGCACGCGGCCGAACGTCCTCAAGGTGATGCTCAGCCACTCCCGGGTCCAGGACCAGCGCGGACAGTGGGAAGCGGGCATCGGGTACTCGCGGCTCCCGATCGGCTATCTCACCCTCACCTTCGCGGGGGCGATCACGGCGGTGGACTGGCACCTCGACCTGTACAACGCCGAACTCGGCGGAACGATCACCACCACCCGGGGCTCGGTGCGGTTCTCCGCGCTGGTCCACAACGACCAGGACCTCCTCCTCGTCTCGCTCACCGGAGAAGCGGCCGCGGACTGGGGATTCACGCCGCTCACCTCGGCGACGACCCGGACGATCCGCAAACCGCCCGAATACACGGCCAATCCCGATCCGAAGCTCGCCAGTGCGGGCGCTGTCCGGTACTGCGAGCAGCCGATGCACACGGGCGGCGGCTACACGACCGCGTGGCGTGAGCGGACCATCGGCACGCGACGGCTCTTGGCGGCGACGGTGGCGTACGGATTCCCCGAACCGACCCACACCGCCGAAGCGATCAGCAGGGTCCACCGGGCGTCGGTGTCGAACCCGGACAGGCTCGTCGCCGATCATCGGCGCTGGTGGAACGCCTTCTACCGGCGCAGTTTCGTGTCCATTCCGGACAAGCGGATCCAGCGGTTCTACTGGATCCAGCTGTACAAGGCGGCTTGCGCCACCCGTGCGAACGGGCCCGTCGTCGCCGAATGGGGGCCGTGGTTCCCGGAGGTCGGCAACAGCTGGACGGCGGTGTGGTGGAACCTCAACGTCCAGGTCACCTACCCGATCGTCAACAGCAGCAACCATCCCGAACTCGACGCCGTCACCGCGACGTTCCGCCGCGACCACGCCAACCTCGAACTCTCGGTGCCTCCCGCTTACCGGGACGGCGACACGTACGCCCTCTCGCATCCGGGGGACTGGCGGCTGCGGCCCGGCGGCACCCGCGCGGTCGGGATCCCCGGCCCGGCCACGAAGAACGACCAGACCGGGAACCTGATCTGGGGCCTGCACAACGTCTGGCTCGCGTACCGGCACAGCATGGACATCCGCGTCCTGCGCGACGTCCTGTATCCGACGCTCGCCAGGGCGCTCAACTACTACCGGCACTTCCTCGCCGCCGGGCCGGACGGTGCGCTGCACCTGCCGATGACAAGGTCACCCGAGTACGCCGACGCGGCGGACTGCACCTACGACCTGTCGCTGATCCGCTGGGCCGCGCGCACGCTCGTCGAATCCGCGGCCAAGCTGCGCATCGACGATCCGCGGGTGCCCGCGTGGCGTGAGATCGGCGAGAAACTGGTGCCGTACCACGAGGATCCCGATCGGGGAGTGTTGATCGGCGACGGCGTCCCGCTGGCCGAATCGCACCGGCACTTCTCGCATCTGCTCTGGCTCTACCCGCTGCGCGAGAAGCTCTGGGATCGTCCCGGCGATCGGGACATCATGCGCCGTACGTTCGCGCACTGGTCCGGCATCCAGGACAAATGGCACGGCTACAGCTTCGCGGCCGCGTCGTCGATGAGCTCCGTGATGGACGCGCCCGAGGAAGCGTTGCGCTACCTGAAGATCTTCCTCGACGGGACCGTCGTGGCCGACACCCAGCTCACGCCGAACACGATGTACCGCGAGGGCGCGAACCTCGCGATCGAGAGCCCGATCACCGCCGCGCAGTCCGTTGTGGACATGCTGATGCAGGGGGATCACGGCGTACTGAAGGTCTTCCCGTCGGTTTCGTCGGCGTGGCGGGACGTGTCCTTCGAAAGCCTCCGCGCGGAGGGCGCCTTCCTCGTGGACGCCTCCCGCCGGAACGGCGCGACCGAATGGATCCGTGTCCACAGCGAAGCGGGAGAGCCGCTCACACTCCAGCACGGGATCCCCGGCGACATCGACGTCCGCGACGCGCGAGGACGGCGGCTGCCTTGGCGCGCCGAAGGTCCGGGCAGGATCTCGATCCCGCTCGGCCGCGGCGGGGCGGCCGTCGTCACGCGGCGTGGCGCGCGTCCGGCCCTGGAGCCGCGAGACGTGCCCGGTGACCGCGAAACTCCGGCATGGGGACTCGACCAGGAGGTCTGAGGATGGACATCACGCGCAGGACGGTGCTCGGCGGGGCACTGGCGGGCGTAGCGGCGGCAGGGTTCGCGCCGTCCGCGTCGGCGGCGGAAGTCACCAGCGGCCTCGACTGGCCAGGATTCCTCGCTTCCGCGGATCTGGTGTGGCGGAAGATGCCGAAGACCTGGTACGAGGGCCCCTTTCTCGGCAACGGTTTCCTCGGCTCGGGCATCTACGCCGAACCGGGCAGGAACGCCGTCCGGTTCGGCGTCCAGCACAGCGAAGTGCAGGATCACCGGCCCGAATTCGGTTCCCTGTTCGGGCTCGCGAGATTGCCGATCGGTCACTTCACCCTCGAACCGGCCGGTGCCATCACCGGGATCGACTGGCGGATGGATCTCTGGAACGCCGAACTCAAGGGCACGATCACCACGACCGCGGGCAGTCTCTCACTACGGGCGATCGTCCACACCGGACAGTCGTTGCTGGCCGTCGAGATCGAGCCGACCGAGGGCGAGCGCGGCTTCCAGTGGATCTTCCATCCGGCCGAGGCGGTGAGCCCGAGAACGGATCCGAAGTTCGGGAAGCCGCCGCCCGCCGGCTACGTCGCCAATCCGCCGGCGACCCGGGAACACAGCGGTGACAGCAGCCTTTCCGTGCAGAGCCTGCTGGCGGGCGGCGAGTACGTCACGGCGTGGCGTGAGGTCGCCAGGGGATCGAAGCGTACGCTGTACACGTCCGTGGCCTGGTCGCATCCGAGGAAGACGGCCGCACCAGAGGCACTGAAAACGGTCCGCCGGGCCGAGCCGTTCGACGTCGTCACGATCGAGCACCGTCGCTGGTGGCACGACTACTACCGGCACGGTTTCCTGTCCATTCCGGACACCCGGCTCCAGAGCTTCTACTGGATCCAGCTGTACAAGGTCGCGTCCGCCGCGCGCCGGGAAGCGCCGGTGATGGCGACCTGCGGGCCGTGGCTGGAGCCGACCCCGTGGCCGGCGACGTGGTGGAACCTCAACGTCCAGCTGGAGTACTGGCTCATCCACGGGTCCAACCACCTCGAACTCGACGCCGTCAGCCGCGCTCTCGGCAAGTACCGCGCCAACCTGACGAGCCAGGTCGCCGAGCCGTACCAGCACGATTCCGCGGGCATCCCGCGCACGACCGACATGAACCTGCTCAACGGCGCGATCGGGACGAACTCCGGCTTCCCGGTCGGCATCCCCGGCAAGGAGACGCCGACACCGGAGGTCGGCAACCTCACCTGGGCGCTGCACAACGTCTGGCTGTCCTATCGGCACACGATGGACCGGCGGCTCCTGCGGGACACTCTGTTCCCGTTGCTGCGCAAGGCGATCAACTACTACCTCCACTTCCTGACACCCGGCCCGGACGGGAAGCTGCACCTGCCTGCGACGTTCTCCCCGGAGTACGGCGTCAACGCGCCCGACTGCAACTACGACCTCGCGCTGATCCGCTGGGGGTGCAAGACGCTCCTGGAATCGGCGGCGGAACTGCGCATCGACGACCCGCTCACGCGGCGGTGGCGGGAAGTGCTGGCCACGCTGGTCCCGTATCCGGCCGACGCCGACGGCTACATGATCGGTGCGGGGGTTCCGTTCGCGAAGTCGCACCGGCACTACTCACATCTGCTGCAGATCTACCCGCTGTACGAGATCACCTGGGAGCGGCCGGAGCATCGGCGGATCATCGAGACCTCGCTCGACCACTGGGTGGGCTTCGAGGGCGCGTTGCAGGGCTACACGTTCACCGGTGCCGCGTCGATGTCGGCGCAGATGCTGCGTGGGGAGAAGGCCGAGTTCTACCTCGGTGAGCTGCAGCGGCGCTACATCCAGCCGAACACGATGTACAAGGAGTCCGGCCCGGTCATCGAGACGCCACTCTCGGCGGCGCAGTCGCTGCACGACATGCTCGTGCAGAGCTGGGGCGGGGTCATCCGGCTGTTCCCGGCCGCCCCGGCCAAGTGGGCGGACGCCGCGTTGCGCGACTTCCGGACGCAGGGCGCTTTCCTGCTCAGCGCCTCACGACAGGGCGGCAAGACGTGCTGGGTCAAGGTCACCAGCGAGGCGGGGGCGCCCTGCGTGCTGCGGACGGACCTGGAGGGAGAGTTGACCGTCCGAGATCGGTGGGGGAGGCCGAAACGCTGGCGTCGGCTGCCGAACGGCGACGTCGAGATCGATCTGCGGCGCGGCGAAGAGGCCGTCGTGCATCGCAAGGGCGACAGGCCCGACCTCGAGATCCGGCCCGTTCCGGCGAACGGGGACGCCACGCCGTGGGGGATGCCGTGACTTCGTGCGTGGTGATAGGCGAGAGCGGTCCCTGTACTTCCTCCGGATGACAGGAGCACGGATGTCCCAGTCTCCGCCGCAGCCGGGTTGGTACGGCGCGCCGGGGTTCTTCCTGTCGGACTCGAAGGGCAAGAGCGCGGTCGCGTCTTCGTCACAGGCCCCGACGTCGAGCGCCCAGGAAACGACGGCGCAAAGCCAAGCGCGGATCCCGACGGACCGGCTTCCGCTGCCGAAGAAGGCCACCCCGCCCGCGGCGGGCCCGACCCCGGCGACCGGCACGGCTCAAGTACGGCCGCGGGGTCCTCGCCATGGCGAAGACCCAGGAGCCGAACTCGGGCGGCAGCCAGTTCTTCATGGTGTTCGGCGAAGCGGAACCGCCGCCGGAATACACGGTGTTCGGGAGCATCTCGGACGCGGGCCCGCAGACGCTGGACAAGGTCGCGCGTGGCGGGGTGGACGACTCGCAAGGCCCCGGTGACGGGACGGGTCCGCCGCGGATCCCGGTGAAGTTCCAGTCGATCGCCGTCGGCTGAGCCGCGGCGTCAGAAGGCGCCGCGGACGGTGCCGCCGTCGACGCGGATCGTCGCGCCGCTGATGTACTCGGCGTGCGGGCCGCACAGGTAGGCGACCGCGCCGGCGATCTCTTCAGGCCTGCCGTAGCGGATCCGGTCGTTGGGCACGATCTCGCGGACCGAGTTGTGCTCGATCTCCGCCCAGGCCCGGCCCCAGCCACGTTCCGGCGCCAGTTCGGTCAGGAAGTCCTGGACCGCGGGGACGAGGATCGCGCCGGGAGCGACGACGTTGGAGGTCACGTGTGTGCCCGCCAGGTCGCGGGCCAGCGAGACCGCCAGATTGTGCCGGGCGGCCAGTGACGCGTTGTAGTGCGGGTGACTGTCGAACGGCTGCGTGGCCAGGCCGCCACCGATGGTGATGACCCGTCCGTAGTCGCGCTCGCGCATGGCGGGGACGAGTCGCTGGATCATTCGCACGCCGGAGACGACGTTGACGTTGTAGGCGTTCAGCCAGATATCGGCGGTGGCCTCGGCCCAGTTCAGGTGCTCGTAGGCGCCGGCGTTGTTGACCAGGATGTCGACGGCGCCGCCGGCGAGCGCCTGCTCGGCGGTCCGGTCCGCCCCGGCGTCGGTGCCGAGGTCGCCGGCCGCGACTGCCGCCTTTCCGCCGTTTTCGATGATCGAGTCGGCGACAGCCTGCGCGCGCCGGCTGTCGCGACCGTGGATGACGACCTCGGCGCCCTCGGCGGCGAGCAGCCGGGCGGTGGCTTCCCCGAGCCCGGACGTCGAGCCCGTGATCAACGCGCGACGGCCGCTGAGCTGCAGATCCATGAGAAATCCTCCGGAGTCAAGGCTACGTCTACAGCTGTATACTACGTTCAGTTATGTATCCACCTGTAGACTTGCCGGCATGAGCCGCACCACACCCCGTACCCGCAACGCGGCCGCGACCCGGCAGGCCATCCTCGACTCGGCGATCACGGCGTTCACCCGCCACGGATACGACGGCGTCGGCCTCCGCGAGATCGCGGCCGAGGCGGGCGTGACGGCGATCCTGGTCAACCGGTACTTCGGTTCCAAGGAAGCCTTGTTCACCGAGGTCGTCGACGTCTCCTTCGCGCGGCCCACGATGGTTCCGCAGGACCCTGCTGACATCGCCGCCGTGACCGCCCGCGCCCTCGTCGCCCGCACCGCCCCGGAAACCGACCATCTCGGCCCGTTCGAGCTGATGCTCAAGTCGGCGGCCAATCCGAGGGCGGCGGAGATCATGCGCGCGGGCATCGGCAAGCACGTCGGCGCGCGGTTCACCGACGCGCTGGAAGGCGCACACGCCCGGGAACGCGCCGAGCTGGGATTGGCCTTGTTGGCGGGCACCTGGCTGATGCGCCGGATCATCGGCACGCCCGCGCTGAGTGAGGCCGATCCTGACCGGCTGACGGCTCAGCTCACCCGCGTCCTGGCCGCGATCGTCGAGCCTGACCCGGTCGGCTGAGGCGGCCGAAAAGAACAAGACTGTTTCTTCCGGAAAACGCCGTGCACCCTCGATGGCACTGATCGTCGACCCGAGGGGGACGCGTGCCGGACAGCGGCATCGATCGTGAGATCGGCAGGGAACAGGAATACGTGGCGGCCCTGTACGCCCGGCTGGACGCGCTGCGCGGGGAGGCGGCCGGGCGGCTGGCCGCGGCCGGGGATCGGGAGTCGGCGGGTGTCTGGCAAGCCGAGGTGGCCCGGCTGGACGCGGTGGAAGAAGGGTTGTGTTTCGGGCGGCTGGACATGGACGACGGCAGGCGCGTCTACATCGGCAGGCTCGGCGTGTTCCGGAGCGGGGACGGTGAACCGTTGCTGCTGGACTGGCGGGTGCCGGTGGCGCGGGCGTTCTACACCGCGACGGCGGCCGCGCCCGAAGGCGTACGGCGACGGCGGCGCATCACCACGCGCGGCCGGACCGTCGTCGCGCTGGATGACGAGCTGCTGGACCGAGACGGCGCCCTCGACGACGGCCTGGTCGGCGAGGCGGCGTTGCTGGCGGCCGTGACCGTGGAGCGGACCGGGCGGATGCACGACATCGTCACCACGCTTCAGGCCGAACAGGATCGGATCATCCGGCACGAGCCCGGCGGGGTGCTGGTGGTGCAGGGCGGCCCCGGCACGGGGAAGACGGCCGTCGCGTTGCACCGGGTCGCGTATCTGCTCTACACCCGTCCGCACCTGCGCACCCGCGGGGTGCTGGTGGTGGGTCCCAGCCGGATCTTCCTCGACTACATCGGCCAGGTCCTGCCGGGCCTCGGCGAGAACAGCGTGGTGACCGCGACCATCGGCGACCTGAGACCGGACGTCGAGATCAGCCGGGTGGACCCGCCCGGAATCGCCGAGCTCAAGGGCGAAGCGGTCATGGCCGAACGGCTGGCGGCGGCCGTGCGGTCGAAGGTCCGGACGCCGGACCAGCCGGTCTACGTCGGGTTCGAACAGCAGGTGCTGCGGCTCGACCCGGGCGATTGCGGCCGTGCCCTGCGGAAAGCCGGGCGGGCCGGACTTCCGCACAACCAGGCCAGGCTGGTCTTCCAGCGGGAGATCGTGGAGGTGCTCACACGGCGGCTGATCGAGGAGATGGAAGCGGTCGTGCTCACCGGGACGGGCGAGGCGATCGACGGCGGCAGCCCGGACGGCCGGCTCGGCGAGGCCGATCTGCGCGCGCTCGCCGCCGCCGGTGTCGTGATCGAGCAGGACGAACGCGACGACGGGCCGAGGACCCTGCTGGACGAGACCGACCGGGCCGGTTTGCGGGACTCGATGCTCGCCGACACCGGCATCCGGACCGTACTCGACGCGCTGTGGCCGCCGCTGACACCGGAGCGCGTCGTGTCGGACCTCCTCGGCGAGCGGGCCGACGGCTGGAGCGCCGCGGATGTCCCGTTGCTGGACGAGGCCGCGAGTCTGATCGGCCGGAGCGCCGGGCGCGCGACGTTCGGGCATGTGGTCGTCGACGAGGCGCAGGAACTGTCCGAAATGGACTGGCGGATGCTGATGCGACGCTGCCCCACCAGATCGATGACCCTCGTCGGGGACCTCGCCCAGACCGGGAACCCGGCGGGCACCGCGTCGTGGGACCGTGTGCTGCGGCCACATGTGCGGGATCGGTGGCGGCTCGCCCGGCTCACGGTCAACTACCGCACGCCGTCGGAGATCATGGCCGTCACCGCGGATCTGCTCGCCGCGCACCATCCCGGAACGCCGCCGCCCCGGTCGGTCCGCTCGACCGGTGAACCACCGTGGCGGATCGGCACCTCGCGGGCCGACCTGGTGACGACCGTCGCCGACCTAGCCACGGCACACGCCGACGGCCAACTCGGGATCATCGCGTCGAGCCCCCTCATCGAGCCCCTGGCCGCCGCGTTGTCCCTCGCCAATCCGCCGGACCTGACCGGCAAGGTCGTCCTGCTCACCGCCGGGCAGGCCAAGGGCTTGGAGTTCGACTCGGTCCTGATCGCCGACCCGGCCGGGATCCTCGGCGCCGCACCGCATGGCCACAACGATCTCTACGTCGCCATGACCAGAGCCACCCGGCGGCTGGGCGTCGTGCACCCCGGCCCGCCACCGGCCGAGCTGGCCGCGCTACGGGAACTCGTCGGCTGCGACTGGTCGTGAGTGGCCGGGTCCGTGAAGGCCTCCTTGCCTACCCTGAAGGTAGTGAAGGAGGCCTTCACGGACTTGCGGATCGTCACGTTCGCCGCAGGCGCACCAGCAGTCACAGCGGCTGCGCGTGAAGGCCCCCTTCCCTCGGCTCAGTCGAGGAAACTCGGCCTTCACGTACTTCAGAGGTGAGGGCGCAGGGAAGCGGTGGGTCGGGGTGGTCGTGAGTGGTAAAGAGCGTTAGAACGACACTTACCACTCACGACCACCCCGACCCACCGCCCAAGCCGGGCACTTCGACGGGAAGGGTTGTCCCTTGTGGACAGTGGGCTCAGCGGCCGAACCGGTCGCGCCTTACCCCCAAGGGCCCGAATCGCGACAGGCTCAGAGCGGGTTGTGCGCCCCCAGCGGAGCGGTGCAGAACGGCCCGCCGACGTACTCGGCCGCCACCCCGGTCGGAGCGGGCTGGTCCGCCAGCTGGTCAGCGTAGGTCTCCGCGTTGTCGAGCGACTTGTAGCCCAGCTCCTCGGCTTCGGCCAGCGAGTAGATGCGGCGCGTGTTGTCGGAGACGCCCCAGATCAGCCGGTAGCCGGGGGAGGGGTAGCTCAGGCAGGCCTCGAACAGGCGGGCGCCGTCGTCGGGGGAGAGCCAGGTCGTCAGGCCGCGCGGGCCGAGGACGAGCGGGCTTTCGAAGCACGAGCCGATCCGGATGACGATCACGTCCATGCCGAACCGCGAGTGGTACAGGCTGCCCATCGCTTCGATGGCCGCTTTGCTGACGCCGTAGTAGGTGTCGGGCCGGGGCGTGGAGTCGGCGGGGAGGCCGTTTTCGCCTGCCTCGTCGTTGCGGCGGAAGCCGACGGAATGGTTGCTGGAAGCCAGGATCACGCGCGGCACACCGGCCGCCCGCGCGGCTTCGAGGACCGTGTGGGTGCCGTTGATGTTGACGTCCAGGGTGGCTTCCCACGAGCTCTCGCGGCTGTGGCCGCCGAGGTGGATCACCGCGTCGACGCCGGAGCAGGCCTTCGCCATCGCCTCGGGGTCGGTCACCGAAGCGGTGATCAGCTCGACGTCCTCGCCTCCTGCGGCTTCGGGCTGCGCGGCGAGGTCGAGCAGCCGCAGTACCCGGCCGGAACGGCGCAGCCTCGACCGCATCAAGGTGCCGACGATGCCCGCCGAGCCGGTGATCAGGACGCGCTGGTCTGCCATGTGAACCCCTTGTCGGTAAAAGAAAGTACGGGAAGATCAGCGGATGCCGGCGCGGCGCAGTTGCTGGCCGAGTTCCGCGGTGATTTCGGCGAGGAGCTCGCCGACGCGCTGGGCGTCGGCGTCGGTGACTTCGGTGATCGGCATGGAGCAGCTGATCGCGTCCGTGCCGGGGATGCGGTACGGGATCACGGCCGCGACGCACCGGACGCCGAGGCTGCCTTCCTCGATTTCCGCCGCGTAGCCGCGCTCGCGGGTCTTCGCGCATTCGGCGTGCAGCGTCTCGGGCGTGGTGATGGTGTTCGGGGTCAGCGCCGACAGTTCTCCGCTCAGGAGGCCGTCGATCTCGTCGTGCGTCAGTTCGGCCAGTAAAGCCTTCCCCAGCGCCGTCGCGTGGGTGGGCAGGGTGCGGCCGACGCGGGATACGAGATGAGTCGAGTGCCGTGACTCGCGCGTCTCCAGGTAGACGACGTCGGTGCCCTCGCGGCGCGCGAAGTGCGCGGTGAAACCGGTCTTCTCCCGGATCCGCTCCAGCGCCTCGGTCGCGTACGGGACGACAGGGTCGCGGTCCAGGTATGCCGTGCCGCAGATCAGCGCGCGGACGCCGAGGCGGTAGCGGGCGGTGTTGGTGTCCACTTCCAGCCAGCCCGCTTCGAGCAGGGTGCGGAGCAGGCCGTGCAGGCTGGACCTGGGGAAACCGGTCCGCGCGTGGAGATCCGACAGGGAAAGCCACACGTCGTTCGCGGCGAAGGTCTCGATGAGATCGATCGCCCGCCGGGCCGATTTGACCCCGGCGGGTTCGGGCGCGGCGGACACGCCGTTCTCCACCGTGACAGCGGGGGCTTCCTGCTGTGGCATCCGCACTCCTCCAACCGGCCGTTGACTTGTGACTCTGGCCATATTAGCGTCCCGAACAGCGTTCTTATGGATGAACATAATCACTATAACAGACTCCGTTCATGGATGTGAACAGGTCGGGCTGGACCTTCGTGAACGCGGAAAGGAGTCAGCGGTGCATTTGCTGGACTGGATCATGGTGTCCGCGTATTTCGTGCTGATGGTGGTGATCGGGCTGTGGTCGCACAGCCGGGTCAACACGGTCAGCGACTTCTTCACCGCCGGCGGGAAGATGCCCTGGTGGCTGGCCGGGATCTCCCACCACATGTCCGGCTACAGCGCGGTTCTCTTCGTCGCGTACGCGGGCGTCGCCTACACGGACGGCATCACCGTCTACTTCTGGGGCATGGCCAGCATCGGTATCGGCGTCGGCATCGGCAGCTGGCTGTTCGCCTCGCGGTGGAACCGCCTGCGCTCGAAGCTCGGTGTCGCCTCGCCGCTCGAGTACCTGGCCAAGCGCTTCAACGTCCCCACCCAGCAGGCGCTGGCCTGGAGCGGCAGCCTCCTGAAGATCTTCGACATCGCGGCCAAGTGGTTCGCGGTCGCGACGATCCTCAACGTCTTCGCGGGCGTGCCCTACACCTGGGGCATCATCATCACCGGCTCGATCACGCTGATCTACTGCACCGTCGGCGGTCTCTGGGCCGACGCGCTCACCGACTTCGGCCAGTTCGTCATCCAGGCCATCGCGGCGATCGTGATGCTGTGGGTCGTGCTGGACAAGCTCGGCGGCGTCTCCGGCCTGTGGACCGTGTGGGGGGACCTCCCGCCCGCCCACCTCAACCCGACCACGTCGAAGTTCACCACCGTGGTGTTGCTCGTCTACGTGCTGGTGAAGACGCTGGAGTACAACGGCGGTATGTGGAACCTGGCGCAGCGCTACATGGCCGCGCCGAACACCTACGAAGCCCGCCGTGGCGCGCGGCTCTCGTCGATCCTGTACCTGGTGTGGCCGCTGGTCATGATGTTCCCGATGTTCGCCGCCCCGCTGCTGATCCCGAACATCTCCAACCCCAACAACGCCTACGCGATCATGACCACGACGTTCCTCCCGCCGGGGCTGGTCGGGCTGGTGCTGGCCGGGATCTTCTCGCACACCATGGCGATGGTCTCGTCCGACGCCAACGCGATCTCCGCGGTCATCACCCGCGACATGATGCCGGTGCTGTGGAAGAAGGCCAGGAACTTCACCGACGCGCAAGGGCTGCTCGCCGCCCGGATCTCGACGGTGATCTTCGTCGTGCTCACCATGGCGGTGGCCACGCAGGCCGAGAAACTCGGTGGTGTGCTGGGTATCGTGGTGCTCTGGGTCGCGGCGCTGATGGGCCCGATCTCGGTACCGCTGCTGCTGGGCATGCTCCCGTGGTTCCGCCGGTCCGGTTCCCGCGCGGCGCTGATCTCCTGGGCGGGCGGCCTGCTCGCCTACGCGATCGCCTACTACGGCTACAAAGCCACGCTCGCGGTCACCGTCTCCACCCCGATCCTGGTCTCGCTGGCGCTGTTCATCGGGCTCGGCTATCTCCTGCCCGAGCGCAAGGCCACCACCGACGCGATCATCGACACGATCGACCGTGACGACGACGTCACACCCAGCAAGACCAAGGACGGCACCACCGTGCCTGCCTGACCGGGCCCGAACCCGGGACAAACCGACAAAGAACGAAAGAGAAATCCATGGCACAGCCCAAGATCGAACTCGACGGCCTACTGGCGTTCCCCCTGACCCCCTTCACCGAGGGGCTGGAACTCGATCTCGACGTGTTCGCGGAAACCGTCGAGAGCCACGTGGCCGCCGGAGCCGGCGCGCTGTTCGTCGCCTGCGGTACAGGCGAATTCAGCTCGCTGTCCCCGGACGAGCACGCAGCGATCCTGCGTAAGGCTCGTGAGGTCGTTTCCGGGCGGGTGCCCGTGTGGGTCGGGGCAGGCGGCGGTGCCGCGGCGGCCCGTGCCGGGATCGCGGCGGCGGAGGCGGGCGGCGCGGACGGCGTCCTCCTCCTGCCGCCGTACCTGGTGACCGGCCCGCCGTCCGGGCTGGTCGACCACGTCCGGTACGCCGTCGGGGACTCCTCGATCCCGGTGATCGTGTACCACCGCTCCACCGGCGTGTTCACTCCGAACGCGGCCGCGGAACTGCTCGACATCCCGTCGGTGGTCGGTCTCAAGGACGGCTTCGGCGACGTCGAGCTCATGAGCCGGATCATCACCACGATCCGCTCGGTCGACACCGACCGTGCCCGTGATTTCCTGTTCTTCAACGGTCTTCCCACGGCGGAGGTCTCCGCCCGTGCCTACGCCGCGGTCGGCGTGGCGCGGTACTCCTCGGCCGTGCACTGCTTCGCCCCCGAGATCGCGGCCCGCTTCCACCGCGCGCTCGCGGAGAAGGACGACGCCGTCATGGAGGCGCTGCTCGCCGGGTTCTACCTGCCGCTGGTGGCGCTGCGGGACGAGGGACAGGGCTTCGCCGTGTCGCTGGTCAAGGCCGCCGCGCGGCTGCGCGGGGACAAGGTCGGTTCGATCCGGCCCCCGCTGGTCGAGCCGACCGCCGACCAGCTCGCCCGCCTGGAGAAGATCGTCGACGACGGGTTCGCCGTCCTCAAGTCCGTCGAGGCCGGTGCCTGAAGATGAAGGTTCTCGACGTAGTCCTGACCCCGGTAGCCTTCGCCGACCCGCCGCTGCTCAACGCGATGGGCGTGCACGAGCCCTTCGCGCTGCGTGGTGTCGTCCAGCTGATCTGCGAGGACGGTGTGGTCGGCCTCGGCGAGTCCTACGGTGACCTCGCGTTCCTCGAACAGGTCCGGAAGGTGCTGCCGGAACTCAAGGGACAGGACGTGTTCGACCTGCCGGGCCTCCGCCGGAAGGTCGCCACCACGCTGGGCGAAGTCGTCTTCGCCGACGCGCACGGGCTCACCGGCGGATTCTCCGTCAGCAAGACCGTCGCCAGCGTGTACTCGCTGTTCGAGGTCGCCGCGCTCGACGCGCAGGGCCACTACCTCGGCAGGCCGGTGGTGGACCTGCTCGGCGGCAAGGCGCGCGACGCCGTCGACTTCTCCGCGTACCTGTTCTACAAGTTCGGCGCCCACATCGGCGCCGAGGAGGACTCGTGGGGCGAGGTGACCACGCCGGAGGCACTCGTCGGCGAGGCACGCCGCATGGTCGACGAGTACGGCTTCCGTTCCATCAAGCTCAAGGGCGGTGCCTTCGACCCCGACCAGGAGATGGCCGGGATCCGCGCGCTCGCCGAGGCGTTCCCCGAGCACCCGCTCAGGATCGACCCGAACGCGGCTTGGACCGTGGAAACCGGCATCCGGGTCGCCGAGGAGCTCGACGGTGTCCTGGAGTACCTCGAGGACCCGACGCCGGGTATCGAAGGCATGGCGCGGGTCGCCGAGAAGGCGAACATGCCGCTGGCCACGAACATGTGCGTCGTGCGCTTCGCGGACATCGAGCCCGCCTTCCGGCAGCGAGCGGTCGGGGTAATACTTTCGGACCATCATTACTGGGGTGGTCTGCGGGACACCCAGGCCCTGTCCATCACGGCGGAGTGCTTCGACGTGGGGCTTTCCATGCATTCGAACAGTCATCTCGGGATCAGCCTGGCCGCTATGGTGCACGTGGCCGCGGCGACGCCGCACCTGACCTACGCCTGCGACACCCACTGGCCGTGGAAGACGGCCGACGTCATCGCCCCGGGTGCGCTGGAGTTCGTCGACGGTGCGGTCGCGGTGCCCGACAAGCCGGGGCTGGGGATCGAGCTCGACCCCGACGCGCTGGCACGGGCCCATGAAGACTATGTCCGAAGTGGACAGACCAAACGGGATGACGTGACCTATATGCGGAAGTTCGTCGGAAAGTTCGAACCGAACACAGCACGGTGGTGACGCGGTGAAGGTCACCGGATACGCCTACCCCTGGGACGTCGTCGACGACCCCGGGTTCGTCGAGCGCGTGCGGGAACTCGGCGTCGACGAGGTCGCCGTCGCCGTGTCGTACCACAGCGCCCGCGCGGCGACGCCCTGGTCGCCCGAGCGCACCTCGGTCGTCGCGCGCCACGCGGCGCTGTACCGGCCGGTGCGCGACGAGGCCTGGGGTGAGCTGAAGCCCGCCGAGCCGGACTGGGTCGAAAGCCGCGACAGCGCGGGCGACGCCGTCCGGACGCTGAACGAGGCGGGTGTCCCGGCCGCGGCGTGGCTCGTGCTGACCCACAATTCGCAGCTGGGTGTCGAGTTCCCGGAACTCACCGTGCGGAACTGCTTCGGCGAGCGGTACCCGTGGGCGCTGTGCCCCGGCCAGCCGGCGGTGCGCGAGTACGCCGCGAACGTGACGGCGGAAAGCCTCGCCGGGCTCGACTTCGCCACGGTCATCCTCGAGGCCTGCGGCCCGCTCGGCGCCGTGCACCAGCACCAGCACGAGAAGACCGACGGCGTCTGGTCGCCCGCGGTGGCGCGGCTGCTGTCGGTCTGCTGCTGCGACGCGTGTCTCGACTCCTGGGCCGAGGCGGGCAAGGACCCGGCGAAGGCGCTGGGCAAGCTCCGTGCCGAGGTCCGGCGGCTGATCGACAGCGGTGACCTCCGCGCGGGAGAGGACAAGATCCTGCCCACCCTGCGGCAGGTCCTGCTCGACACGCGCCAGAAGGCGACGGACGCGCTCCGGCGCGAAGTGCTCGCGAAGATCCCGTCCGGCCCCCGGATCGTGCTGCACGGCGCGATGGACCCGTGGGTCACCGGCGCGCTGCCGGGGCTGACGCCGTCGGCCCCGGACGACGTCGACGCGGTGGTGCTGCAGAACTGGGCACCCGGCCACCCCAGCGTGGGTGCCGTCGCGACGGCACGGGCGAAACTGCCGGCGAAGGTCGCCGTCGGCAGCTACATCACCGCGGTGGCGGCGACCCCGGTGCCCGACATCGAGGCCTACACCACCGAACTCGGCAAGGCAGGCGCCACCGAACTGCACCTGTACCACCTCGGCCTCGCCGGCCCGGGGCGCTGGGCGGATCTCATCGCCGCCGTCAGCGCCGCGCAAGACATCGTTTAGGAGAAAAGAAAACCATGAGCCAGGCAACAGATCCCGCCACGCTCGAACAGATCCTCGCGGCCGCCGCCGATGCGGCAGGCACGGCGGCGGCCGCGACCCCAGCCCAGCGCGCCGGCTGGCTGAACGCGGCCGCGGACGCCCTCGACGCGGCCGCCGACGAACTGATCACGCTGGCCAACCAGGAGACGCACCTCCCGGCCGCCCCGCGGCTGCAGGGAGAGCTGAAGCGCACGACGTTCCAGCTGCGCCTCTTCGGCGAGGTGCTGGCCGACGGCTCCTTCCTCGGCGCCACCGTCGACCACGCGGACGCCGCGTGGCCGATGGGGCCGCGGCCGGACATCCGCCGTCTGCTCACCCCGATCGGCCCGGTGCTGGTGTTCGCCGCCAGCAACTTCCCCTTCGCGTTCAGCGTCGCGGGCGGCGACACCGCGTCGGCGCTGGCCGCCGGTTGCCCGGTCGTGCTGAAGGCGCACTCGGGTCACCCGGAGCTGTCCGCCCGCACCGGCGAGGTCCTGCGTGAGGCGCTGGTCGAGGCCGGTGCGCCGGACGGGATCTTCGCGGTCATCTACGGCCAGCAGAACGGCGTCACGGCGCTGAAGGACCCGCGGATCCAGGCGGCGTCGTTCACCGGCTCGGTGCCGGGCGGGCGCGCGCTGTTCGACATCGCGACCTCGCGGCCGTCGCCGATCCCGTTCTACGGCGAACTCGGCAGCGTCAACCCCGTCGTCGTCACCCCGTCGGCGATCGAAGCGCGCGGCGAGGCGATCGCCAAGGCGTACGCGGGCTCGTTCACCCTCGGTGCCGGACAGTTCTGCACCAAGCCGGGGCTGCTGTTCCTGCCCGAGGGCCACGGCCTGGAAGACACGCTGCGCGAGGCTGTCGCGGCGATCCCGGCGCAGCCGATGCTCAACGAGCGCATCGCGGCCGGGTTCGCCGACGGGCTGGCGAAGCTGAGCGAGGTCGACGGCGTCGAGGTGCTGTCGGCGTCCGGTGGCGCGGAAGGGATCTCGCACGGCGCGACCCTGCTCGCCACCACCGCCAAGGGCTTCCTGTCCGACGCCGACACCGTCCGCGAGGAGTGCTTCGGACCGGCGTCGCTGATCGTCACCTACACCGACCAGGACGAGCTGATCAGCCTGCTCGGCGTGATGGAACCCGGGCTCACCGCGACCATCCAGGGCGAAGAGTCCGATGTGGACTGGATCCGCCCGGTCCTCCCGTCGCTGACCCGCGTCGCCGGCCGCCTGCTGTGGAACGACTGGCCGACCGGCGTCACCGTCACCTGGGCACAGGAACACGGCGGTCCCTACCCGGCGACCACCGCGCCGACCAGTACCTCGGTCGGCACCGCGGCGATCGAGCGGTTCCTGCGTCCGATCGCCTGGCAGGGCTTCCCCGACGCGTTGCTGCCGGAACCGTTGCAGGAGAACAACCCGTGGGACCTGCCCCGCAGGACCGACGGGAAACGCTAACGGAAACACCAGAAAGCTCGTGAGTGGTAGGGACGGTCAGAACCGTCCCTACCACTCACGAGGCTCCACCTCACGCCGCCGCCCCAGTTCCCGTCTTTCGACCCCCTTGGGAGGCACTGTCATGCCCGGATTCGGTTACGTCGACAGGAGAACGGCACTACGGGGAGGTGTGGCGGCGGCCGCGTCGGTGGCGCTCACGACCGCTCTCTCGAGCACTTCATCAGCCCAGCCCGTGTCCGCGGTTCCGGCGGGCATGTCCGCGATCGTCACCGGCTACCGCGAACTGCAGACCGGGATCAACCGGCCGTCGGCGGAACGCGCCGTCGCGCTGGCGAACCTGGACAGGGTCGCGAAGTCCTATCACGACAGCATGATCCTCGACGGTGGTCCACTGTGGAAGGACCTCCCGCTCGGCCCGGGCAGCGACTTCACGACGTCGATGTACGCCCGGCTCCGCGCGATCGCGGTCAATCGGGGCACCCCGGGCGGTGCGCTGGCGGGCGACGAGGGCGTGCTCGGCCGGATCAAGGCGGCGCTGGAACTGCTGTACACCAGCGATCAGTACAGCGAGAAGACCGCCGAGATCGGGAACTGGTACACCTACGAGATCGGTATCCCGCTCTACCTGCTGCACATCCTCGCGACCGTCGCCGACGAGCTGACCCAGGACGAGCTCGCCAAGTACCTGAAGCCGGTGCTGAAGTTCTCCGGCAACCCGAACCTCCGCACGAACAACCCCAGCGTCGTCGAGACCGGCGCCAACCGCGCGGACAAGTCCACGATCTCCATCGTCTCCGGCGCGATGCTCGGCGACGCGGACCGGATCAAACGCGGTGTCGGGGCGTTCACCGACGTCGAAGGCGGGGGAGCGGCGAGCGTCATCGCCAAGCTCCACCGCGCGGCCGGTGACGGCTTCCACACCGACGGCTCCTTCCTCCAGCACGATTCGGTGCCGTATCCCGGGCACTACGGGATCGTCCTGCTCACCGCCGTCGCGTCCGCCATCCACGTCACCAAGGGCACTGAGTTCGAACTGGCCCCCGACGTGCGCGACGCGGCGTACGCGCTGGTCTCCGACACGTTCGCGCCGTTCGTGTACGCGGGCGCGCTGATGGAGTCCGTCCGCGGCCGGTTCCTTTCCCGGCAGGGAGAATCCGCGCACGACATCGGGCATCAGCTCACCGGCGCGGTCGTACTGCTGGCGCGCTCGGCGAGCGGGAAGCACAAGGACGAGCTCGGCGGGCTCGCCGCGAAGTGGATCACCGAAGACACCTTCGCGCCGTACCTCAAGATCCCCGACCCCGAACGGTTCGCGCCGGGCCCGGACCTCGTCGGCATCCCGGGCATCGAGTTCGCGCAGGAGCTGCTGGCGACCGGGACCCGCCCGGCGCCGACGGTCGCGACGCACCGCGTGTTCGGCCAGCAGGACCGGATGGTGCACGTCACCGAAGGCTGGTCGGCCTCGCTCGGCGTCGCCTCGACACGGATCTCGCGGTACGAGTCGGTCAACTCCATGAACCTGCACGGCTGGTACACCGGCGACGGTTCGCTGTACCTGTTCCTGCCCGAGGCCAAGGGACACTTCACCGACGCCTACTGGCCGACCGTCGACCCACAGCTGCTTCCGGGCACCACCACCAAGACCGGTCCGACCCCGAAGCTGGAGCAGGTGCCGCTGACCGGCAAGGATCACTGCGGCGGAGTTCGCTGGGACGCGCGGCACGGCGCGCACGCCCTCGACTTCGTCTCGCAGGACGGCACGTTGACCGCGAAGAAGTCGTGGTTCTTCACGCCGTCGGGCGTGGTGTGCCTCGGTGCCGGGATCACCGATACCTCCGGTGAGCGGATCCGGACCACGATCGAGAACCGCAACCTCGGCGAGAACGGCTCGGGTGTCCTGCTCGCCGGCGGCCACCTCGTCGGCGGCTCGGAATCCTTGCGGCGCAAGCGATGGCTGCACCTGGAGAAGGTCGGCGGGTACGTCCTGCTCGACGACGCGGAGGTGACCGCGCTGCGCGAGGACCGGACGGCTACCTGGCGAGACGTCGACAAGGGCGCCAACACCAAGGGCACCACGGTGCCGTACACGCGGCGCTACCAGAAGCTGGTGATCGAGCACGGGTCCAAGCCTTCGGGCGCGAGCTACGCCTACGCCGTCCTGCCCACCGCGTCGGTGCTGGAGACGATCGCCTCGGCCTGGGCCTGGCGCGTGCGGTCCAACACCGTGACCGTGCAGGCGGTCCGGCTCTGGGACGCGACGCTGCTGGCGAACTTCTTCGCCGCCGGCTCGGTCGACGAGGTGTCGGTGTCCGGACCGGCGTCGGTGGCGCTGGGGCGGACCCGGAACGGTTGGCAGCTGGCCGTCTCGGATCCGACGCAGCGGCAAGAGGTCCTGCGCGTGACCGTGCGACGGAAGACCGTCGAGGTACCGGTGAAGGACACCTTCGGCGCGACGCAGATCGTCCGCATTTAGTCGGCTGAATGCGAGCCATTTAGGCCAGGAAATGGCCTAAATGGCTCGTACGGTCAGCCCATGACCGACATCGAGCAGTTCCGCATCGACATCCCGCAGTCCGATTTGGACGACCTGACCGACAGGCTGGCGCGGATCCGCTGGCCGTCGGCGCTGCCCGGTGCCGAATGGAGCCGGGGCGTCCCGGTCGCCTATCTCAAGGACCTGGCCGAGTACTGGCGAGACGGTTATGACTGGCGCCAGTGGGAGAAGCAGCTCAACGAGTTCCCGCAGTACCTCACCGAGATCGACGGACAGCGCGTGCACTTCCTGCACGTCCGGTCGCCGGAACCGGACGCGATCCCGCTGATCATGACGCACAGCTGGCCGAACTCGATCGCCGAGTTCCTGAAGGTCCTGGGGCCGCTCACCGAACCGCGAGCCCACGGCCTCGACCCGTCGCGCGCCTTCCATGTCGTCGCGCCGTCCTTGCCGGGCTTCGGCTTCTCGCCGTTCCCCGAGCCGGCCGACGAGCGGGCGTGGGACATCGCGCGGGTGGCGCGGACGTGGGCGGAGCTGATGAGCCGTCTCGGCTACGAACGCTATGGCGCGCACGGGAACGACGCCGGCGCGCTGGTGACGCCCTGTCTGGCGGTGCACGCGTCCGAGCACGTCATCGGCTCGCACATCACGTCCGGGCTCGGCGTGCCGATGGGCGATCCGGCCGACTTCGAGGGGCTCACCGAACAGGACCAGGCCGACCTGTCGGGGTTGATGGAACGCTTCGCGGGTGGCAGCGGCTACGCGCCGTACCTGACGAACCGGCCGCAGACGCTGAGCTTCGGCTTCCTCGATTCGCCGGTCGCGCAGCTGGCCTACCTGGTCGAACGGTTCAAGGAGTTCGACGGCTGGCCCGAAGGCGTGGCGCCCGCCGAGCCGATCGACCGCGATCTGCTGCTCACCAACGCGACGCTGTATTGGCTGACCGGGACCGGCGCCACTTCGCTGTGGCCGTACTACGAAGGCGCGGCCGCGATGCCGATCGACCAGACGGTGGTGCCGACAGGGGTCTCGCACGGCGGGCCGTCCGCCCTGCGCAAGATCGCTTCGCGCAAGAACGACCTCGTGCGCTGGGCGGATCACGAGAGCCCGAGCCACATGGTCGCGATGGCCGTCCCGGACGACGTGGTGACCGAACTCCGGGAGTTCTTCGGGAATCTCCGTAACTGATGTCGAGCGGTGGTCATCGGCTCCGACCCAGTGACGAAGCTAAAGTCGAAGCGACCCCGTGGAGGACCTGATGACCACCTCGTTCGAGACCGTGAACTCGGCTGACGGCACCCTGCTCGCCTTCGACCGGACAGGCGAGGGCGCGCCGGTGGTCCTGGTCGGCGGCGCGTTCAACGACCGGACGACCGTCGCCGGGCTCGCCGCGACGCTGGCCCCGGAGTTCACCGTGCTCGCCTACGACCGGCGCGGGCGGGGCGACAGCGGCGCGGGCGCGGTCTATTCGGTGGAACGCGAGGTCGAGGATCTCGCCGCGCTGATCGACCACGTGGGCGGTTCGGCGGCGGTCTTCGGTCACTCGTCGGGTGCCGTGCTGGGGCTGGAGGCGGCCGCCAGGGGCGTCGCCATGACCAGCCTCGCCGTGTACGAGCCGCCGTACGTCGTCGATGACAGCCGTGCCAGGCCCGCGGCCGACCTCTTCGACCGCGTCCGGGCGCTGATCGCCGACGGCGACCGTGACGGCGCGGCGGAACTCTTCCTGGTCGAGGGGACGAACATGCCGGCCGAGGTCGTCAAGGGCATGCGGGACGACGCGTTCTGGGCGTGGTTCGCCGGACTCGCCCACACGCTGCCCTACGACCTCGCCCTGTGCGGGCCCGGCAACGTGCTGCCCGCCGACAGGCTGGCCAAGATCTCCGTCCCCACGTTGGTCTTGGACGGCGGGGAGAGCGACGCCTGGATGCGGGCCGGCGCCCGCGCTGTCGCAGACACGATCCCCGGCGCCCGGCACGCCACTGTCGAGGGGCAGGACCACGGCGTCCTTCGTCAGCCGGACGCCTTGCGCGTTCTGCTCACCGAGTTCCTCAGGTGACGACCTTCAGCGGTCCGGCGGGCAGGCCCATCGCGGCGTAGAGGTCCCGTGCGGCACGGGATTGCCCGATCCCGGCCAGCGCGCGGGCTTCCTGCAACCGGTAGCCGATCCGCCTCGCCGTTTCGAGCGCGAGCCGATGTTGCCGGAGCCCCGCCGAGGTCTCGCCGAGCGCGAGGCAAGCGGTGCCCAGGCTGTTGGCCGCCATGGCCAGCAGCAGTGGATGGTTCAGCCGGGTGAGGATCTCGCAAGCGCGTTCTGCCTGCTCACGCGCCTCGCCGGGCCGGTGGGCGAGCAGCAGGGCGTCGGCGTGGTCGATCCGGCTCCACGCCTCGCCGAACAAGTAGCCGAGGTCCTGCGAAACGGCGATCGAACGGCTGGTGACCTCGAAGGCCTCCTCGAACCGGCCGAGCCGGGCGAGGACCAGTCCGAGCTGGGCCGAACTCAGGACCATGCCGTGCTGATCCTCGCGCAGCGCCACCGCCTTCCGCGCGGAGACCAGCGCGTCGTCCAGCCTGCCGAGGACCTCCTGCGCGTTGCTGAGATTGGTCCAGAGCGTGGCATCGGCGGTCTCGTCCGCGACGGCGAGGCCGTCACGATAGAACCGGATCGCCTCGGGGTAGTGACCGAGCATGCCGTGCAGGGCGCCTGCCCTGGACAGCGCGATCGCCTCGGCCGCGCGGTCGCCGGAGGCGCGGACGACGGCCAGCCGCTCCAGGGCGCAGTCCATTCCCTCGGTGAGCCGCCCGTTCTCCCAGCAGGCCAGGGTGAGGCTCGCCAGGCTCAGCTGGATCGCGTGCGGGTCGCCGATCCGGCGGGCCGCGGTGATCCCGGTCCGCGCCACGGCGAGCAGTTCGTCGAGGTGCCCGCTTTCCCGGAGGTGGTCCGCGGTGTCCGCGGCGATCCGCCAGGCGTGGTCGTCGCGACCGGTGCCGAGGGCGTGGCGGGTGACCGCGACCAGGTTGGCCCGTTCGGCCGCGTACCAGCCGGAGTCGCCGCCGTCGCGGTAGTGATCGAGGAGCCTGCCCACCGCCGGAACCGATTCTTCGTCGCGTGCGGCGTTGCGGGCGTGTTCGGCGATCAGGTCGTGGAACGAGTACCGGCCCAGCGCGGGCTGCCGGAGCAGGTGGGCGTCGAGCAGGTCCTCCAACAGGCTTTCAGCCTCGTGCTCGCCGGTCCCGGCCAGCGCGGCCGCCGCGGGCACCCCGATATCGGCACCGGGATTCCGTCCCAGCAGGCGGAACATGCGCTGCTGCGCCGCATCGAGCTCCCGATAGGACAGGGCGAACGCCGCGGCCAGGTCGCGCCCGGCGACCTTGAGCTCGGCCAGCCGGTCGTGTTCGGAACCCAGCCGCTCGGCGAGCGTCTGCACAGTCCACTGTGGACGATTCTGCAGCCGGGCGGCCGCGATCCGGATCGCCAGCGGCAGATTCCCGCACAACGCGGCCACTCCGGAGTCCGGCCTGCCCGACGCCGCCGCGAACAGGGCACCCGCCTGTTCGTCCGGCAGGACTTCGAGACTGATCGACGCGGCACCGTCGACGGCGGCCAGGCGCCGCCTGCCGGTGACCACGAGGGCGACCGTGGCCGAACCGGGCAGGAGCGGTCGCACCTGTCCGGCGCTCGCGGCGTTGTCGAGCACCACGAGCAGTGAGCGGCCCGCGGTTCTCGTCCGCCAGAGCTCGGCCCGCCGGTCCACGCCGCCGGGGAGCCTGCTCGCCGGGATGTCCAGCTGCCCGAGCAGGGCTTCGAGCGCGGCTTCGGGGGTGAGCGGCTCGCGGGCCGGGGAATGGCCGTGCAGGTCCAGGAACAGTTGCCCGTCGGGGAAATCGGCGGCGAGCCGATGCGCGGCGTGGACGGCGAGCGAGGTTTTGCCGACACCGGCCATCCCGTCGACAGCCACCGGGCGCCCGAGCCGGACGGCGTCGAGGAGGCGGCGGATCTCGTCCTCCCGGCCGGTGAAATCCGGGACGTCGTAAGGGAGGAAGCAGCGGACCTTGCCGTACTCCGGCTCGTCGCGGAGGATGCGCTCGTACAGCTCGCGCGACTTCGGGCCGGGGTCGATCCCGAGTTCGTCCACCAGCCGCGTCCGCGCCTGCCGGTAGACGTTCAGCGCGTCGGCCTGTCTGCCCTGCTGGTGCAGCGCGCGCATGAGCAGTCCGGTGAACGCCTCGCGGAACGGGTGCTCGGCGACCAGAGCCGTCAGCTCGGCGACAGGATCCTCCCCGGCGGCGATTTCTTCGTCGAGGCAACGTTCCATAATGGACAGACGGCGCTCGTCGAGTTCGTCGGCCTCGCCGCGCAAAGCCATACTGTCCACACCGGACAGTGCGGGACCGCGCCAGCAGCCGAGCGCCTCGCGGAACTCGCCGCGCGAGACGTGCTCCTCGAACGAACGAAGGTCGAAAATGCCCGGGCGCAGCACGAAACCGGGCCCTTCGGCGGTCAAGACGTCCTCGGTGGCGCCCTCGGCGAGAAGGGCGCGCTTCAGCGCCGTGGTGAGGTTGCGGATCTGGCGAATGGCCGTGGCGGGCGGGTCCTCGTCCCAGACGACGTCCACCAGCCGTGAGACCGAGACGACACGATCGGCGCCGAGCAGCAGCGCGGCCAGGATGCGCTCCTGCCGTGAGCCCGCCAGCTTCAGTGGGCGTGCGCCGTTCCGGCACTGCACCGGCCCCAAGATCCGGAACTCCATCGCACCCCCTCCCGTGAGGTTAACCGGCCCGGCGCCCGTGCCGGTGCGGAAGTGATGCAGCTGTGATGCGCCGTCCGGGGAATCTTCCGGTGGACGGAGTACGGGACGTGATGAGGAGAACCCTATGCGCAAGCGGTATTACGCGGCGTTGGCCGGGCTGGTCGTGGCGGCGGCGGGAATCGGCGTTCCCGCGGCGGCGGCGAGCGACCAGCGGGCCGAGAACGAACGGCAGTCCTGTCAGCGCGCGTTCGACCGCGCCGTCTGGGAGGACATGGACAGCTACAACAAACGCGACGAGGCCCGCTACCGGGCGATCATCCACCGGAACATGGTCACCATCGGCCGCAAGGGGCAGCTGTTCATCGGCTACGAGGCCAACGTGGAGCCGGTGGTCGACGTGCAGTTCAAGCTTCCGTACGAGTACAGCATGCCGTGGACGGTGACCCACACCGTCGTCGAGAACTGCTCGATGGGCTACGCGATCCTCGACGCCTACTACAAGGTGCCGTCGCAGAACATCGACCGGCACTACACGATCAGCCTGACGCTGGTGCGCGAGCACGGCAGGTGGCAGGTCATCAAGGACACCGTCACCGACGTGCTGCCCTGATCCCGGGGGTGTCATGAAAGGGTCGTTCAGGACACCTTCTTCGCGGCGTGCGGGTCTGGACTGTGGAGGCGTCAGGTCGGGTCGTTCGGCTGCGGGTTGTCTTCGGGTGTCGCGAAAGCCACTTTCGGGACGTCTGATGTCGCGGAAGTGGCTTTCGCGACGTCAGGGGTGGCTACGAGGTGTCGGGCGGCGTGGTCGTGAGTGGCAAGTGTCGTTCTAACGCGACTTCTCGCTCACGACCCCGTTGCCGAGTCGCGCAAAGCAGTCAAACCGGGCGCTTCAACGAGAGATGCTGTCCCTTGTGGACAGTCGAAGTCGCGGGCGGCTCCCCGAGGCCAGTTCAGGTCACGACGCAAAGGCCCTACTGCGAAGCTGACGGTGAGACCTGCTCAGCAGTAGCGGGAGTGTCATGAAAGGGTCGTTCAGGACGAAATGTGTCCTGAACGACCCTTTCATGACATCGAGGGTGGGGGCTCAGGGTTTCCGGCCCATCCCGGCGTACGGCAGCGAGTTGATCTCCGGATCGTTGGACATGTCGCCCGCCCCTTGCGGGTTCCACATCGCGCAGCCGACGACGCCGGGCTCGACGACGTCGAAGCCCTCGAAGAACGAAAGCACCTGGTCGTGGGTCCTGGGGATGGGATCGTTCTGGGTGCTTTTGTACGCCTCGATGGCTTCGTCGAGGCCGCTCGAGTCCGCGTCGGCGGCGACGTGAGAGAGGGCGAGGAAACTGCCGGGGGCGATGCGTTCCCGGTAGCGGGCCAGGATCGCGTGCGGATCCCAGGAGTCGGGCACGAAATGCAGCAGCAGCAACATGAACAGCCCGATCGGCTGGTCGAGGTCCAGCAGTTCCCTGGTTTCGGGCGCGTCGAGGATGTCATTGGTGTCGCGGAGGTCGGCCTGGATCGCCGCGCACCGGTCGTTGCCGCGCAGCAGCAGTTTGGCGTGCGCAACGGCGACCGATTCGCGGTCGACGTAGACGACCCGGCACGCCGGGTCGATCTGCTGGACGATCTCGTGGAGGTTGCCGACCGTCGGGATCCCGGAGCCGATGTCGAGGAACTGCCGCACCCCCGCCTCCACCATGTGCAGCGCGGCGCGCCGCAGGAAGGCACGGTTGAGCCGGGCCGCGTCGCGGATCCCCGGCATGATCTTCAGGATCTGTTCGCCAAGGTCGCGGTCGGCCTGGAAGTTGTGGTCGCCGTTGAGCCAGTAGTCGTAGACCCGGGCGGGATTCGGCACGGTCGTGTCGACCTCGGGGGGTACCCAGCTCAGGTTCGAAGTCACCGTCGTCGCCGCCGTTCGGTTGGGGATCCCTTGGGGCACAGGAGTCTAGCGGGCGCTCGGGACCGGGCTGCCATCGTCCGATCGTGTGGATGTGCGGCCACGGAACCCCGTCCGCGGCCCGGCGGTCCTAAGGTGACCGGGTTCAGCGGCCTAGGCACCGGGAGACGAGCACGATGGCACCAATTCCGGAGGTCGCCGTCGCACCGGGCCGGTGGCCGGTGCTGGGGCACACCGTGCCGATGCTCCGCGACCCGGTGAAACTGCTGTCGTCACTGCGATCGCACGGCGACGTCGTCCGGCTCGACTTCGGCCCGATGCCGGTGTATCTCGTCACCACCCCGGAACTGGCTTGGCGGCTGCTCGCCGTCGAGGCGGGGAAGTTCGACAAAGGCATCGTGTTCGACAAGATGCGGCCGCTGTTCGGCGACGGGCTCGCGACCTCCAACGGCGCCTTCAACCAGCGGCAACGGCGGATGATGCTGCCCGCCTTCCAGCGAAGCCGCATCGCGCTCTACGCCGAGACGACGATGACGACGCTCGCCGTGGACCTCGCCGATTCGTGGCTACCGGGCGAGGTGGTCGAGTTCGACCGGCGGATGCAGGATCTCGCGCTGACCATCTCCGGGCGCACGCTGTTCTCCACCGAACTCGGCGACGAAGCGCTCGCCGAAATCCAGCGGTCGATCCCGATCATGCTGAAGTACGTCATGGTCCGGGCCTTCTCGCCGAAGTTCGTGGAGCGGCTGCCGATCCCGGCGAACCGCGAGTTCGACGCCGCGGCCGCGCGGCTGCGGCGGGTCATCGGCGACGCCGTCCTCAAAGCGCGTGAGAAGGGCGGCGACCAGGGCGATCTGCTGTCGATGTTGTTGCTGGCCGAGGACGACGAGACCGGCGAGAAGATGACCGACCGTCAGGTGGCGGACGAGGTCATCACGATCCTCACCACCGGCGCCGAGACCACCGCCGTCGCGCTGGCGTGGTTCTTCCACGAGATCGGGGCGCGGCCGGACGTCGAGCGCAGGTTCCACGCCGAGGTCGACGAGGTGCTGGACGGCGGGCCCGCGCGGTTCGAACACCTGCCGCGCCTGGTCTACACGCAGCGGATCATCAACGAGGTCGTCCGCCGGACCCCGCCGGTGATCCTGATGCGGCGCGCGCGGGAGGACGTCGAACTCGGCGGTGTGCGGATTCCCGCCGGCACCGAGGTCGCGGTCAGCCAGCACACGCTGCATCGCGATCCGCGCTGGTTCCCCGAACCCGAACGGTTCGACCCGGATCGCTGGGAACCGGAGCGCGCCGCCGAGCTGCCGAAGGGCGCCTTCATCCCGTTCGGCGCCGGCGCCCGGCTGTGCCCGGGCCACCAGTTCGCCCCGACGGAGATCGCCTTGGTCGCGGCGACGATCGGCGCGCGGTGGCGGCTGGAACCGCTACCAGGGGTGAAGGTCTTTCCCAAGATCAAAGCGACGATGCAGCCGAACCGGCTGCCGATGACCGTGGTCCCGAGAGAATCAGGCGGTCGGTGAGCGTTCGGTTACCAGGTGTAGGGTTCGTGCTCCTTCCGAGCGTCCCGATTCCGGAGAGGGTTCTGTGAGAATGCCGCTCAAATTGGCCACCGCGGTGGCCGCCTGCTGCGCGCTCCTCGGTGGTTTCCTGGTCGCCGCCCCGGCGGCGGCCGTCGAGATCCGTTGTGCCGACCTGGATCTGCCGGTCACCGGCCCGCTCGGCGAACCGGCCACGGTGCACGGCCGGTTCTGCCTGCCCGACGGCCCGACGCCCGAGGCCGTCCAGCTGCTGGTGCACGGCGGCACTTACAACAGCGCCTACTGGGACCTGCCCTACGACCCGGATCGCTACTCGTACCAGCGCGACATGGCGAAGCACGGTTACGCGACGTTCGCCGCTGATCAGCTCGGTTCGGGCGGGAGCAGCAAACCGCTCAGCCTCCCGCTCCTGCTGCCGGTGCTGGCGCGCTCGATGCACGAGGTGATCGGCCATCTGCGTGCGGGAAGGGTCGGCGGCACGCCGTTCGGGAAGGTCGTGATCGTCGGGCATTCGGTCGGTTCGGGCATCGTCGCGGCCGAGGCGTCGACCTATCAGGACGTCGACGGCGTGATCCTCAGCGGGATGACGCATCTGCCGTCGGTGCCCGCCTTGACCCTCGGAGTGCTTTTCGGCCTGCAGCCCGCGTTCGCGGACGACAGGCTCGGTTCGCTCGGCAGTGATCCGCTTTATTTCACGACGAAACCGGGGGCGCGCGCCGGACTGTTCTACGCGACGGAAGATTCCGACCCACAGGTCATTGCCGCCGACGAGGCGACCAAGGATCAGGTTTCGGTCCCGGGAATGGGGACCGTCGCCGTGTTCGGCATCGTGCTGCCCGCGACGAAAGCGATCCGGGTGCCGGTTTTCCAGGCTGTCGGGGAAAAGGACATCCTGTTCTGCGGTTTGTTCGCGCTCCGGGACTGCTCGAGCGGGGCGGCGCTGCGTCCGGCGGAAGCGCCGTACTACCGGCCCGAGGCCGAACTTTCCACGTTTGTTCTGCCCGGTGCCGGACATTCGTTGGCACTACACCGCAACGCGTCCCTGTACCGGGACGCCACGCGCGATTGGCTGAGGGATAAGATCGGTGTCGCAGTACCTTAGGGTTATCACCCGATTGGGTGACCGGTAAACCGTGAGTATGGCCAGAGAATCGTGGAGGATGTTCCTCCACCACGGAATACGAAAACGACCCCAGGACCGGCGGACGTGACTGCCCCACTTCCGAACGGCGATGAGTTCTCCGTATCGCCGGACGCCCCGAAGAGAACTTCATCCTCCGCGTCGCCGAAGCGGAAGAACGCCGCCCCGACCCGGGCCACGCTCGCTCGCAAGTGGGCGTACCTGGTCACCGGTACGGCGTATCTTCCGTACACCCACGCCCAGATCGAAGAGCATTTCTCGGCTCTGCTGGACGAGGTCTTCGCGGCGATGCTGAATGACGACGCCGAACCCGCGCAGGCCACCGAGGCCGGCGCGCGGCTCGTCGCGCTCAGGTGCGTCGGGCCGGACAGCCTGCGTCGCACGATGGAGGTACTCGGCAAGGGGCTCTTGCACGAGCCGGAGTTGCGGAGCGTGAAGTCGCTCCCCGAACGGGTGTTGCAGGTGCTCGGCGCGCTCGCGTCCGGCTACGGCGAGGCCTTGCGCGAGAGCATCCAGACGCAGCAAGAGGATCTGAGCCGCACCCTGGTCACCCTCGAACGCGAGACCCGGCGTGAACTGGTGCTCACGCAGGCGCGTTTCGAGCAGCTGTTCACCGGATCGGCGACAGGGGTGGCCGTCACCAGGGTGGACGGCCGCGTCCAGCGGGTGAACCCGGCGTTCGCAGACATGCTCAACCGGCCCGTCGCCGATCTGATCGGGCTCAACCTCTACGACCTGGTCCATCCGGACGACGCCGAAGGCCTGCGCGAGGGCTACCGGAAGCTCCTCGAAGGCGAGAGTCAGCGGCTGGAGCTGTCGCGAAGACTCGTCACCGACGACGAGGAACCGACGTGGGCCGGGTTCACCGGCGCCGTCATCCGCGATCCGGCGGGCGAAGCCCAGCAGCTGATCACCCTGGTCGACGGCGACACCGACGTCTCCTTGCTCCAGCGGCAACTGAGCCGCCAAGCCCTGCACGACCCGCTGACCGGCCTGCCGAACCGGCAGTTCTTCGGCACCAGCCTGGAGCGGGCGCTGCGGCACGCAGACCCGGCCTTCGGCGTCACGGTCTACCACCTCGACCTCGACGGCTTCTCCCTGATCGCCGGCGGCCTCGGCCAGAAACAGAGCGACGACCTGCTGAAGAACGTCGCCGCGAAGCTGCGGGCCGTCGTCGGCGGCGAGGACGCGCTCGTCGCCAGGATCGGCGGCGACGAATTCGGCATCCTCATCCAGAACACCGCCACCAGCCCGGACGTCGCCACCGTCATCGGCATGATCAACCAGGAACTGTCCGAACCGGTCTACCTCGAAGGCGGCAGCGGGGTAGCGGTTTCGGCGTGCGTCGGGGTCGTGCACCGGCCGCCGAGGGACATCGCGCCGAACGAGCTGCTGCGCGTCTCCGACATGACGCTGCGCCGGGCGCAGTCCAACGGCTACCGGCAGTGGGCGCTATCCGATTCCGCCCTCGACACCAGGGAACGGCACGAGTTCGGCCTGGCCGTCTCCATGGCGGGCGCCTGGGAGACCGGCGAGATCGAGGTCAGTTTCCGGCCGCTGACCTGGCTGGCGGACAGCAGGCCCGCGGGCATCGAGGCGCGGCTCGCGTGGAACCACCCCCGCCACGGCCGGATCGGCCACGACACCTGCGTCCGCTTCGCCAACGAGACCGGTCTCATCGTGCCCCTCGGCGAATGGCTCATCCGCACCGCCTGCGAGGAGTCGGACGACAGGCTCCCGATGGTCGTGGGCCTGACCCCACATCAGGCCGCGGATCCCGATCTCGTCGGGTCGGTGCGGAACGTGCTCACAACCACCGGTCTCGGGCCGTCGCGGCTGCGGCTGGGCTTCCCCGCCGGTGCCGTACTCGCCGAACTGGGGGAGACCGTCGACAACCTGCATCTCCTCGCCGAGATCGGGGTGGACGCCGAACTGCAGGACTTCGGGGTCGCCGGTGACGTCGTCTGCCTCGTGGACGTGCCCGTGCGGATGGTCCGGATCGCGCCCCGGCTGGCCGAGCGACGAACGGAACCGCTGGCGGAACGTTCGCTGCGGAACCTCATCGAGACCGCGAACATCGCGGGCGCGACGGTGATCGCGGACGGGATCGATTCGACAGGCGACGCCGGCTGGTGGCAGTCGGCCGGTGCCCACATCGGGGCCGGACGGTACTTCGGCTAGGCCGTTTGCCGTAGCGAGGGGCGCTAAGTTACCCGAGGGTTGACGTGCGCGGGCGGATTGGGCAACATCCCAGGTCCTCACCCCGCACCTCGGAGGCAGGCACATGCAGGTTGGCCCGAGGCGTGGAGGGCGTTTCACCGCGCCCGTCGTCGTCTTGAGCCTGTTGCTGGTGATCGCGCTCGGCGCCTGGTGGGGCGTCGACTATCTCCGGGCCCGGTTGGCGGGCAACGGTTGTGACGCGCTGACGTCGGTCGAGATCACCGCCGCGCCCGACGTGGCGCCGGTGCTCACGCGGCTCGCGGCGACAGTGCCGCAGGAAGAATGCTTCAGTGTCAACGTGACCGCGAGCGAGTCGGCCAAGACCGCCGACCTGCTCGGGACCACCACCTCCGGCGGGCCCGACGTCTGGGTCCCCGAGTCGAGCACGATGTTGTCGCAGGCCAGGGACGCGGGTGCGTGGAACCTCCCGGAATCCGGTCAATCGGTGGCGAATTCCCCGGTGGTACTGGGACTTCCCGACGAGACCGCGCGGCGGTTCGGCTGGCCGGGGAATACTCCCGCCTGGCAGGAGATCCTCGACGATTCCCCGGTCGGGATGCCGGACCCGGCCCGGGATCCGCTGGGCATCTCCACGTTGCTCGGCCTCCGGAAACTGACCGGGAAGGCGCCCGATCCGGCCGCCGCCTTCACCGCCGCCATGCGGAAGCTGAATCCCGCGCCCGGCCGATTCCCGGCCGCCTTCCCCGCGACCGAACAGTCCGTCCTCGCCAGGAACCTCGTGGCGGCGTACCCGGGTGTCCCGGTGCAGGGGTTCGACTACCCGTATGTCGTGCTGCCCAAGGCTTCGGAGGCGTCGAGGACAGCTGCGGAGCGTTTTCTGCGGCTGCTGCTCGATCCGCTCGCCGCCGCGACCTTCGCCAACGCGGGATTCCGCGCGCCCAATGGTCACTTCGCCGTTCCGAGGGCGCAGGACAGCCGGACCGACCCGGCGCCGCATCCGCCCGGCGCACCACCCGTGACGGATCTGTACGCCGCCCTGCAGGCTTGGGCGGGGACGAACCTGAGCGCCCGGGTCCAGGTGCTGCTCGACGTCTCCGGTTCGATGGCCGCCGCGGTGCCGGGTACGGGGAAGAGCCGGATGGAACTCACCCTGCAGGCCGCGACGCAGGGCCTCGGGCTGTTCAAACCCACCACGGAACTGGGATTGTGGCTGTTCTCGACCAAATTGGACGGTGACAAGGACTACCGGGTCCTGTTGCCGATGAAGACGATCGCCGAACAGACGACCTCGGGCGGCGTGGAGCAGCTGCAGGCGGTGCGGCCGAAACCCGGTGGGGCGACCGGGCTCTACGATTCGATCCTCGCCGCGTACCAGAACGCCAGGCAGAACTGGAAACCCGGCCGCATCAACCTGGTCGTCGTCCTCACCGACGGCCGCAACGAGGACAGCGACACACTCGGGTTGCCGCGGCTATTGGAAGAGCTGGGCAAGCTCCAGGACCCGAGGAAACCGTTGCCCGTCATCGGGATCGGCATCGGGCCGGACATCGACGCGTCCGAGCTGCGACAGGTCTCCACCGCCACCGGCGGGGATTCGTTCACCACCCCCGATCCGCGGAAGATCTCGGACGTCTTCTACCAGGCGCTGAGCAAGATCATGTGCCAGCCGCCGACCTGCAAGAATTGAGGAAAGACGTGGTTGTCCGGGGGAAGAGACCTTCGCCGGTCACGATCGCCGCGATCGTCGCCGGCGTGATCCCGTTCGTCCTGCACGCTTGGGCCGCGCTGCGTGGCAGCCTCGCGCAAGACGACTTCGTCATCACGTACCACGCCGCGAAGGCGGGCCCGTTCGACTTCGGCTACTTCTTCCAGGACTACCACGGCCATCTCGCGCCGGGCGGATTCCTGCTCGCCGACCTGCTGACGGCGTGGGCTCCGCTGAACTTCGCCGTGCTGATGGCACCGGTCCTGGCGATGCAGGTGGCGGCCTCGGTGTTGCTGTGGGCGGTCCTGGTGCGCTGTTTCGGACGCCGTTGGGGGATTCTCGTCCCGTTCACGATGTTCACCACGTCGACGTTGCTGCTCGTCCCGACGTTGTGGTGGGCGTACGCCATCCAGATCGCACCCGTGCTCCTGGCGGCC
This sequence comes from Amycolatopsis speibonae, assembly GCF_042647925.1. NCBI lineage: Bacteria > Bacillati > Actinomycetota > Actinomycetes > Pseudonocardiales > Pseudonocardiaceae > Amycolatopsis > Amycolatopsis speibonae. Next base: position 93,978 of record NZ_JBHRWK010000079.1, read on the forward strand.
ACCGCCGCCCTGCACGCGCACGTCCGGTATCTCGCCGACGGTGGTCGCTGGGCGATCGCCACCGTGGCCTGGACCGTTTTCGGCTTGGCTTTCTACGAAAAGGCGGTCTTCATCCCGGTGCTGGTCGCCGGGATCACCGTGCTACTCGGGGTTTCCCTGCGCCGTCACGTCGTGCTCATGGGTGTTTTCGCCGTCGTGCTCGCCGGCTACGCCGCCGTCTTCCTTACCTTGACCACGAGCCAGGTCGGACAAGGCGGCGGTCCGGTCACCGTCGGGACGGTCGCGGACATGACCGCGCGGATGCTCGGCGACACCTTGGTGCCGGGGCTGGCGGGCGGGCCTTGGTCGGGGCCGGGGCCCGGCGCGACGTTCGCGGCTTCCCCGGTCGTGGTGCGGATTCTGCTGCTGCTCGTGGCCGTCGCGGTGCTGATCGCCGGGGTCCGGGTCGGCGGTCTCCGGGCGAAGAAGGCGTGGGTCCTGCTGGGTCTGGTGTTCGTGGCGGACATCGGGCTTTCGGCTGCCACCCGGCTCACCGAGGTCGGACCAGAGCTGGGCAGCGATCCTCGCTACGTCGCCGATCTGACGCTCGTCGTCGTGCTGTGTCTCGCCTTCGCCTTCCTGGAACCCAAACCGTTCGACAGGCTTTCGGATCCCGTGCCGTCCCCGGCGAAACGCCCGGTGGCGCTGGTGCTGTGCCTCGCTCTGATCGCGAGTTCCGCCGTGGGCTTTTCCCGGCTGGCGCCGGGATCGCGGTTCGAACATTCCCGGGAGTTCCTCGCCAACGCGCGCGCTTCGATCGAGCGGGACCCCGATCTCGTCCTGTACGACACGACGGTGCCGAACGACATCCTGCACGGCTGGTTCGGTGAGAACGCCCGCGCTTCACGGGTGGTTGGCCTGATCCCGGGGTTCCAGTTCGACCAGCCGACCAGCCGGATGTCCCTTTTGGACGATTCGGGCACCGCGAAGACGATCACCGGCGTGGAAACGATTTCCCGCGGCTTGCCCGGTCCCGTCTCGGGCTGCGGGTACACCGTCGGCGAGCAGCTGGTCCGGGTTCCGTTGGACACGCCCGTTCTCGGCCGTCACCTGCTGCGGATCGACTACTTCACCTCGGACGGCGGCGAGGGGGTCGTGGACCGCGACGGGGTGCGCGTGCCGGTGTGGTTCCAGCCCGGCCTGCACACGATGTACCTGCCGATCGAGGGCCTGTTCGACAAGATCGGTTTCCAGCTGTCGGCCAAGGGTTCTCCCGTCTGTCTCGCGAAGGTCGACGTCGGCAGGCCGCTCACTCAGTAAGGGTCGTACGGGCTGTCGTGCCCGAAGATCTTCGCCACGGGCGCCAACCGCAGCCGCAGCAGGATCTTGATGCCGACGTTGCGCAGGAACCACGGCAACTGGGCGATCACGCGCAGCCTGTCCTTCGCCGACGGCGGCGTGAGCCGGAATCGGGCCATCGACGTCGCGCGGTCGAGATAGGTGTAGCGCCGTCCGAAGAGGACTTTCGCGATCGTGCCCAAGGTGACACCGATCGAGGAAAAGCAGTCGTGGACCAGGATTTCCTTACCGTCGTGCAAGTTCGTCGACCAGCGCAGGTCGTCGGTGTAGGTCCAGTAGTCGTGCTTGCCGTCGATGTAGAGCAGCTGGATCGGACGGTCCCACAGAGGACGCAGTCTCGTGCTGTACTCCGCCACGAGTTCCACGACGTCTTCGACGCCCGCGTTCTTGAGGTTCGTCTCGAACCGTTGGCGGGTCGGGGATCCGCCGAACAGCCGTCCGTCGACGAACGGGTCGACCGCGACCACCCGCGCGCCGACCGTGCGGGCGGCGCTGGCGAGCACGATCGTCGAACGGCCCTGGTGGCTGCCGATTTCGACGATGAGGTCGCCCTTTTCCAGGCGGGATGCCGCGTTCCACAAGGCAAGGCCCTGATCCCGCGTCATCCAGCCCTTGACGGGTTCGGCGAGCGACCACGCTTCTTCGAAACCGTCTGTCATGGGCGCATAGTAGCCACGTTTCCGCCTAGTATCTACCGGATGGTAACCCCCGGCGCCCTCGTGAAGAAGCCGAGCACGTGGATCGTGCTGGCCTTGACGGTGCTGTCCTTTGTGCAGCGTCCGGGCAGGACGACCTTCGACACCAAACTCGACCTGGCCGTGGATCCACTGGCCTTCCTCGGCCGGGCGCTGCACCTGTGGAATCCCCAGGCGACGGCGGGGGAGCTGCAGAACCAGGCGTACGGCTACCTGTTCCCGATGGGACCGTTCTTCGCGGTGTGCCAGGCCGTCGGGATCCCGGTGTGGATCGCGCAGCGGTTATGGTGCGCGCTCCTGCTCTCGGTCGCGTTCGGGGGAGCGCTGCTGGTGGCCCGCGCGCTCAAGATGGGGAACGAACGGACTAGGCTGGTCGGAGCAGTCGGGTACGCCCTCGCACCGCGGATGGTCACCGAGATCGGTTCGCTGTCCTCGGAAATGCTGCCCGCCGTCCTGCTGCCGTGGGTGCTGCTGCCGCTGATCCTCGCCGACCGCATCGGTTCCCCACGCCGCGCCGCCGGGCTGTCCGCGCTCGCCGTGCTGTGCATGGGCGGGATCAACGGCGCGATGGTCGTGATGGCGCTCGTCCTGCCCGGGTTGTGGCTGCTGACCAGGAAATGGCGGAGCACGCACGTCGAACTCCTCATCTGGTGGTTCGTCTTCGTCGCCGGCGTGATGCTGTGGTGGATCCTGCCGCTGGTGCTGCTCGGCCAGTACAGCCTGCCGTTCCTGGACTACATCGAATCCGCGACGAACACCACGGCGCCGATGTCGTTGTTCGAGGTGCTGCGCGGCACGAACCAGTGGGTCGCCTACGTCGTGCAGGGCACGCCGTGGTGGCCGTCGGGCTGGGCACTGATCGACAATCCCGTGCTGATGGCGGCCACCGGGCTGGTGGCCGCGGTCGGGCTGTTCGGCCTCGCGCGGCGCGGCCTGCCCGAGCGGCGGTTCCTGATGCTCGGTGTCCTGACCGGGCTGACGCTGCTGACCGTCGGCTACGTCGGGACGCTCGACAGCCCGCTGGCGGAACCCGTCCGGCATCTGCTCGACGGCCCGCTCGCGCCGCTGCGCAACGTGCACAAGTTCGAGCCGGTGCTGCGGCTGCCGTTGATGCTGGCCTTCGTGCACGGCATCACGAGTGCCGCACCGGCACTGCGCCGACACCTGCGGCCCGCGCTGGGCGCGCTGCTGATCTTGGTGATGGCGGCGCCGGTCTGGCTGCTGACGCTGCGGCCGGGGCCGGGCTGGGACGAGGTGCCGGGATACTGGTACGACGCGATGGGCTACGTCGCCAAGACCGACGCGACGGCGCGCACGCTGCTGCTGCCCGCGACCGGGTTCGGCGAGTACGACTGGGGTCGCACGGTGGACGAACCGGCGCAGGCCATCGCGGACAGCCCGTGGGCCGTGCGCAACCAGGTCCCGTTGGGCTCGGAGGGCAACACCCGCCTGATGGACTCCGTCGACGCGGCCCTGGCCGACGGCAGAGGGGATCCCGGGCTCGCCGCGCTGCTCGCGCGCTCGGGCTACCGGTTCCTCATGTTGCGCGGCGACATCGACCGCGCCAAGGTCGGCGCCCCCGACTTCACGACGTTGCGCGCCGGGCTGGCGGGATCGCCGGGGATCGAGAAGTCTGCCCAGTTCGGGCCGCTGGAGATCTTCGAGGTGAAACGGCCGGTTCCGCTGGTCACCGCGACGTCCGCGAAGGACGTCCCGACGGTGAGCGGCGGCCCGGAAAACCTGCTGCCGCTGATGAATTCCGGGCAACTCGACCCCGGTACGCCGACGGTGCTGACCGGGGACGGCGGTTCGCCGACCGGGCCGAGGCTGGTCACCGACGGGCTGCGTCGCGCCGAGCGCAACGTCGGCGGGGTGCGCGACAACCTGAGCCAGACGCTGACCGCGGGGGAGTCGCCGAGACAGCAACGAGCCGCGCTGGACGTCCTGCCGTTCCCCGGCGAACAGCACCAGACCATGGCCGCGTACCGGGGGATCCGTTCGGTGACCGCGTCGACGGCGGCGTCGTTCGCGGACGCTTTCGGCGGTTCGGATCCGAGCCACCAGCCGTTCGCCGCGCTGGACGGGGATCCACGCACCGCTTGGCATTCCTCGAGTTTCACCGGTCCGATCGGGGAATGGCTCGAAGTCGAACTGGACACCCCGAGGCTGGTGAACACGGTCGATCTCGCGATGGTCGACGACATCCGCGTCGGCTGGCCGCCGACCAGGATCCGGATCACCACGGACAACGGTTCCGTCGATCACCAGGTCGTCCGGGGCGAGGGGGCGCACACCTACCCGGCGCCGGCGGGGGTGACGCGCAAGGTGCGGATCACGTTGCTGTCGCTCGTGGTCGGCAGGCAGGACGGGAACGTCGGCATCTCGGACCTGAAGATCCCGGGCGCGGAACCGCAACGCGCGCTGGAAGTCCCGGCCGATCTGTCCAACGGCGCGGCGCCGGGATTCGCGTTCACGCGGGGCCAGCAGCCGAGGTACGCGTGCGTGCCGGACGGCGGTCACGTCCGCTGCGACGCTGCCGCCGGACGCGACGGTGAGGAACCGGACGGGATCCGGCGGCTGTTCTCGACGACGTCGCAGAGCGCTTACGAGTTCGGCGGCACCGTGCTGCCCGCCGGGGGCGGCCGTGTCCCGGTGGCGCTGCCGGGGGTGGCGGTGTCGGCGACCTCGCAACTGGGCGGTGATCCGGCGGCGAGCGCGTTCGCCGCGGTGGACGGGAATCCCGCGACCGCCTGGCTGCCCGACGTCACCGATCTGCGGCCGACGGTGACCCTGGACTGGGAAAAACCGCGGACGATCTCCGGGATCCGCGTCGCCGCCGACCCGGGCGGGACGGCTCGGGCGCCGGCGCGGCTGGAACTGACGACACCGACGTCGAGCCGCTCCGTCGAACTCGACGCGTCCGGCGCGGCGACGTTCCCGCCCCTGGACACGTCGCAGCTGAAGATCGCGTTCGCCGGACTCGACGACGACCAGCGGACCAGGAACTCACTGGGAATCGGGAGCCTGTCCCTGACCGGCGCCGACCTTCCCGCTCCGGCCGCGGAGTTCACGGTGCCCTGCGGATCGGGCCCGAACGTCCACCTGAACGGTCTCGACTACGACACCTCCGTGCGCGGCACCCTCGCCGACTTCACCGCGCACCGGCCGCTGACGCTGTCCGCGTGCCCCGATTCCCAGGGCGGTGTCGACCTGGCGGCGGGCGGGCACGAACTGCGGACCGACCGGTCCGAGTCCTTTGTGGTCCAGGATCTGTGGCTCAAGCCTGCCGGGCAGCCTGTTTCGCCTGCCGGACATCGCACTGTCTCCGTGGACTCCTGGGACGCGACGTCCCGATCGGTCACCGTCGGGGGCGGCGACGAGTCCGTTTTGGCCGTCCCGGAGAACGCCAACGCGGGCTGGACCGCTTCGCTGAACGGGACCCCGCTGGTGAAGACACGCGTCGACGGCTGGCAGCAGGCCTGGATCCTGCCCGCGGGCTCCGGCGGTTCCGTCCAGCTGGAGTTCACTCCGGACTGGAAGTACCGGTCCGGCCTGCTGATCGGCGCTGTGGCGATCCTGGCGGTCTTGATCGGTGTGCTGTGGCCGGTCCGCCGTCGTCACGTGTCCGTGGGGGCGGGCTCCGGGCGGGTGGTCCCGGTGGTGCTCATCGGACTGCTGGCCGTGCTGGGCGGGATGCTGCCGATCGTGCTCCTGATCGCCGTCCTGCTGGCCCGCCAGTTCACTGAACGCGCGCCGCGATACCTCGCTTTCGGCGGGATGGTCGTGGGCACGCTCGTCGCGGTGGTGGGGCGGCTGCTGGGGCACGGTCAGGAGTGGGCTTACGGGCCGGTGACGCAGGCTTCGCTGCTGCTGGCGGCGGCGGCGATGGTGGCGATGTGTGTGCCCTGGTTCGCGGGACGGTCAGCCGAGGCGGATGTCGGGCCGGGGACGTAGCCGCGCGCTGTCCAGCGCCGCTCGGAGTTCGGCCACGACCTTGGCGGGCTCCGAGCGCAGCCGCGACGGCAGTGTCTGGACGACGACGATCCCGGCCGCGGCATAGCGGGCGTTGCGGGCGAGGGTGGCGCGAAAGCCGTCGTCGCCCGCGTGATAGCCGAGGGAATCGATTTCCCAGGCGAAGGCGAGCTTGTCGCACCAACCGTCCGGCTGCGCGATGTAGGTGCCGTTCGCGTCGAAGATCTTGACGTTCCATCGGCACCCGGGGAGACCGGACCGCTGCCACAGGTGCCAGGCGTCGGCTTCGGCGACCGAACGGGCGCCGCCCAGGATCGGCAGGAGCGTGCTTCGCAAGTTGCTTCCCTGGCGCGTTTCGTCGAGTTCGTCGGCGAGTGATCGAGGCAGGCAGAAGCCCCGCTGGACGGACTCGGCCATCATCGCCGTGACCATGTCCTTGTCCGATGCCCTGCGCGCCGCGTCGACCACCGCCCGGGGGACCGGAGCCGTCGGGACGCCGGACCTGACCCGTGGTTTCGGGAGTCGACGTGATCGTTCGATGTGGACGAAGCCGCTGTCGGAGACCGAGCGGTTCGCCGGGACGAGAACGTGGACCTCCTCGGTGTCCGGGAGGTTGCGCAGCCCGTATCGCTCCAGGGCGCGTACACCGGTCAGGATCGAGTCTGCGCCGGAATGCAGGAAGGCGGCTTGGACCTTGTGTTCGTCGGTCGGCTCGCCGTTCTGGAGCAGCACGACACCGGGCAGCAGCATCCGCCACGTCCCGCCGGGCTCGCAGCGTCGCGAGATCGTGCTGCGTGCCATGCCGATGGCTTCGAGTTGCTTCGCCGCGATCACCGGCGAACCGGTGGTGATCAGTGGGTGGCGCGCCCAGTCTCCTCTACGCACCGGAACAGCATGGAGTCGATCACCGACAGAACCCGGCGGTCCAGTGTCGTGAGCGGACCTTTCGTGCGTGACCGTGTGGATTTTGTAGCGTTGGACGCAACAAAATCCACACAGTCACCGGCGCGACCGGAACTCCAGCACGGCACCGGACAGTGCCAGCGCCCCAGCGCAGCAAGCAGCGACGGTCACCACCTGAGCCGCCGACGAGTGCAGCCAAGCAGTCACCAGCACCGTCTCCGTCACCACGGTCGCCCACATCAGCACGGTCACCCGCCGGTCGCCGGCGGCGAGGCGGGAGAACAGCAGGATCTGCACCAGCGCGAGCATCGACCCGGCGAGCGCGAACGGCCAGACCGGCATGGTGCTGGCGGCGTAGCCGGAGCCGCCGATGAAGGAGAGCAGACGCGGGCCGACGACAACGGAGACGAGGAGGACGACGGCGTCGAGGGCGGCGCAGACGGCGAGGGCGGCGGGCAGGATGCGGCGCCGGTCGTCGCCGTTCGCGAACCGGGGGAGCACGAGGACACCGACGGCTTGGGGGAGCCAGTAGGCGATCTTCGTGACGATCGCGCCGAGGGCGTATTCGCCCGCCTCGTTCGCGGGGAGGGTGTGGCGCGCCAGGACCAGGTCGAGGTTCACCAGCAGGACGAGTGCCAGCATCGCCTGCGCCGCGTGCAGGACGTCGCCCGCTTGTCGGCCCGCTTTCCGCGGTCGCGGCCGTCCACAGAGGATCCATCCGCAGAAGATCACCAGGTACGAGCCGATCGCGGTCCCGGCCAGCGCGCCGGTGGCGTCGCCGCCGATGACGAGTCCGAGCAGCGAGCCGCCGACCTTGCCCGCGCCTTCCAGTGCCATGAGCCCGGCCAGCAGCGCGAACCGGCCGCTGCCCTGCAGCAGACCGTGGAAGAGGCCGAGCAGCGTCAGCGGGCCGAGGGTGACGGCGAGCAGCAGTGCGGGCACCACGGAGCCGAGATGCAGCACGAAAACCAGGACCGGTGCCAGGATCAGGCCGATGGCCGCGACGATGGCGCTCGTCGTGAGTCCGAGCGCCAAGAGCGTCCCGCTGTCTTGTGGCTCTTTTGATGAACGCTGCCGCGCGACGCGGAGCGCGACCACGGTCTGCAGGCCCATCGCGGGCACGACGCCGATCACCAGCACCGCCAGCAGCGAACTCAGCTCACCGAACGCGGCGGGCGCGAGCAGCCGGGCGGCGACGATGCTCAGCGCGTAGGCGCCTGCGTTGTTGGCCGCCAGCGCGAGCGAAACGAGGATCGCCGCGACACGCTTGTCGGTTCGAGCCTGATCGACGTCTACGCTCAACGGTGCTCCCATTACCGGCGAGTAATCTCCGCGACCATAACCGCGATCGAGGCGGAAAGGGAAGAAGCATTTGGACGCACGGCGCGAACGTCTCGTCCTGGCCGCGGTGTCGGCGGGACTGGCGTTGCTGGTGTTCCTGCCGGTGCTGGGACGGGGTTTCGTCCTGAGCTACGACATGGTGTTCGCCCAGCGTCAGTCGCTCGTCCCGGACGCGCTCGGCCTCGGCTCGGCCCTGCCGCGTTCGGTCCCCGCCGACGCCGTGATCGCGCTCGCGACGGCGATCGTTCCCGGCGATGTCGTCCAGAAAATCGTCTTGTTCCTCTCGCTTTTCGCGGCGGCATACGGCGCAGCGCGGCTGGTCCCGACGGAGCAACTCGGTACGCGGATCGTCGCGGCCACCGGCTACGCGTGGACGGCCTACTTCGCGGAGCGGTTGTTCATCGGGCATTGGCCGCTCTTGCTCACCTACGCCTGCCTCCCGTGGATCGTGCGCGCCGCGCTTTCCCTGCGCGGGAGCGAGCCGAGATCGCTCGCGCGGCTGGTGCTCTCCTGCGCTCCCGCGGTGCTCACCCCGCCGGGCGGAGTGCTGGCCGCGCTCACCGCGATCGTCCTGGCCGGTCCCCGAAAACTCGGGCATACCGTCGGTATCGCCGTCGTCCTCAACCTGCCGTGGCTCGTGCCGACGCTCCTGCACGACGGCGGCACGCTGTCCGATCCCGCCGGGGTGGCCGCGTTCAGCGCCCGCGCGGAAAGCTGGGGCCCGGCGATCCTGAGTGTGCTGGGGCTGGGCGGAATCTGGAACGGTGACGTCGTCACCGGCAGCCGGGGTGCGCCGATGGCACCGGTGCTGATCCTGATCACGGTCGCCGTCGCGCTGGCCGGGCTTCGTCCACTGGCACGAAGGTGGGGGACGCCTCCGGCGAGAGCGTTGCTGGTGCTGGGAGTTCTCGGTGTCGTGCTCGCCGCTCTGGCGACGATGCCGTTCGGCGAACCCGCGCTGTCCTGGGCGATGGAGCACGTTCCCGGCGCGGGACTGCTGCGCGACGCGCAGAAATGGGTGGCCTGGTGGGCGCTTCCGGTCGCGCTCGGGTTCGCGCTGGCGGTCGAGGCCGCCGTCGCCCGGCTGCGGACCGGGGCGGCACGCGGGGCGCTCGTCGTGGCCGCCGCGCTCTTTCCCTTGCTCACCATGCCCGATCTCGCCTGGGGCGGCTGGGGGAAGATCGAGGCGGTGCGTTACCCGGAGGACTGGAACGCCGTCCACCGCGTGCTCGCGGAGGACGACAGGCCCGGCGACGTCGTCGCGCTGCCGCTGTCCACGTTCCGTAAGTTCGCCTGGAACGACCACCGGACCCAGCTGGACCCGGCGCCGCGGGCGCTGCCCGAGACCGTCCTCGCCGACGACACGTTGCGGGTCGGCGGTGAGGTGATCGGCGGCGAGGATTCCAGAATGGACCGTGTCCGCGCCGCCAAGTCGCCCGATGACCTTTCGGCGGCGGGAATCGGCTGGATCCTGGTCGAACACGGGACGCCGGGGCGGTTCGATCAGCGGTTGCTGACCGGCGCGATACCGGTGTGGTCCGGTGACTGGCTCACGCTTTACCGCACTCCCGGTGCACCTGTCGTGACGGGGAAGCGATCACCGATCCCCGTGCTGCTGGCAAACGGAGTAGCGCTGGTGTCGATCGCGGCCGCACTGTTGTGCCTTAAGTTACCGGTGCGTACATTGAGCCGACGCAGGAATTCCCTGTCGCGGAAGGAGTAGGTCTTGGGCACCCTCATCGGCGCGGCCGCAGCCGTCATCATCGGGCTCGCAACGGCCGCAGGGGGGAGTTACGCGCTGACGAACTCCGCCGATCCGGACGCCGCACCCCAGGTGCAGGCGAAGATCAAGGAACAGTTCAACCCGAACTCCAGCCCCGAGAACGTCATTTACGGCAACCGCTGAGCCGTGTCCCAGCTCGCCTCCGACCACGCGAGCCGTGTCGTCGGGCTCTACGGCGACCCCACCGTTTCCTGGAGCATCCTGCTGGAAACGCGGCTGTCTTCGGTCCTGACACCGGAGAAGGCGCGGATGCGGCTGGCGGTCGCGGCCGGGGAACGGCCTTGGCTCGGGGCCGCTCCCGACGTCGAAGCCGTTCCCGGCGAGGAACTTCCGGCGATCCGCGATCGCTTCGCCGAGGCGGCGTACGAACGCGGCGCGCCGTTGCTCCGCGTCGCCGTCGGTACCGACGAACCTGTGGTGCTGATCGCCGCGCACCACGGCGCGCTCGACGGTCTCGGCCTGCTCGCCATTCTCGGGCTCGCGCTCGACGTCCCGATCTCGTCCGCCGCCAAAGGGATCGGCGCGCGGACGGCGGACCGTTCGTTTCTCACGTCTGCGTTCCACAGGCTCGCTGAAGCGCTTTTCGCGCCTCCGGCGAGGATCGTCCCGGAACGCGCCGAAAGTCGCCCAGGAGACGTGTTCAGCGCCAGGATCCTCCCTCGCTCACGGCTCGGTTCCTCGGCTTTCGCGGCAGCGGCCGCCCGCTTGACCGAGACGTGGAACGCCCGGCACGGCAGGAAAACCGCCAGGGTCGTGGCCGCGGTGGGAGCTTCCTGGCGGGGCGGCGCCGCACCGGAACCCGAACACGACAGCGCGTTCTTCCGCCTGCGGCTCGGCAGGAATCCCGCCGTCGCCGAAGTCGGCGCGCTGCTGGCCACGCAGCCGCCGGAACCCGATTTCCCCGCCCGCAGCAGCAGGATCGCCCGGTGGGGCACGCGGCTGCTGGCGGGCAGGCTCGGTTCGACCTACCTGGTTTCCAATCTCGGCGTCGTTTCGGCGGCGGACGCGGTCACCTCGATCGCGTTCTATCCCGCCGCCAGCGGCCGCTCAGGCGTGGCGTTCGGCGCGGCGACTGTCGGGGAGACGAGCACCGTCACCGTGCGCGCACGCCGCAAGGACTTCGACGACGCCGCCACGGCCGGGCTGGCCGACGGCATCGTCGAAGCCTTGCGGCGTCAGGACCCGGGGATGGGGGATGGCCACCCCGGCCACGTCGCGCACGAGTGATTCGAAGCGGTTCACGCTGTGCTCCCAGTCGAACAAGCTCGACCAGGTGACGCCGGCCCGGCCCATCTCGTTCCGGCGCGCCCGATCGGAGAGCAGACCGTCCACCTGTGCGGTGAAATCGGCGAAGTCGTCGGCCAGCAGCCCGGTCTTGCCCTCCACAATGGATTCCGCCACGCCACCGGCCGCCCGGTAGGCCACCGACGGCACGCCGTGCGCGGCGGCCTCCATGATGACGATCCCCCAGCCCTCCTTGACCGACGGGCACAGGTGCAGCCAGGACCGTTCCAGGATCTCGTGTTTCCCGGCCTCGTCCACCCAGCCGTGCAGCCGCACCCTGTCCTCGACGCCGCGGTCACGGGCGTGCTTGCGCAGGACCTCTTCCCAAGGACCCTGGCCGACCACTTCGAGCCGCAGTGTCGGCCAGCGCCGCGCCAGTTCCGCGACGACGTCGATGGCGTGTTCGATCCGCTTGTGCGGCACCAGCCTGCTGACCGCGACCAGCGTCGGCTCGTTCTCCCGGACGGCCTTGCCGCGCGGGGGTGCGTCCAAACCGTTGGGTACCACGGTGATCCGTGATCCCTCGATACCGAGGCCGGTGAGCTCGCCCTTGGTGATCTCGGAGACCGTGACGTAGCGGCAGTGCCGGAACAGCCACGGCGCCAGCCGCGACTCGATCCACCAGCCGATCCGGCCCAGTGTCTCGCCGAGCGCGCTGATCCACTGTTCACGGTGAACGTGGTGCACCAGCACCAGTACCGGGCAGCCCGCCGCCAGCCTGGCGAAGAACGGCATCCCGTTCTGCACGTCGACCACGAGATCGGCGTGCGCCTTCCGGATCGCCCGGAGCGCGTGGACGTAGACGCCGAACTTGTTGCCGCGACGGCGATAGCGGACACCGTCGCGCCATTCCCCGGCGTTCGCGCCCGGATAGGCCGCGCACTGGATCTCGACCCGGTACCCGGCCTTGGCGAGTCCCTCGGCCATCCGCTCGACGTACCGCTCGGATCCGCCGCCTTCCGGATGTCCGGTGTCGCGCCAGTTGACGAGCAGCACACGTGGCCGTTCCATCGTGGTTCTCCCAACCTGTTAGCGACAATGCTAGGTTACCGGTGCGTACACGGTAGATGAATCATTCTCGGAAAGCGATGGTTCGATGGTCGGTAATCGGTCGGTGACCCCTGAAACGATCCCTCATCACGCCGGCTTGCGCCGATCGGTGACGTTGTTCCGGGCTTTTCTCACCGAGCAGACGGATCCGGACGGTTTCTATTCGGTGCTGGCCGAGGACTCCGTCCGGCAATTGGCGCAGCACACTCCGTTGAACGGCCGGACCATCGTCGACGTCGGCGGCGGGCCCGGCTATTTCTCCGACGCCTTCCGCGCCGCGGGCGCCGCCTACCTGGGCATAGATCCCGACGTCGGAGAGCTGACGGCGCGGGGCGAGGCCGGGGAGAACATGGTCCGCGGCAGCGGGACGAAACTGCCGGTGCGCACCGGATCCGTGGACGTCTGCTATTCGTCGAACGTCCTCGAACACGTTTCCGAACCCGAGGTGATGCTGGCCGAGATGTGCCGGGTGACCAAGTCCGGCGGGACGATTTTCGCCTCGTTCACCCCGTGGTATTCACCGTGGGGCGGGCACGAGACGGCGCCGTGGCATTTCCTCGGCGGTCACTACGCCCGGCGGCGCTATCTCGAAAAGAACGGGAAGGAGCCGAAGAACAAATTCGGCGAGAGCCTTTTCGCCTTTTCGGCCGGCGCGGCCATCCGGTGGGGGAAGGCCACGCCGCTCGCCGACCTCCAGGAGGTCTACCCGCGCTACCACCCCTCCTGGGCCCAGTGGATCGTGCGTGTCCCCGGCGTCCGGGAAATGGCGTCGTGGAACCTGGTGATGGTGCTGCGCAAGCGTTAGTGCCGCGAGGGGGTGGGGCGCCGCTTCACCAGGAGGAAGACGCCGAGCGCGAGGAAGGCCGCGCCGCCGATCCCGAGCACGATCGGCCCGGTGCTCCCGATGAAGTCCAGCTTGCCCTTGTTCTCGTCGACCTGTTTGACCATCGTGTCGACGGTCGCGTCGGTGAAGGCCAGCTTGCCGTCGAAGACCACCGTGGGCGTGGGATTCGCGGCCGACCGGAGTTCCTGGTGCGACTGCTGTTCCTGCTTGACCTGGATCCCGGTCACCGGCTCGATCCAGCTGGTGATGGTGCCCCGGTAGAACTGGCCCGCCTCGACCGAGTCGCCGGTGGCGCCGATGAGCGAGCCCGGCACCTTCTTCGTCGAGATCTTCGTGTCGGGGATCTCCTGGACGAACTTGTAGACCTCGACGCCCTTGATCTCGTCGACGCCCTTGAACCGGGCCTGGACCGCGCGGCCGGTGTTGTCGTCGTAGACCTGGTAGTCCTTCTGCTCGGTGCCGAAGGGGAACTTGAAGTTCAGGCCGGGCTGCGGCTTGTACTCCTGGATCTCCTCGGGCTTTTCGTTCTCCTTCTCGGCCTTTTCCTTGAGCTTGGTGACGAAGCTGCTGTTTTCGGAGCACTTCGACTCCTGGTCGCCGCCCGGCGGCACGTAGCCCTCCGCGGTGCGGCGGTCGAAGCAGACCTGGCGTTTGCTCGCGCTGACCACGGTGTCGTCTCTGGTGTCGACGACCGAGACGGCCATCAGCCACACGGCGACGTCCGTGCCCTCCTGCATCTCCGGCGGCGCGAAGTTCGCCACCACGTGGGCGGTGGCCTTCAGTTTGGCGTCGTCACGGATCTCGGTGACGGTCTTGCCGCCCTCGGTCTTCACCGCGAGGACCTTGGACGCGGTGCCTTCGAGGACCGACGTCGATTCCTGGTTCAGTGGCACCTTGGCGAGTCCGGGTTTCACGTAGGTCGGCAGCAACACCGCGCCGGCGACGGCGAACACCCCTAGGGCCAAGAAGATCAGGCTCAACGCACGTCGCAACGGTCCTCCTGGTGAGACCACGGAAAATCCACATTACCCATCGGTAATCAGTCGCCAGATACTGGCCTGCGGACCAGTCAGCGTCAAAGGTGTGACCGGCGGTCACAGGCACGCTGTGCGACCGGAAGGCGGTACGGGCGCCGCCATTCGGCGCAAGCAGCCAAACATGTTTGTTCCCGGGAACAACGTGAGCGGGACCACCATCGGACGACTTCCGGTGCGTGGAAAGGAACTTTGTGCCGCAGGACCCGATCGATCCCCGCGCGCTGGACATCGGCGCCTACTCGGATTCCATCACCGACGTCGAACTGCGGGACGCCGTCGCGGACGTCGCCGCGTTGCTTTCGTTGCACGGCAACGTAATCCGCGACCTCGACGCCAGGAGATCACGGTGGCGTCCCGGACGACGGTCTCCGCACCCCGACATCGTCCTGTCCGCGGCCGGACGCCGTCCACAGTGGACGAGGTCCGCGAACCCCGAGGTGACCCTGCCGGTCGCCACGACCGCTCGTGGCCGCACGCTCGCGGTGCGGCTCACCGCGCGGCCCGGTCTCGGGCACACCTTGCTGGACCTCGCGAGGATCATCGACGCCGACATGGCGCCCTAGCGCGCGTCGTCCGCCAGGCGGACCGCCTCCAGTGCGACGTAGAGCTCGCCGACGTCGACCGGGTCGGACAGGTCGCGCCTGGTCAGTTCCTGCACCCGGCGCAGCCGGTACCGGACGGTGTTCGGGTGGACGATCAGCCGGTCCGCGGCCTCCTTCGCCGAGCCGTGCCCGGCGAACCACGCGATCAGCGTGTCGAGCAGGACCTGCCGCTCGGCCTTGGGGAGCACCAGGAGCCCGGTGAGCACCGAGCGCACGACGTCCCGCGACATCGCCGGCGCGCTCGCGACCAGCGTGGTGACCGGGGAGTCGCCGAAGACGGCGACCCCGGCGGCGCCGGTGGCCAGCGAACGGCGGGCGATCCTCGCCCGGTGCACCGCGTCCGGCGCCTCGAGGAATCCGTTGAACGGCCTGCTCATCCCCACCGCCAGTGCCACGGTGCCCAGGACGTCGCGCAGTCGCCGGAGATCCTCGACGCGGTCGATCACGACCAGCCCGATCTCGGCGCCCGGCCGCCAGGCCGACTTCCAGCGTCGCGCCCGCAGCAGCGCCTCGACGCCGGGGCGTTCGTCCGGCTGGACGGCTTCGGTCACGACGGCGACGAACGTGCCCGCCGCCGGGAGGTCGAGTTCCTTCGCGGCGTTTTCGAGCTCCGCCTGGGTGGCGAACCGGCCCTGCAGCAGGCCGTCCAGCAGGGCGAGCTTCTCGTGGGAGAGTTCGGCGGCGACTTCGCTGTACGCGGTGGTCAGCGCGTCGGAGTAGAGGTCGATGGTCTTCCACACGTTGGAGTTGATCTCCACCGTGCGTGCCGGGTTGATGAACCCGGGGCCTGCCAGTTCCAGCAGGCGTTCGTAGACGAAGATCCCGCCGATCCGGAAAGCGCGGAGCACGGACGGCAGCGGGATCCCCTGCCGGGCCTGCGCCAGCCCGGTCTTGCGGGCCGCGTCGAGCGGGAGCCCTCGGCCCTCGACGAGCGCTGTCAGCGCCCGCTCGAGATTCGCGCGGCAGACCTTGCGCAACTCGTCCGGCGCGGTGCTGTCCACCTGGTGATAGAACTCGTCCTCGGCGCTGAGCAGCTGGGCGAGGCGGTCGCTGAACTCGGGCAGCCGGGTGAGCATCGCCTGCATGAGCGCACGCTGCTCCCGGGGTACGGGAGTAGCGAGAGCTTCGGTGCCCATCCGTCAACTCTAACCCGATCGTGTGGCCGCTTTTTATCACGATGCGACGAAAGGGCACTTTCAAGTGCTGAGCGCGGCTGACAAACGGGAGGGGCGCTGCCGGACGAGGACCCCCGTCGTCCGGCAGCGCCCGGGGTGGCCCGAGATCAGTGGTTGATCTTGAACCACGGCTGCGACCAGCCGAGATAGGTGTAGTTCCACGCGCTCTTGATCTCCGAGATCGTGGTCTCGGTGAAGCTGCCCTTGCCGTGGATGTCGTTCGACAGGAACTTGCCGCCGCCGATGGAGATCATCGTGTGCCCGGTGCCGCCGTTGCTGAAGAAGGCGAGCCCGCCCGCGGGGACCTGGGTGTCACCGGGGTGCTTGTACGAACCGGGGAGCTGGGTCCAGTGGACGTAGGCCGTCTCCGAGCCGCTGGCGGTCCAGCCGTAGGCCCACGAGTTGATCCGGTCACACCAGCGGTAGTAGTCCGGGTCGTTGTTGGTGTGCACGTGTGCCTTGGCCCACGCGACGGCTTCGGCGCAGGTCCTCGGGTTGCCGGTGCCCGCGGTGGAGCAGGAAAGGGTGCTGCCGGCGCAGTCCGGGGCGACCCGGCCGTCCGAGCCGGTGTAGACGTAGGCGTCGCTGATGTAGCCGCCCTTCGACGGCACGTAGTCCCAGATGTCGGTGGTGCCGTACTTGCCGGTCACCGTCGAGCCGTTCGCCTGGCAGTCGATCGTGACGGCGGTGCCGCTCGCGACCGTGCCGACCGAACTCGCGCCGGTGCTCGGGCTCGACCGCACGGTCACCGCGACCCCGGAGTCGGTGTTCACCGTGCCCGACGCCGCCAGTGCCTCGCCCGCCCCGCCGAGCATGATCGCCCCGGCCAGCGCGACCGTGCCCACGGCACCTCTGACGATCCTGGATCGGATCTTCATCTCTGTCCTCCAGTGGTTTCCCCGAATAGGAGGACAGGATGGAGGACCCTCGTACAAGCGCCGTACAAGAACTCGACAGTCCGAAGTGGACGGTTCTATACCGGGACGAGCTCCGGCGCGGCGGGCTGTTCGATGACCGGGACATCGGTCGCGTAACGGACGTTCCGTTCGGTGAGCAGGGCGCGCAACCGTGCCAGCGCCCGGAACTGGGCCGCGCGGACCGCTCCGGCGCTCGGCAGGCCGAGCCGTTCGGCCGTCTCCTCGGCCGAGAGGCCGAACACGAACCGGAGGGCGAGTACCTGCCGGTGCGGCATCGGCAAGCGAGCCAGCAGCACCCCGGCCTGCATCCGGTGCTCCAGCCGTTCGATCTCGTCCGGGTCGCGGCGGGCCCAGAGGGTCAGGCCGTCGCCGACCTCCGCGACGCAAGCGACAGGCTCGCGCGAGCGGCGCCGGTGGAAGTCGGCCACCTTGTGTCCCGCGATGCCGAGGACGAACGCGAGGAACCGGTCCGGGCGGTACCGGTAGCGGGGCAACGCGATCAAGACCGCCTGCAGCACCTCCTGCGCGCAGTCCTGGGCGTCGCAAGCGCCCGTCCCGGCGCTCCCGAGTCTGCTGCCGCAGTAGCGGAAAACGTGGGGGGAAAGGAAACGAGCCAAGTCCCGGATGGCGTCCGGATCACCCGCGACGGCCGCCCGGACGAGTCTGCTGTCCGGGTTGGGCAGCCCTCTCGCCGTGGCGTCGGCACGGGAGTCCGCGGGTACCGTCGAAGGCGCTACCTCGTCCAAGTCTGCGCTCCTGGGTCGGGGGAACTGGCCGCCAAGGTGCGCCCGCAATCGGGGACTCGGACTTCGTGCGCGGTTTTCCACCTTGCCCCGCCGTGCAAGGGATGTCCACACATGGGGCGGTAAGTCATCCGAACCGCGCAATGTCTACTGTGGACGATAGGGCAGCGACCCCTTGAGACAGGACAGCACCGGGGGATAGGCGGTGGTGTCGGTGCTGAGGAAATCCGAAGTCCAGACCAGGCAATGCGCCAGAACCCGGATCCGCTGGTCGAGATCGGCGTTCTCGCAGGCCTCGCCGATCTGGTCGGCGCAGGTGGCCCGGTCGTCGCGGACGCTGGCGGCGATGGCGCGGACGATCGCGGCCACCCCCGGGTCGAGTTTGTCGGGCCGGACGGAGAGACCCGAGTGGTCCCGCAGGCGCAGGGTGAACGGTTCAACGATCCGCAGCGAACGACGGCGATCCTTGGCAGCCAAGGAGAAGGTGTCGACCAGGCGGCCGACGACGTCGCCGAGCGCCGGTCCCTGCCTGCGGGACGAAGCGATGGACACCAGCGCGGTGGCGAGCCGGTCGGCCTCGCCCGATCTGGTGAGTGAAAGAAGATCGCGGGCGATGGTGTGCGCGCGTCTGGCAGTGGGTTGCATGTCGTGCCCCTCGTCGGTCGTGCTGAGGACCGATACCCCGCAGGACTCGGGCTAAACATGAAGGTCTGTCGGATTGGCGCGGGTGGGGGCGAGGGTTGCGCCGTTCGGCTCAGTTCGGAGGGAGGGAGTCGTTCTGTAACGGCGAGCGACCGGGGGACGACGCCTGGTGCGACCGGTCGTCGGCGGGCGGAGGGCCATGCTGTCGAGTCTTCTCCCGGGATTGCGGGAACTCCGGGCACCGATCGCCTCGGGGTACGTCTGGCTGCTCGGACTCTGGCTGGCTTTCCGGCCCGGCCTGCCACCCGCCGCGCAGGCCTCCGGCGTCTACAAAGACGTCCTCGATCTGGGCACGTGGGCCGGCAAGGCCGCGATCTTCGCCGCCGTCACCTTCGCCGCGGCTGAGCAGAACCTGGAACGGCTCAAGTCGGCCGACGTCGAGTTCGTCCCCTTCGAAGAGCTGGTGGTCGGACGGGTCGTGCCCGGCTACTACGCCGGTTACCCGAACGCCCGGGCGCCGGTCGAGACGCAAGGACGCATCGCGACCGTCGCACCGAGCAGATCCATGCCGAAACCCAAGTTCTAGCGCGTAAGCAGGTCCCGCAAGGCCTTCACCACCTCCGTCGGCGATTCCTCGGCCATGAAGTGGCCCGACGTGACGGTCCGGTGGTCCAGGTCCTCCGCCCACGCCTGCCAGAGCGCGACGGCGTCGTAGCCGAGCGCGGCGCCCCAGTCCTGCTGCAGCACGGTGAGCGGCATGGCGAGCCGGTGACCCGCTTCCCGGTCGGCCTTGTCGTGCTCGACGTCGATGCCCGCCGAGGCGCGGTAGTCCGCGACGATCGAGGTCACCGCGTTCCGTGACGCCTTCAGGTACGCGGCCCGGACGTCGGCGGGGATCGCGTCGTCCCGCTGGGTCCACGCGTCGAGGAAGTGACCGAAGAACGCGTCGGGCGCGGCGGCGATCAGCTCTTCGGGCAACCCCGGCGGCTGGGCCATCAAGTAGAGGTGGAAGCCGACGGCGGCGCTGGTGCCCCGCATGACGTCCCACATGTCCAGCGTCGGCAGCACGTCGAGGATCGCGAGGTGGCTCACCTTGTCCGCGTGGTCGAGCCCGGCCCGCAGCGCCACCAGCGCGCCCCGGTCGTGCCCGGCGAGGGCGAACCGGTCGTGGCCGAACGCCTTCGCGACGGCGACGACGTCGGCCGCCATCGTGCGCTTCGAGTAGGTCTCGCCGGTGTCGGCAGGCTTGTCGCTTTCGCCGTATCCCCGCAGGTCAGGGCAGAGGACAGTGTGGTCGGCCGCCAGATCCGCCGCCACGTGCCGCCACATGAGGTGGGTCTCGGGGAAGCCGTGCAGCAGCACGATCGGGCTGCCGGTCCCGGCGACGGCGACGTCGAGCGCCACCCCGTCCGCCACGGGCACACGCTGGTAGTCGAATCCGGTGATACGCATGATCGCCTTCCTGGTCGTTCCTGGGGATCACCAGCGTCTCCGCCGCGAATCAGCACCCGGTCAGCGACGAACGAGCGGCCGGGGCACGATGATCACCGTCGGTGAAGGAGGTGGCGATGCGGTTCGGGGTGCTCGGTCCGCTCGTGGCCGAGGACGCGCGGGGCGACGTCGGGCTCAAGGGCCCGCGGCACCGGGCGGTGCTGGCCAGGCTGCTGATCGCCCGCGGCCGGGTCGTCCCGGTGGAACGCCTGGTCGACGACCTGTGGGAGCGGCCGCCCGAAGGCGCTGTCGGCGCCGTTCAGACCTTCGTCGGTGCCCTGCGCCGCGCGCTGGAGCCGGACCGCGCGCCCCGTGAGCCCGCGCGGCTGCTCGTCACGGTCGCCCGCGGTTACGCCCTGCGCACGGACTCCGTCGACGCCTGGGACTTCGAGGCGGCCGTCACCGCGACCCGCGAGCTGCTCGACTCCCGCCGGGCGGACGCCGCACTGTCGCAAGTGGATACCGCGCTCGCGTTGTGGCGTGGGCCCGCCTACGCCGAGTTCGCCGAGGAGGGCTGGGCGCGCGGTGAGGTTTCCCGCCTGACCGAACTCCGGCTGCTGGCCGGGGAACTCCGCGCCGAAGCCCTCCTCTCGCTCGGGCGGGCCGCCGAGGTGATTCCTGAACTGGAACCGCGAGTGCGCGAATACCCGTTGCGAGAGAATGGTTCCCGGCTGCTGGCGCTCGCGCTCTACCGATCGGGGCGGCAGGGTGACGCGCTGGCCGTGTTGCGCACCGCGCGCGAACTGCTCGCCGACGAACTCGGCATCGACCCTGGCGCGGGGCTGCGCGAGCTGGAGGCCGACATCCTGGCGCAAGCGCCCCGGTTGCGGCCGTCGGCGCCGAAGATCGTCGAGCGGCCACTGGTCGGGCGCGACGCGGAGCTCGCCAGACTCGAAGAAGCCGTGACACGGTCGCGGCTGGTACTCGTCTCCGGCGATGCCGGGGTGGGGAAGACCGCGCTCGCCGAGGCGTTCTCCTCTCGCCTCGCCGCGCGAGGCTGGACCACGGCGTGGGGGAGCAACCCCGACGACGAGGGCGTGCCGCCCGCCTTCGCGTGGAGCCGGATCCTGGCCACGCTCGCCGGAGCCGGGTACGGCGCCGCGCCGTCGGCGGATCCGGCGACCGAAGATCCCGTGACCGCGCGCTGGAGATGGCATCGGGCGGTCGCGTCCTATCTGGCCGGTGCCGCGCCGCTGCTGCTCGTCCTCGACGACCTGCACTGGGCGGGCGAGGAGACGTTGGCGTTGCTGACCGCGGTGCTGACCGAGCCGGTGCTGGTCGTCGCGACCTATCGCGGCGCCGACCCGCCCGACCGCTTGACGGAATTCCTCGCCAGGGTCGCACGATCCGAGCCGACGCGGATCTATCTCGGCGGCCTGCCCGAGACCGAGGTCGCCGGCCTGGTTCGGGTCACGACAGGGGAGGAGATCGATCCGGAAACCGCCGCGGTGATCCACCGGCGCAGCGGCGGGAACGCCTTCTTCGTCCGTGAACTCGCCCGCCTGCTGGCCACCGAGGGCCCGGCCGCCCTGGACGCGGTGCCGCCTGGAGTCCGCGACGTCGTCCGGCATCGGGTGGAGGCCTTACCGGACGAAGCGCGCCGCGTGGTGCGCCGGGCCGCGGTGATCGGGACGGACGTCGACCTGGCCGTCCTCGAGGCCCTGGCGGGGGAAACCGCGCTCGACGCGGTCGAAATCGCGGTCCGACACGGATTCCTGACCGAACGGGCGCCGCATCGCTTCCGGTTCGCGCACGCTCTCGTGCGGGACACGCTCTACCACGATCTTTCCCGTTCGCGGCGGGCCCGCGAGCACGGCAAGATCGCCGAGACGCTGGAAGACCTCCGCCCGGACGACGTCGACGCCTTGGCGCACCACTTCCTCCTGTCCGAAGCGCACGCCGAGCGCGCCGCGCACTATGCCCAGGCCGCCGCCGAGCAGGCGGAAAGTCGTTTCGCGCAGGCGGAAGCGGCGAGACTCTGGGACGCCGCGCTCACCGCGTACGACCGGTCCGGCGCCGCCGACGCGGAGAAGCGGCTGGAGCTGATCATGGGCAAGGCCCGCGCGTCGGCCGTGGCAGGCGGCCTCGGCCAGTCCCGGCGGCATCGCGCCGAAGCACTGGAGCTGGCGGAAAAGCTGGCCGATCCGCTGCTGACCGCGCGGGTGATCGGCGCCTTCGACGTCCCCGCCAGCTGGACCGAAAGCGACGACCCGGAGCTGGCGACCCGGATCGCGGACGCCGTCGAGCGGACCCTCGCCGCGTTGCCAGCCGGACGCGTGGCCGAGCGGTGCCGTCTGCTGGCCACCCTCGCCGTCGAACTGCGGAACGCGGGCGGGCAGCGGGCCCGCGAGGCGGCGCGGGAAGCCGAGGCGCTCGCCCGGCGGCTCGACGACCCGGCGTTGCTGGCGTTCGCGCTCAATGCCCGGTTCCTGCAGGCCTTCGACCGCGCCGGCCTCGCACCCCGGCGCGCCGAGATCGGCACGGAACTGGTCGACCTCGCCACCCGGCACCGGCTGGTGACGTTCGAGGTGCTCGGGCATCTCGTACTCGTGCAGGCGAAGAGCGCGCTCGCGGACTTCGCGGACGCGGACCGGCATGCCGCTTCGGCGGACGGGCTCGCGGAGAAGTACGGCCTTCCGCTCGTCGGCGTGTTCACCCGGTGGTATCACGCGATGCGGGCCGCGATGACCGGCGAAGGCGGGGAGGCCGCCTACCGTGCCGCGGCGGCGGGGCTCGCCGGAACGGCCATGTCCGGAGTGGACAACGGGATCCTCGCGCTCGCCCTGTTCTGCGATCGGATCCAGCGAGGCTTGCCGCCCGAACCGTACGAAAGCGGTTACGGCGCTTACGAAAGCTGGTGCCGCCCAGTCCTGCCGATCCCGGATTCGCCCCGGGATCTGCTGTACGAAGCCCGCACCTGCCTGCACGCCGTCGTCGCGATCGAACTCGGCGACCGCGCGGCGATGGAACGCCTGTACGCCGAACTTCTCCCCGCTGACGGCGAGATCGCGGGAGCCGGGAGCGGGATGCTGACCCTCCGCCCGGTCGCGTACCACCTCGGCGAGCTGGCTACCGCCCTCGACCTGCGAGAAGCGGCCGCCGAGCACTACCGGACGGCGCGGGCCATCGCGGTGAAGGCCGGTTCACCGCACTGGGGCTAGCTCACTGCTCCCGCATCGCGCGGCGGATCTCGGCCAGCTTGTCCTTGGCGGCCTTGTCCCGGTCGGCGATCTTCTTGTCCAGCGAGGCCACGTCTTCCTTGCCGCCGAGGCCGGCGAGTTCGGTCGAGCCGATCGAGGTCGTGTACCGCTGCTCGATCCGGTCCCGCACGTGGTCGAACGAGGGCACCCCGGTCTCGCTGTAGTCCGGCTCCGGGACCTCGACCGGCGGCGTGGGTACGTCTTCGACGATCTCGGCGTCGAGGATCTCCGGCTTCTTGTCCGGGCTGTTCTCGGTCATCGTGCACTCCGTCCTGCGTGCCATGGCACGGCTTCGGTCATCAACCCGAGCATGCCCGAAACCAGCCGCATCTGGTCGACCGTGCGGATGTCGGCCTCGACCAGCCGGGGCGAGCAGACCACGATCGCGAGCGCCTGCGCCCGCGAGAGCGCCACGTTCAGCCGGTTGCGGGAGAGCAGGAAGTCCAGGCCACGCGGCAGATCGACCGCCGAAGACGAGGTCATCGTGGTGATCACCACCGGCGCCTCCTGGCCCTGGAACCGGTCCACGGTGCCCACCCGCACGCCGGGATACCCGGCCTGGTCCAGCGCGCGGGCCACGACGCGGGCCTGCAGGTTGTACGGCGCCACGACCAGGATGTCCTCGTCGCCGAGCGGCCGGGGCTCGCCGTGCTCGGTCCAGGCACGCCCGTGGAGTTCGGCGACGAGGGCGGTGACCGCCTCTGCCTCTTCGACCGACCGCGTCGTGTTGCCGTGATGGTCGACTTCGGCGAGGTACAGGCCCGACTCCACACCGGTGATCGCCCGCTCGGCCGCCGAAGGATGCGAGTGCAGGCGGCCCGCGTAGGACAGCCGCGAGACCGGCGCGCAGACGGCCGGATGCATCCGGCGGGTCTCGTCGAGGAAGTAGCCGAGTTCCGCCGGGATGATGTCGGCCTCGCCGATCAGGTGCCCGAGCGCGGAGGCCTCGGCGCCCGCGGGATGCGTGCCCTGCACGACCTGCGGCAACTGCTGCGGATCGCCCAGCAGCAGGAGGTTCTTGGCGCACATCGACACCGCGAGCGCGTCGGCGAGGGCGAACTGCCCCGCCTCGTCGATGATCAGCAGGTCGAACGGCTCTTCGCGGATCGCGGCGTTCGCGAACGTCCAGGCCGTCCCGCCGACCAGATGGCCGGTGTCGTGCTCCTCGCGCCATTTCACCAGCGCGGGATTGGTCTTCGGCTGCTCCCAGGGCGCGGCCGGATCCGGGGTCCGCTTGGCGCGTTTGGCGCACGGCAGGTCCGGCGCGTTCTTCAGCGCGGCGGACAGCACGTTCTCCACGGCCTTGTGACTGGTCGAGGTGACGGCGATCGTCTTGCCCGCGCGCACCAGCTTCGCGATCAGCCTGCCCGCCAGGTAGGTCTTGCCCGCGCCCGGCGGGCCCTGGACGGCGAGTGCGGAGCCGTCGAGAGCCTCGACGGCCTCGATGACCGTGTTCACGAGATCCGGCCCGGGTTCGGGCAGACTCCGGTCGTCGCGCAGCCGGGGCGTCGTGCGCCGGAGCAGGTCGACGCCGGGATGCGCGGGCAGCACCGGCAGCGCGTCGACGACGAGGCGGGCGAGGTCCGCGACCGCGTCGTCCTTGGGGGAGGGCCGCACCGGACTGCCCGGCAGCACCGCGACCGGTCGGTCGGCCGTGGTCTCGTCGGGCGGGCAGCTTTCTTCGAGGGTCAGTTCGACGGCGGTGGCCGAGACGACCTTGGCGTCCCGCGCGGCCGCGCCGTAGCGCAGGCGGACGTCGTCGCCGGGAGCGAAGGGATGCGGCCGATCCGGATCGCAGCGCAAGCTCAGCGAGCGCTTCGCCTTGCGGACCCGGCCCGACGGCGGCACCCACTCCCCGGCCTCCATCGCCACCGGGACGGTGCAGGCGTTGTCGGTCTCCAGGTCGCCGAGCGGGGCGGCCAGCTGGCGGAAGTACTCCCACCACGCCGGATTCGTCTCGCGGCGGTGGTAGCCGACGGACGCGGCCAGCAGCGCGCGGGCCCGGTCCTCGCCGGTGAACTCGGCCGGATCGTCGGGCAGCCCGTCCAGCAGCGGATCGACCAGCGCGGCCAGCTGTGCCGCGCGCTCGGCGCGTTTCTGGGCGGCGACGTCCTCTTCGGTCTGGCGAAGCAGAGCGTCCACATCGGACTCTTCCGGCGGCTCGGCGAGCGCGATCCCTTCCTCCACGCGGACCTTGTGGAGGAATTCGAACAGCCGGAGGGTGGAGACGCAGTCGTATTCGTTGTAGTCGCTGATCCCGCGCAGCACTTCGGCCGCGTGCTCGGTCTCGCCGGAGGCGGTGAGCGTCAGGTACTCCTCGTACGCCTCGATGCTCGAAACCGCCGTCTTGACGTCGCCGTCGCGGGCCTCGGGCATGTAGAGCGGTTCGAGGTACTTGATGGAGTACGACCGCTGCGAGACCCGGAGTGCCTTGCGCACCACGGAATACAGGTCCACCAGACCGCCGCTGCGCAACAGGTGGTCGACGGCGTCCTCGCGGGTCCCGTGCACGGCGGCGAGCCGCTTGATCGCGGTGACCTCGTACGGGGCGTAGTGGTAGACGTGCGAACCGGGATGTTCGGTGAGCCTCGCGGTGGCGAAGTCCACGAACTCCTCGAAGGCCCGCTTCTCCTGAGACCGGTTGTGTGCCCAGAACGGCGTGAACTTCGTGCCGTCTTCTTCCGTCACCGCGCCGAAGAGGTATTCGAGCCCTTCACCGGCCAGGGCGTAGGGGTCGCCTTCCATGTCGAAGAAGACGTCGCCGGGCGCGGGCGGCGGCAGCACGGCCAGCGCGTCCGGGGCGATGATCTCGTAGGCGATCTGCCCGGTGTCGTCCTGCCGGACCTGGATCGCGGCCTGGGCGCGCAGCGTGGTGAACGACGTCGTCGAGATGTCGCGCGGCCGGTCTTCCGGCGCGGCGGCCGCGAGCTCGTCGATGGTGCCGAGACCCGCGGCGACGAGCTTGCGCCGCTGGTCACCGCGCATCCCCGCGACCAGCGAAAGATCACGGTCGGCTTCGCGGGCGCTCGCGCAGTGCGAGGAGAAGGAGCAGCCGCCACAGGCGGGCCGTTCGTCGGCCCAGACCGGGACAGGCAAGGTCGGCGGCCGGTGCCGCAACCGGGCGCGGAGCCGGTCCACCAGCGGGAGGAAGTCGTCGACGCGGAACGAACGGGTGCTGTGATCGCCCAGAAGCAGATGCATTTGAGGACCGGCAGGCCAGCCCGCTCGGCGCAAGGCGTCGGCGTACGCGGTCAGCTGGACCACCGCGGCGGGCTTCGCGTGCCTGGCCAGCTTCGTGTCGTAGACCTCGTAGCGGCCTTCGTCGTCCCGCATCAGGAAGTCGGCGCGGCCGGAGAACTCGCCGTCGTGGAAGACAGCCTGGTAGATCACCGGAGCACCGGCCCGCAGAGCCTCTTCGGTGGCTTTCGCGGCGACGACAGGGTCGCGTTCGTCGATCTCGACGACGGCGCTCCGCTCGCCGCGCAGCTTGTCCAGCGTCGCGGCCTCGTGCGCGCGCCCGTGCGTGACCGCCAGCTGATCCGGCCCGGAGCCACGCCGCGGCGCTCCCGGGAGGCCGGCGGCCAGCGCCTGGTTCAGGACACTGCGGTGCTCGCATTCGAGCAGGTCGGCGAGATCGGACGGGGTGTACATCGCCCGGGAGTCTTACATGGACGCTCCGGTGGGCCGGACCGGCACGCCGGAGTCAGCCGGAGGTGTGGTCGAACTTCAGGTGCGAGGTGATCCGGTAGCGGTCGCCCCGGTAGATCGAGCGGGTGTATTCGATCACCCGGCCGGCGGCGTCGCGGGTGGTGCGCTCGAACAGCAGCGCGGGGGAGTGCAGCGGGACGCCGAGCAGGCCGGATTCGTCCGCGTCGGTGACGGTGGGTTCGATGACCTGCACGGCCGTCGCGGGAACGACCTCGTACCGCGTGCGGAGCAGTTCGTAGAACGAGCCGGACTCGAAGCCGGTGGACGTGATGTCCGGCACGAGGTCCCGCGGGACCCGGATCCGCTCGATCGCCATCGGCGCCTCTTCGACGACGCGCACCCGCGTGACGGCCACCAGCGCGTGGCCGGGGGAGACCTCGAGCCGTTTGCCGAGCCGGGCACCCGCCGGGGTGACGGAGAAGTCGATCACCCGACTGCTCCAGTGGCCCTCCGCGGGCGGGGCGAACTGCTCGCCGCCGGTGGCGGACACGAGATCCTGGGTGATCTTGCGCGGCGCGGTGAACGTGCCCCGGCCGTGCTCGCGGACCACGAGACCGTCTCGCTCCAACTCGTCGATCGCGGCCCGCAGCGTGGGGCGCGAGACGCCGATTTCGGTGCTCAGCGCGCGTTCGGAAGGCAGGACCTCACCCGGTAGCCGCCGCGCGATGAGCTGACGCAGCCGTTCCTTGACTTCTGTTCGCCGCACGACCACAGCCTACCCAGTGGTCACCGGGAATTGACTGGTGGACAAGTTGTCTAGACCTATTGACTTTACCACTTTGTGCAGAGACCTTGGGAGAAGCTGACCAGTGGTAAAGGAGACAAGGATGTCGAACTCAGGGAAGTTCCGATTTGTCGCCGTCGCCGCCTTGTCGGTGGCCGCACTCGGGCTGGCGCCGGGCACCACGGCCGGAGCGGCCGCCTGCGGGGCGTTGTTCGACGATTTCCACTACACCTCGCACTCCGACGGGCTCCTCGCCCAGCACGGCTGGCAGGTGCGCTCCGGTGCCGGTGGCCCCGGCGTCGGCGGCGCGCGATGGGCCCCCGGAAGGCATCACGTTCCCGACGTCCGACGGTGACAAGGTGCTGCAGCTCGCCTCCACCACCGACGGCACGTCCGCGGGCACGACACAGACCGAGATCATGCGGCCCGACAGGCGGTTCTTCGAAGGGACCTACGCGGCGCGGATCCGCTTCTCGGACGCGCCGGCGTCCGGTCCCGACGGCGACCGGATCAACCAGACGTTCTTCACGATCAGCCCGCTCCGCTACGACAACGACCCGATCTACAGCGAGCTGGACTTCTCCGAGTACCTGCCCAACGGTGGCTGGGGCGAGGCGGGACCGGTCAACTTCCAGACCAGCTGGCACACCTACACGCCGGACCCGTGGTACGCCGAGAACAAGAGCGACAGTCAGCGCCGCAGCATCGACGGCTGGCACTCCGTGGCGGCGACCGTGTCCGACGGTCACGTGCGGTATTACCTCGACGGCGCCCTGGTGGCCGACCACGACCGCGGCGGGCCGTTCGACGTGTATCCGCGGCAGGACATGTCCCTGAACGTGAACCAGTGGTTCATCGACCTCACGCAGCACTCCGGCGGCACCAGCACGTACCTCGAACAGGTGGACTGGGTCTACTACGCGAAGAACGAGGTCCTGACGCCGGCGGCGGCCGCCGAACGGGCCGCTTCGTACCGGTCTTCGGGTGTGCGGTTCACCGACGATCTCGCTGGTTGTTAAATGTGAGCGGGGTTCTGCGGGAACGAGGAGCGCGGTGGATCGGCTGACGGAACTTTTCGAGGAACACCGTGTCAGGCTGCGGGCGGTGGCGTACCGGATGCTGGGCTCGGCCAGTGAGGCCGAAGACGCCGTCCAGGACACGTGGCTGCGGCTCAACCGGACCGACGCGGCGGAGATCGAGAACCTCGGCGGCTGGCTGACCACCGTGGTGGCGCGGGTGTGCCTGAACGTGTTGCGCTCGCGCGACCACCGGCGGGAAGAACCGCTCGACGAAGCGTCGTCCGAGCCCGCCGACTCCTCGGCCGATCCCGCCGGCGACGCGGTGCTCGCCGACTCGGTCGGGCTCGCGATGCTGGTGGTCCTGGAAACACTGGCCCCCGCCGAACGGCTCGCGTTCGTCCTGCACGACATGTTCGCGGTGCCGTTCGACGAGATCGCCCCGCTGATCGACCGCACCCCGGCCGCCGCGAGGCAACTCGCGAGCCGCGCCCGGCGCCGCGTCCAGGGCCGTTCCGCCGCCGCCGA
Source organism: Amycolatopsis speibonae (assembly GCF_042647925.1). Classification (NCBI taxonomy): domain Bacteria; kingdom Bacillati; phylum Actinomycetota; class Actinomycetes; order Pseudonocardiales; family Pseudonocardiaceae; genus Amycolatopsis; species Amycolatopsis speibonae. The sequence goes on from NZ_JBHRWK010000079.1 coordinate 122,971, forward strand.
ACCGGACCTCGCGCGGCGGCGCCAGGTCGTCGACGCGTACCTGGCCGCCGCCCGCGGCGGGGACTTCGAAGCGCTCCTCGAACTGCTCCACCCCGACGTCGTCCTCCGCGCCGACAAGGCGGCAGGGCCCTCGCGCACGCCGGTCTTCCTGCAGGGCGCCGCCATGGTGGCTCGGGGTGCGGCGGCCGCGTCGGTGCGGGCGGCCGTCACACAGCTCGCGCTCGTGAACGGCGGCGTCGGCCTCGTGATGGCGGACGAAGGACGGCCTTCGGTGGTGCTCGCGTTCACGGTCGCCGACGGGAAGATCACCGAGATCGACGTCATCGCGGACCGCGACCGGCTGCAGGGCCTGGACCTGGTGATGGTGGACTGACCCGGGTTGCGGTTCGGTCGCGAACCAATACCGATGACGCGGCCACTCCGATATGGACGTTAACGGTTCCAAGCCGTTCCGCGCCTCCTTTTCAAGGCTCTCGGAGCCAAGACGAGGAGGCGACCATGTCGGAGGGGACGTTCGGAAAGGCTCGACGCCATCCGGTGAGGGAACAGGACACGGCGTACCGGGACGACTATCAGCGAGATCGGGACCGGGTTCTCTATTCGTCCGCGTTCCGGCGGCTCGCCGGAGTGGCCCAGGTCGCCGCGGTCAATGAGCAGCTGGTGTTGCACAACCGGCTCACGCACAGTCTGAAGGTCGCGCAGATGGGCCGAAGACTCGTGCAGCATCTGCGCTATCAAGCGGGTCTTGCGGAGTCGGGCTTTCCGGAGGGATCGGATCTGAACGAGGACGTCGTCGAGACGGCGGGACTCGTCCACGACATCGGACACCCGCCGTTCGGCCACATCGCCGAGGAGGTCCTGAACCAGCGGCTGGCCCAGGTCGACGGGCTGGAAGGCTTCGAGGGGAACGCGCAGTCCTTCCGAGTGGTGACGAAACTCGCCCGGCGAAAGACGGAGCACGCGGGTCTCAACCTGACCCAGGCGACGCTGAACGCGATCCTCAAGTATCCACGCCTGAAGCCGCGTGATTCGGCCAAGCCGACGGCCTTGTGGACCGACCGTGGCTACGGCGACAAATGGGGTGCTTACCAGACCGAAAAGGTGGATTTCGATTGGGCGCGGGAAGGCAGCCGCGATGACTTGAGATCCGCGAACGCGGTCTTGATGGACTGGGCCGACGATATCAGCTACGCGACCCATGACCTCGAGGACTACTTCCGCGCCGGCCTGATTCCTTTGCATGGTTTGTCGGTGGACAAGGAACGAATAGTCAAGCACGGCCTCAGTCGGTTGAAGGAACACAAGGGCTTCGACGAGTTCCGCTTTCGGAACGAGCTCGACACGATCATCGCCGAGTTCGGCGGGCGCCTGCACTCCCAGTGCTGGGAGACCCGTAAGAACCGAGTGCAGATGAACAAGATCGGCAGCGGCCATCTCACCCGGTTCGTGAAGGCGGTCCGGCTTCTCGGCGAACCGCCCTATGTCGAGGTCGAACAAAGCAGCCAGTACCGGGTCGCCGCGCTGAAGGAACTCACGTGGTTCTACGTGATCGACAGACCGCCGCTGGCGATCCACCAGGAAGGCCAGAAGAGGATCATCGGCTCCCTCTTCGATCGGTTGCTCGCGTGTCTGGAGAAGTCGCCGAGCAGTCCGAAGATCCCCATTCAGCTGCGGGGGATCTATCGCGATATCACGCATGATCACACGGCTGAGGGAATATCCGAGAGGAACAAGGAGGCTCGGTGCGCGCGTGCGGTCACCGACTACATCTGTCTGCTCACCGAGGCGCAGGCGGTCGATCTCGGGGAGCGGCTGGCGGGTCGGTCGCAGAGTTCGATGTTCGGGACCTGGTTCAACTGAACGTGGGCATGCCGAGGGGCCCGTCGCCGGTGGTGGTGGTGGGCTCTTCGGGTTCAGCGATGGTTGCGGCGTGGTGTTTGTAGGGGGTCGAGGTATTGCGGGGGAATGAATTCGGGTCGGCCGTTGGTGGCGATGTGGACTGTCCAGCCGGATTGTCCGTGGATGACCAGGTGGTGGTAGCGACACAGCAGGCAGAGGTTGTTCAGGTCCGTGTCGCCGAGATGGCCCCACGGGAGAAGGTGGTGGGCTTCGCAGTGTTTCGGCTTGCGATGGCATCCGGGGAAAGCGCATCCGTGGTCTCGGAGGTTGAGGGCGCGTCGTTGTGCGGGGGTGACGGTGCGGGCGGCGCGGCCGATGTCGAGGGGTTCGCTCTCGGAGCCGAGGACGGCGGGGATGATCTTGGCGTCGCAGGCCAGCATCCGCGCGTGGCGGGCGGTGATCCGGGAGACCCCGTCCACACAGGCCATCCCGAGTCCTGAGGTGAGGGTGTCGAGGGGGATGGTGACCACCACAGTGGTGCGGTCCCCGGAGAGGGTGGGGGCTTTGTCGTTGGTCATGGCGTAGTGGATCGCGTCGAACAACGCGTCCCCGTTGCGTTCGCCGGGAGTGCGGGGGTCGCGGTCGCCGTCTTCGTCGACGGGTCTTCGTTGTCCCCAGGTCTCGAACAGCGCGTTCGCGCGAGCCCCGAACTCCGGGTCCAGCAGCCCGGTGAGCCGCCACCACCCGTCATCGCGTTTCCGCAGGTGTACTTCGCGTGATGGTGGTGTCAGGTCGTCGTCTTTCGGTTCGTTGCCGTCGGGGTCGAGGTGGGCCAGCAGATCCGCTCCGGCGTTGGTGATCTCCTGAGGGCCGGCGTGGCGGGCCAGGTCCACCAGGATCTGTTCGGCCCCTGACCGGTCCTCCTCCGGCACGTCGGCCGGGATCTTCTTCAAGACCGCCAGGAGCGGGTCCAGTTGCTGATGGCCAAGGTCGCCTTCGGCCGCGGCCGCACCCGCGATGGGGGCGAAGGCGGGTGCGGGGGTGCCGTCCAAGTTCCGGGTCTCGTTCACCGCGATCGCCCGTGCCACGGTGGCACCCGCTTCCTTGGGCGTGATCCGCGCGGTCTCGGCGAACCAACCCGCAGTCGAGCCATGCCCGAACAACTCCATCGGACCCCGGGACTCGATCTCCACCAGGAACTGCCCTACCTCGGCTAAAGCCTGCCGTGCCAACGACATACGCTCGACCACACCGTGCGCGAGCTCCCGCGCACCGGCACGCCACAACTCCTGCGGCGGTTCGAGGATCCGTTGACTGGACACTCCGCAAGAATACTACTTATCGAACAAGTGTGCGAATGTGAAAAAGGTTCTTGAATGCATTTAGCATTATTGCGGCGACTGGCGATGGTCGGCATTTCTGGGGGTCAGAGGTCGGTACGAGACCCACCGGGTCCGCAGCTGGCGAGCGCGGCGATGACAGCGGCGCAGCGGCCCGGCTTCCCGCTCGATGTGCTACCAGAACTCGAGGTCGTCGATACTTGTCCACCGCGCTTGTCGGCCGTGAAGTGCGCCGAGCTTGCCAGCCTTGGCGAGGCTCTGCTGTTGCAGACCGGATCTCGTCAGCAAAGCGCAGGCCGACAACGGCTAGGACCCCGGATTCCCGAGCTTGAGGCCAGCCAGCCGAACTGGCAGTCGCCCGGCTAACTCAAGCGCAGGAGGGTTTCTTCGATCTCACCATCCCGACCGGACGCATAAGCGACCTCAGTGCCGATGACTGCAAAACCCGCCTTCTGAAGCACCCGAAGCGACCCAACGTTGTCACTGGCCGCACGAGCGAACAAAGGCCGCGCTTCGACAATGTCGAGGAGCAGCGCGAGGGCCCGGCCGGCGATCCCCCGCCCCCAAGCCGAACGGTCGATCCAGTAAGTGACTTCAGCGTCGCCTTCCACAACGAAACTGCCGATGGTGCCGAGGAAACGCCCATCGACGGTCACCGCACGCAGGATGATGTCCTCGGAAGTCCTCAACTTCGCCACGTGGACGTCGAACGCGTCGCGATCGTCGGGGTCCCTGGCGATGAACGCGGCCATCCGGACCGACTCGGGGTCACGCATCTGTTCGAACAGGGCGTCGAGGTCGGAATCCCTGACCGGCCGCAGTGCCACCTCTGCCACTGACGTTCTCCTTACTTCGTCCGAACCCGCGGCGCAACGTATCAGCGACGTCCGACAATCTCGGCTTGCTCGACTGTCGGACCACCCGCCTAAGGTGACCGAGACGCCGCAGTCACTTCCGGGAGGCACGCATGTCGTTGTTGGCCCAGCTGAACACCGCGATCACCACCGGCGCGATCGAGGTCGTCGACCTCACCGCCCCGCTGAGCGAGAGCACGCCGATCCTCCAGTTGCCGGAGCCGTTCGCGAACACGATCCCGTTCGGCCTGGAGGAGATCAGCCGCTACGACGAGCGCGGGCCGCGCTGGTACTGGAACAACATCCACACCGGCGAGCACACCGGGACCCACCTCGACGTCCCCGTGCACTGGGTGTCGGGAAAGGACGGCCACGACGTCTCCCAGGTGCCGCTGCGCACGCTGGTCGCCCCGGCCGTGGTGCTCGACGCGTCGGCCCGCGCGGCCGAGGACCCGGACTACCTCCTGTCCGTGGAAGACGTCCGTGAGTGGGAGCGCGAGAACGGGCCGCTGCCCGACGGCGGCTGGCTGCTCTACCGCACGGGGTGGGACGCTCGTTCGCACGACCAGGAGACCTTCCTCAACAACGACGAGAGCGGCCCGCATACGCCGGGTGTCTCGGGGGAGTGTGCCCGCTGGCTCGCGGAGGAGGCACCGATCACCGGGTTCGGCGTCGAGACCGTGGGCACCGACGCGGGACAGGCGCCGGCCCTCGAACCGGCCTTCCCTTGTCACGAACTCCTGCTGGGCGCGGGAAAACACGGACTGACCCAGTTGCGGAACCTGGCGATCCTGCCGCCCACCGGCTCCCTGCTGGTCGTCAGCCCGCTGCCGATCGTCGGCGGTTCCGGCAGTCCCGCCCGGGTGTACGCGCTGGTCGAGCGGGCATGAACGTCGCGGAGCTGGTCGGCCTGACGCTCGCGGAACTCGGCGTAGGAGCCGCGTTCGGGGTCGTCGGCAGCGGCAACTTCGAGGCCACCAACGGATTGCGGGCCGCCGGGGTGCGGTTCGTCGCCGCGCGGCACGAGGGCGGCGCGGCGAGCATGGCCGACGCGTACGCGCGGATGAGCGGCCGCGCGTCGGTGCTGAGTCTCCACCAGGGGTGCGGGCTGACCAACGCGCTCACCGGGATCACCGAGGCGGCCAAGAGCCGGACGCCGATGATCGTCCTGGCCGGTGACACCGCGGCGTCTTCGGTGCTGTCGAACTTCCGGATCGACCAGGACGCGCTCGCGACCGCAGTCGGCGCCGTGCCGGATCGCGTCCACCGCGCGCCGACCGCGGTCGCCGACACCGTCCGCGCCTATCGGACGGCCGTACAGCAACGCCGGACCGTCCTGCTCAACCTCCCGCTCGACGTCCAAGCCCAGGAAGCGCCCCACGCGGTCGAGATACCGGAGGTCCCCGGTCCAGCGCCGATCAGGCCGGACGCCGAGGCGGTCGCGAAACTGGCCGACCTCCTCGCCGGAGCACGACGGCCGGTGTTCATCGCCGGCCGCGGCGCGCGGGCGAGTGCCGCGCCTCTCAAGGAACTCGCGGAAGTCTCCGGCGCGCTGCTGGCGACCTCGGCGGTGGCACACGGTCTCTTCCACGACGATCCCTTCTCGCTCGGGATCTCGGGCGGCTTTTCGTCACCCCGGACGGCGGACCTCATTCACCACGCCGACGTCGTGATCGGCTGGGGCTGTGCGCTGAACATGTGGACCACCCGGCATGGCAAGGTTCTCAACCCGGACGCCTGGCTGGTCCAAGTCGACGTCGACCAGGCCGCGCTCGGCGCGCACCGGCCGATCGACCTCGGTGTCGTCGGCGACGTCACCAGCACCGCCGACGACGTCCGCGCGGAACTCGGCAGGCGCGGCCACCGAATGAGCCGTGAAGCGCCCGAAAACACACGATGGAACGACGTCCCGTATAACGACCTATCCGGCGGCGGGAGGATCGATCCGCGCACGCTCAGCCGCCGTCTCGACGAGATCCTGCCCGCCGAACGCGTGCTCTCGATCGATTCCGGCAACTTCATGGGCTACCCGAGCGCGTACCTGTCCGTCCCCGACGAGAACGGCTTCTGTTTCACACAGGCGTTCCAGAGCATCGGGCTCGGTCTCGGAACGGCGATCGGCGCGGCGCTGGCCCAGCCGGAGCGGCTACCGGTGCTCGGCGTCGGTGACGGCGGGTTCCACATGGCGCTTTCCGAGCTGGAAACCGCTGTCCGGCTGCGGATCCCGCTCGTGGTCATCGTCTACGACGACGCCGCGTACGGCGCCGAGATCCACCATTTCGGCGCCGCGGACATGACCACGGTCCGGTTCCCCGACACCGACATCGCGGCGATCGGCCGCGGTTTCGGCTGCGACGGCGTCACCGTGCGGTCGGTCGAGGACCTGGCCGCCGTCACGGATTGGCTCGGCGGGCCACGCGACGCGCCGCTCGTCGTCGACGCCAAGATCGCCGACGACGGCGGCTCGTGGTGGCTCGCCGAAGCCTTTCGCCACTGAAAGCTAAACGCCCCAGTCCGGCCGTAGCGGCATGCCCGCGTCACCGTCCTCGCCGACCTTCACCCCGAGCACCTGGTGCAGTTCGATCTCCCGGCGCTCGAAGGCGAGGCGGCACGCGGCCATGTACAGCGCCCAAACCCGGCTCCGTCCGGCGCCCGCTTCGGCGACGGCCTCGTCCCAGTTCGCGTCGAGGTTGGCGCACCAGGCGCCGAGGGTGGTGGCGTAGTGCTCGCGGAGGTTCTCCGAGTGCCGCACCTCCAGTCCGCTGTCGTGCATCGCGGTGGCGATCTCGCCGACGGACTCCAGTTCGCCGTCGGGGAAGACGTACCGGTCGATGAACCCGCGCGAACGATGCGCCACCGAGGTGTCCGGGTTGGTGATGCAGTGGTTCAGCAGGCGCCCGTGCGGCTTCAGTTTCCCGGCGAGGAAACGGAAGTACGACGGCAGGTTGCGCGCGCCGATGTGCTCGGTGAGCCCGATCGACGACACCGCGTCGAAGTCCGTTTCGGTGACGTCGCGGTAGTCGAGGTGCCGCACCTCGGCCCGGTCCGCGAGCCCCTTGGTCACGATGTCCTTCTGCGCCCATTGCGCCTGCTCGCGCGAAAGGGTGACACCCAGCGCCTCGACGCCGTAGTGCGCGACGGCGTGCTCGACCATCCCGCCCCAGCCGCAGCCGACGTCCAGCAGCCGCATCCCGGGCCGGAGGCCGAGTTTCCGGCACACCAGGTCGAACTTGTGCTCCTGTGCCTCTTCCAGCGACGCGTCGGCGGACGGATACGCGGCACACGTATAGGCCATCGACGGGCCGAGTACCAGTTCGTAGAACCGGTTCGAGACGTCGTAATGGTTCGAGATCGCGTTGCTGTCACGCGCTTTCGAGTGCCGCAATCCGTCGACTGCGCGCCTGAGGCGGTTCGGCAGTTCCTCGGCGGGCGGGGCGACCCGGCGCAGATGCGTGGGGCCGAGTTTGCGCAGGAGCCACACCCGGTCCGCGGGGCTGAGCTGATCGACCTGCGCCACGAGCGCGCGCAACGCCGAGTAGAGATCGCCGTCCACGTCGAGCGCCCCGGCGACGTAGGCGCGCGCCAGACCGAGGTCCCCCGGGGACGACATCAGGTACGTCAGCGCCAGCGGTGACCGTACGCGGATCGACACCGGCGCGTCCGCCGGACCGCTCGTGCTGCCGTCGTAGGCGGTGATGGACACTTCGGCGTTCGGGCCGAGCAACCGCTCGAAGATCTTCCCGACGGTCGTCGTCTCAGCCATGCTCGTCTCTCTTCCCGGCCCGGGTCACCGCCGCCGCACGCATTTCGAGTACAGGTCGAGCAAGCGGCCGTCCGGGTCGTAGGCCGTCTTCAGTTTCCGGTAGGCGTCGCCGTTGTACAGCCGCCAGAACTCGTCTTCGGAATAGAAACTGTCGGAGTACAAAGATTTCCGCCCGCCGAGTCGCGTCACTTCGGCCTCGATCAGCCGATTGTGCGTATCCGGCTCCTCGCCGGGGTCCAGCGGTACCGCGGACCAGAACCCGAAGTTGACGTACAGCGTCTCGGGGTCCATTTCGTACAGCGGCGAGTTCACGCCACCCGGCCGCTCCTTCAGCGGGCAGATCCACACCGGGCTGATCGGGATCTCGCGGCGGAAGAAGTCCAGGAACTCCGCGGCCCGCGAAAGCGGCACCTCGATGTCCTGGACGACGGTCTCTTCGGGTGGGAGCCCGCGCAGCTTGAGCAGTTTCGCGGCGATCCCGAACCGGCGGTCCAGCGCCACCGCTTTCCAGTAGACCGAAGACCGCAGCAGCCGCCTGCCCAGCAGCAGCCGGGGGAGCCGGTGCTGTACGCCGAATGCCCGCGAGCACCAGAACCAGTCCGTGTCCCAGCGCCACAGGTAGTCCCGGACGCTCAGGTGGTCCGTACCGCGTTCGCGGATCGACTTGTAGTAGATGTCGAGCCAGGTGTAGTCGCTGGTCGCGGGCGCCGAGGAGGTGAACGTGCCCAGCGTCAGGTACTGCTCGCCCGGCCCGAAGACCGTTCCGTCCACGAAGTCCGCCGACCCGTTACGGCAAGCCTCGTCGAGCGCCGCGAAGTACTCCTCGGTGTCTTCGTACCGGACGTGGTCGAGCCGCACGTAGGGTTTGACAGGCTCCAGCTCGATCTTCAGCCGCAGCGCGTAACCGAGGGTCCCGTACGAGTTCGGGAAGCCGTGGAACAGGTCGCTGTGCTCGTTGTCCGGCCGGGCGACGACGATCCGGCCGTCGCCGGTGAGCAATTCCATCTCCAGCACCGACTCGTGCACGAGTCCGTTGCGGAACGAAGAGGACTCGATGCCGAGGCCGGTGACGGCGCCGCCGAGCGTGATCGTCTTGAGCTGCGGGACCACCAGCGGCATCAACCCGTGGGGCAGGGTCGCGTCCACCAGCTGCTCGTAGGTGACCATGCCCTCGACGTCGGCCGTGCGCGCCAAGGGGTCGACATCGAGCACCTGCGTGAACTCCGACACGTCCAGACCAGGGGTGCTGGTCGCCGTCCGCGCCCGGAACAGGTTCGACGTCCGCTTCGCCAGCCGGATCGTGCCACGGAGATCCGCGAGCTGTGCCCGGAGCGTGTCCGCGCGCGCCTCGTGTTCGGCGAACCGGACCAACCGCGCCGTCTCCCGGATCCCGCTGTCGCCGCTAGCCATTCCTGATCGCCATCAGCTCATCGTGCCCCACGAAACCGCCTGGCGCAGCCCCTGATCGCTACCTCAATCGCGGCAGCGGGACGGCGTCCGCCATGGCGGTGAAGCCCTTGTCCCCGGGGTGGAGGTGATCGCCGGAGTCGTACTCCGGGTTGATCCGCTGCGGATCGGCGGGATCGCGGATCACCGCGTCGAAGTCGATGTAGCCGTCGAAGAGGCGGTTGGTCCGGATGAACCGGTTCACCGCCTGCCTGGTCTCCTCGAGCTCGGGCGTGTACGAAACCCAGCCCTTCCACGGCGTGATCGTCGCGCCGAGCACCCGGAGACCGCGGTCGTGTGCCCGGGTGGCGATCTGCTTCAGCGCCGAGATGATCTTCGCCGGGTCGGTCTGATGCGGTTTCTGCTGGATGTCGTTGATGCCCTCGAACACGATCGCGGTCCGCGCGCCGGACTGGCTCAGCGCGTCCCGGTCGAGCCGGGCCAGCGCGTTGACGCCGTAGTCGCCGCCGTCGAGCAGCAGCCGGTTCCCGCTGATCCCGGCGTTGAGCACGCCCATCCGGGTGCTGATCTTGTCGGCGAGCTGATCGGGCCAGCGCAGGTTCGCGCCCCAGGTCGAGATCGCTCCGTCGGTGATCGAGTCGCCGATCGCGACGACACTGCCCCGCAGCCCCGCGCCGCGGACGTCCACTCCGGACACGTAGTGCCAGACCTGGGTCTTCTCCGGGAACGCCGCCGCCGACTCGTCGGCCGCTTTGTCGCCGTCACGGGTGAAGTACGAGTTCTGCATGGCCAGCGGGTGGTAGGTGACCGGGCCGGACGGCGTCGGCGTGTACGTGGTCACCAGGAGGTCGCCGTCCCTCGGCACGGCCAGCGCCGCGCCGTCGCTGAGGGCGTCGGCACCCGGCGGCACGGTGATCTGGCTGTCGCCGCCGAAGGTCAGCGTGCGCATCGTGCCGGGGACGGCCTGCGCGGTGTCGGGTCCGGCGGCGACCGCGACGGTCACCTTGCCGAACAGCACCGGCGTCCGGCCGAAGGCGTTGGACAGCCGCACGCGTACCTCGTGCCCGCCGGCGCTGGTGTGCACGATGTTGCGGATCGAGAAGTTCGGGTAGCCGTTGTCGGTCCCGGCCACCCCGGCCGCGGGCGCCGCCGCCCAGGTACCTACCCAGCCGGTCGTGGCCGTACTTTCGACTTGGCTCTGACTCTCCGGGGCCGCCGCGGCGACTCCGGGGACGACGCCCAGCAGCAGGATCCCCGCCACCGCGAGATGCTTCACGCGCATTTGTTCCGCCTCCACCCAGTCGGCTCCACTCATCGTCAGTGAATCACCGACTGCCGGTCAATGCGCGTGACAGGACAGGTTTCTGTCGGAGGGGGCGCTTACTCTGAACGCCATGACCCCTGCCGCTCTCGCGAAGCTCTGCCTCGCCCTCCCCGGTGCCCGTGAGGAGTTCCCGTTCGGGGAGGAAATCAACGTGTTCAAGGTCTCGGGCAAGGTCTTCGCGCTCGGCCCGCTCAAGGCGAAACCGCTGCGGATCAGCCTCAAATGCGAGCCCGACCTCGCGGTCCGGTTGCGCGCCGAACATCCGGCGATCGTCCCCGGGTACCACCTGAACAAACAGCACTGGAACACCGTCGAGCTGGACGGTTCGCTGCCCGACGGCTTCGTCCGCGAGATGATCGAAGACTCCTATGACCTCGTCGTCGCCGGCCTGCCGAAACGGGAACAGGAGAAACTGAAGTGGGTCGCGCTCAGCCAGGAATGAGCGTGTCCCGTTTCATCGGGATTTCATCGGCCGGTACCGGGCCGGCCTCCTACCGTGGGCGGAGACGGGTGCCGACCGCCGCACGATGACGCGCCTCCCGGCACTTCCTAGTCTTAGTCCGTGCTGAGGATCTTGCGGGACCGGTTCCGGGCACGGGTGCAGGTCAGTCTCACCCGGGCCGGACTGAGCCTGCCCTGGTGGGGAGCGTTGTGCGCCAGCGCGGTGAGCTTCGTGTTCACGACGGTCGCGCTGATCCAACGGGACGCCCTGCTGCCGCCCGGGCCGATCGCGCTGGCCGGCCTGCTCGTGATCGCGCCGTCGGTGATCTGGGTGGTCACCGACTGGATCATGCCGTGGGTGCGGATGGCGGCACTGATCGCCGCCACCTCGATCCTGCTCATCGAGCCCGTGCTCCCGGATTTCGCGCCGTTGCTGCTGCTGGTCGCGGCGACCGAGGCGGCGAGTGTGCTGCGGACGACGTGGGGGATCACCGTCGTCACCGTCGTGGCCGAGCTGGTGCTGGTCGTGGCGGGGATCTGGGGCGGGCTGATCGGCGGGCCGGTGTACATGGTCGCGATCCTGCTCGGCCTCAGCGGCGGGCTCATGGTCCGCTGGTACACCAGGGTCCTGGACGCCGAACGTGACAACCGTGACGCTTCCCGGGAGAAGGCCCTGCTGGCCGAACGGCAGCGGATCGCGCGCGAGGTGCACGACGTCGTCGGCCATTCCCTCAGCATCACGCTGCTGCACCTGACCGGGGCCCGGCACGCGCTGCAACAGGATCGCGACGTCGACGAGGCGATCGAAGCGCTCACCGAGGCCGAGCAGGTGGGACGGGCCGCGATGGCCGACATCCGCCGCACGGTCGGGCTGCTCGCCGACACCCCGTCGGGCAGCGCTCCGCTGCCGGGGGTGGAGGACATCGTGACGCTGGTGGAACGCACGCGGTCCGCCGGACTGGACGTGCGCTATACACAGGAAGGCGACCTCGACCGGGTAGGCGCCTCGGAAGGATTGGGTCTCTACCGGATCGTGCAGGAATCACTGGTCAACGTCGTCAAGCACGCCCCCGGCGCGAACGCGGAGGTCCGGCTGAACGCCGGCCGGTCGGACGTGCGGCTCATCGTCAGCAACACCCTCTCCGGGACTGTCCGGCGCCCGGCCGAGGACGGTTCGGGACTGGCGGGGATGGCCGTCCGCGCGGCCCAGCTCGGCGCCGACCTCAGCGCCGGGCCGCAAGGCAGGCAGTGGATCGTGCAGGTCACCGTGCCGGGAGCCAAGCCGTGACCGCCGCCGCCGAGATCCAGGTGCTGCTGGTCGATGATCAGGAGCTCGTCCGGTCCGGGCTGCGGCGCATCCTGCGGCGTCGCGACGGGTTCGTCATCGCGGGGGAATGCGGCGACGGCTCGGAGGTGCCCGAGGCGCTGGCCGCGCACGAGGTCGACGTCATCGTGATGGACCTGCGGATGAAGAACGTCGGCGGGGTCGAGGCGACCAGGCGGCTGAGCCGGTCCGCCGGCCATCCGCCCGTGCTCGCGCTGACCACTTTCGACGACGACAGCCTCCTGGCCGACGCGCTGCGGGCGGGTGCCGCGGGCTATGTCCTCAAGGATTCCCCCGCCGAAGACCTGATCCGGGCCGTGCGGGCGGTCGCCGGGGGCGCCGCCTGGCTCGACCCCGGGGTCACCGGCCGGGTGCTCGCCGCCTACCGGCAGGCCGCCGGGAACGGCAGCGGCGGACTTTCACCCGAACTGCTGACACCGAGGGAGCAGGACGTGCTCCGCGCCATCGGCCGCGGGCTGACCAACGCGGAGATCGCCACGACACTCGTCATTTCGGAGGTGACCGTGAAAAGCCATATCGGCCGGATCTTCACCAAACTCCAGTTGCGGGACAGGGCCGCGGCGATCGTCTACGCGTTCGATCACGGGATCGTGGTGCCGGGCTGATGATCGACGATGGGGGGATCGTGTCCGACTCGCGGCTTCGGTTCGAGGTACTCGGCCCGTTGCGGGCCTGGCAAGGGGAGACACGGCTGGACCTCGGTCCGGTCCGGCAGCAGGCCGTGCTGGCCGCGTTGCTGCTGCGCCCGGACGTGACCGTCAGCCATTACGAACTCACCGACGGACTCTGGGAAAAGCCGCCGGAGTCGAATGTGCTGCCGGTGTACGTCCGGCGGCTGCGGCACTGCCTCGACACCTCCGGGGAGAAGCCCCGTGACTCGGTGATCGTGTCCGACCGCGGCGGCTACCGGTTCGCCAGCGGCGGCGTGCGGCTGGACGTGGCGCGGCTGGAGGAGGTCGCGGTCGTCGCGGCGGCCGCCGAGGAGGCGGGCGATCTCGTCGCCGCGGTGAACACCTTCGCCGACGCGCTCCGGCTGTTCCACGGTGAGCCGCTGACAGGGCTGCCCGGCGCGTTCGTCCAGGGCGAGCGGCGACGGCTGGAGGAGCGCAGGCTTCTGCTGCTGCGCCGGAAACTGCGGGCACAGCTGAAACTCGGCCGGTTCGACGAGGTGATCGGCGAGCTGTCGGCCCTGGTTTCGGCCGACCCGCCGAGCGAGCCGCTGGCCGCGCTGCTGATGCGCGCGCTCTACGGCGGCGGGCGGCAGGCGGAGGCGCTGGAGGTGTTCACCGACGTCCGCGAAAGGCTGGTGGAGCAGCTCGGCGTCGAGCCGGGCGAGGAACTGCGGCAGGTTCAGGAAGCGGTGCTGCGCGGGGACGACGCGCTGCTCGGTGTCACGCAGCGCCGGGAGGCGCCGCGCCGGATCCGCAACGAACTGCCTTCCACCAGCGGCGAACTCGTCGGCAGGGACCGGGAACTCGCGCTGCTGGTCGAGGACGGCGATCCGGAGGCGGTCTCGGTCGACGCCGTCGACGGCGTTCCCGGCGCCGGGAAGACCACGCTCGCGGTGTTCGCGGCGCACCGGCTCCGCGAGTCCTGCCCGGACGGTGCGTTGTTCGTGGATCTGCACGGCTACACCGAAGGCCGCGAGCCGGTGACGCCGGAGCGCGCGTTGCGGCGGTTGCTGCGCGCCGTCGGTGTCGAAGACATCGCCATGCCGGACGATCTCGACGAACTGGCCGCGTCGTGGCGGGCGGCGACGGCGAGTCTGCGGTTGCTGCTGGTGCTCGACAACGCCGAGTCCGCCGGGCAGGTGCGGCCGCTGCTGCCGTCCGGACCGGGTAGCCGCGTGCTGGTCACCAGCCGCCGCCGGCTGTCCGGTTTGGACGCTGATCGCCGCGTCTCCCTTGGCGCGCTGGGCCTCGAAGCGGCGGAAAAGCTGCTCGGCCGGATCGTGGGGGCGCCGAGGGCCGAGGGGGAGCGGTTCGCCGTGCGCGCGCTCGCCGGGCTGTGCGGGCGGCTGCCGCTCGCGCTGCGGATCGCGGGCGCCCGCTTGCAGAACCGTCCGATGTGGACGTTCAAGGATCTGGTGGACCGGATGTCGGACGACGAGCGACGGCTCGGCGAACTGACCGCCGAGGACCGCAGCGTCGAGGTGGCGCTGCGCCTGTCGTACGAGCAGCTGCGGCCCGCCGAGCAGAACGCTTTCGGCGTGCTCGGTCTGTCGCCGACTCCCGAATTCGACAGCCTCTCGGTCGCCGCCCTGCTGGACTGCTCGTCCGCCGAAGCCGAGCGCCTGCTGGAAAGTCTCGTCGACGCGAGCCTCGTGCAGGAACCGGCGAGCGGCCGCTACCGGCTGCACGACCTGGTGGCGGTCTACGCCAGGAGACTCGCCGGGCAGATGCCCGAGGACGTCGCCGACGAGGCGCGGAAACGGGTGTACGGGCTGTACCTCGGTGCCGCTCGCCAGGCGAGCGAATGGGGCGTCGCGCGGTTCCCGCTCGAAGCCGCCGGGGGGTCGTTCACCGGGCAACGGGACGCTTCCGCCTGGCTGGACGCCGTCGGTGACTTGCCCGACGTGGTCGCCCGAGCGGCGGAAGCCGGGCTGGACGACCTCGCGTGCTCGATCGCCGAGGGGCTGGTCGACTACCTCGCGCGCCAGCAGCGCTACCACGAAAGCCGGACCGCGCTGCAGATCGCGCTGCCGCTGGCCGAACAGGCCGAGGACGAGCGGCTGGTCTCTTCGCTGCGGTTCTGCCTCGGCTACGCCTACGCCATGCAAGGGCAGCTGGCCAGGGCGAGAGGCTGGTTCGACGACGCGCTGCGGGCGGGCCAGGCTTCCGGCGACCGCGGGGTGGAGGCGCGGGCGCTGGGCGGGCTCACCATGGCGGACCTGATCGAGGGCCACCACGACCTCGCGATCCCCGGGATGCGGCGGGTGATGGTCATGGCGGACGAGGTGGGCGACAGCTGGCTCGCCGAACGGGCGCTGTCCGCGCTCGGCTACCTCGCCTACCTGCGGGGGGAGCACGAGGACGCGCTCGCTCATCTCGGCCGCGCCCGCGACCTCGGCGAGGAGATCGGCAGCCCCGGGATGCTGGCGAGGGTGCTTTGCCACAGCGGCACCGTACGGCTCGAAATCGGCAGGTTCGCCGAGGCCGCGCTCGACCTCAGGCGGTCCGTCGAACTCGCGGAGGAGACCACCGACGGGCTGCTGACCGCGACCAGTCTGGCCCGGCTCGGCGCGGCGGAACTGGAACTCGGGAATCTCGACAAGGCGTTCGAACTCCAACGGCGGGCGCTGACGGCGGTCACCGAGGAGACCATCGTCGGGATGGAGTCCGAGATCCGCAACCGGCTCGGCCGCACTCATCTCGCCGCGGGCGATCCGGTGGCCGCGCGGGAGCATTTCGAATGGGTGCTCACCACCATCGGCCCCGAAGGCGATTCCGTGCAGCGCACCCTCGCGCTGGAAGGTCTGGACCTCACCAGACAGTCGGTACGCCGGCGTTGATGATGGTGAAGCGGTGTCCGGTCATGCCTCTTCGCCAGCGCGCGAAGTAGGTGTCGGCCGCGTCGGCCAGGTGCGTCCCGGCACGGACTTCGTGCACGACGTACGCCCAGTCCGCGGCGTCGCACAGCACCAGTTCCCGCGGCGCCCCGCGCGTCCGGAGGACGGACGCGCACAGGGCACCGCGCCTGCCGATGTTGCCGTCGTCGAGACAGCGGCGGAGGTCTTCGACGGCGTGGGCCGCGGTCTCGAACAGCGTCCACCGGTATCTGGGCGACGGACGGCCGTCGGCCCACGGGGTGAAGAACGCGGCCCAGCTCCAGCCCGGTCCGACGGGCCCGTCCCGTTCCCCGGGACTCGGCGCGTCCTCCTGGGGCAGCACCATGTTGTACGGGGTCCGGCTCGCCGGGCTCATGCACGTCTCCTCGGGGGACTTCCGGTCCGCCGGTGCGGATCCGTGCCGGAACCGTAGGTCGGCGCCATGAAATCCCGATGAAACGGCGTGCGGTGCCTCAGCCTCGCGCGGGGACGATGAGGGAGGCCATCACCTTGGGGATCAGCTCGCTGACGAACCGGCCGTCGGCGGGGAGTTCGCTGCCGTCCAGCAGGTAGTTCTGAAGTCCCTGCTCGTAGAGGGCGATCAGCACGAGCACGGCGTCGTCCGGCGAGATCGTCAGCTCCCGGCCCATCCGGTCGAGCGCGCCGACGAGGACCTTGCCGAGTTCGGCGTGGAAGTACCGGAACGCGGCGGCGATCCGGTCGCGGATCTCCGGCTGCCGCAGGCCCTGGGTGCGGAATTCCGCGCACAGCAGGTACCAGTTCTTGTCCGCGCTGAGCGCGACCATGAACAGGTCCGCGATGCGCCCGAGGGTGGGGGAGAGGTCTTCGTCCGCGCGGACGACCACCTCGCCGAGCACGCTTTCCGTGGCGTCGCGGAAGCGCCTGAGCCGGACCTCGGTCTCCTCCTGGAACAGGGCGAGGAAGAGGTCTTCCTTCGAGCTGAAGTTCGAGTAGAAGGCGCCGCGGGTGAAGCCGGCGCGCTCACAGATCAGCTCGACCGGGGTCTCCCGGATGCCGCGTTCGGAGAAGGCCTCGTACGCCGCGTCGATCAGCCGTCGGCGAGTGTCCGCCCGGCGCCTGGTCATGGTGGCGCCCCGCTCCTCGGTCATGTCGCCATTCTTTCGTATGCGCCCGGTTCACCCGGCTGTGGGACAGGATACATCGTGAATCGGATACAGAGTGCATTACGATACGCGTTGTATCCAACGAGTGCCGGGAGCCGATCGTGTCGTCATTCCTCTACCGCCTCGGCAGGCTGGCCGCTCGCGGGCGGGTGCTGGTCACCGCGTTGTGGCTGGTGGTGCTGTGCGTCGCGGGCGGGGCGGCGCTGCTGTTCGGCCAGGGCACCGACGACACGTTCGCGATCCCCGGCTCGGAGTCCCAGGAAGCGCTCGACCATCTCGGCCGCGTCTTCCCGCAGGTGAGCGGGACTTCGGCGCAGCTGGTCGTGCTCGTCCCCGAGGGACAGCGGGCCGACTCGGCCGTCGTACGCGACGCCGTCACCGCGGTGGCGCCCGAGCTGACCGGGGCACCGCAGGTCTCGGCCGTGGTGAATCCTTTCGACGCGGCCGTGCACGACGCGGTTTCCAAGGACGGCCGCGCCGCGCTGGTCACCGTGCAACTCGACGTCGGACTGGCCGACATCCAGCCCTCGACCCGGACCGCGCTCGCCGGGATCGCGCAGGACATGGAGAACCGGATCGGTCACGGCACCGAGGTGCTCACCGGCGGCGACGCGTTCTCGGACAAGGTGCCGAAGCTCAGCCCCACCGAGGGGATCGGCCTCGTCATCGCGCTCGTGGTGCTGCTGATGGTGTTCGGTTCGTTCATCGCGGCGGGGATGCCGCTGCTGACGGCGATCCTCGGCGTCGGGGTCTCGGTGGCGCTGGTCTACGCGGCGACGTCGGTGGCGACGGTGTCCTCCACGGCGCCGATGCTCGCGGTCATGCTCGGCCTCGCCGTCGGCATCGACTACGCGCTCTTCCTGCT
This sequence comes from Amycolatopsis speibonae, assembly GCF_042647925.1. Lineage (NCBI taxonomy): Bacteria > Bacillati > Actinomycetota > Actinomycetes > Pseudonocardiales > Pseudonocardiaceae > Amycolatopsis > Amycolatopsis speibonae. The sequence goes on from NZ_JBHRWK010000079.1 coordinate 140,841, forward strand.
TTCCCGCCACCGCGACCAGCTCGCCGACGGGCTCGAAGTCGAGGAGTCCATCGCCAGGGCGACAGCGACCGCGGGATCCGCCGTCATCTTCGCCGGGCTCACCGTGGTGATCGCCCTGCTGGGCCTGTTCGTCGCCGGGATCCCGTTCCTGACCGTGATGGGTGTCGCGGCGGCGGGAGGGGTCGCCGTCGCGGTGATCGTCGCCATCACCCTCATCCCCGCGCTGCTGGCGTTCGCCGGTGAGCGGCTGCGGCCCAAGAAGCCGCGCAAGGTCAAGCGCAAGAAGAAGGCGCGCTTCAGCCTGCGCTGGGTGCGGCTCGCCACCAAGTCGCCGTGGGTGACGATCGCGCTGATCGTCGGGGTGCTCGCGGTGGCTTCGGTGCCCGCGCTGGACCTCCGGCTCGCCTTGCCGGACAACGGGACCGACGAGGACGGGACCCCGGCCCGCGTCGCCTACGACGTCGTCGCCGAACATTTCGGGCCCGGCTTCAACGGTCCGCTGGTCGTCACCGCGGACATCCTGTCGACCACCGACCCGGTCGGGATCACCGACGGCATCGCCGACGACATCCGCCGGGTGCCCGGCGTCGCCGTCGTCCCGCTCGCCACGCCGAACCCCAAGGGCGACACCGCGATCATCCAGGTCGTGCCCACGACCGGCGCCTACGACGAGGCGACCGACGAACTCGTCGAACGGCTGCGGTCGATGGAAGGGCAGTTCAAGGACCGCTACGGCGTGCAGACCGCTGTCACCGGGTTCACCGCCGTCGGCATCGACGTGTCCGCGAAGCTCGGCGACGCGCTGCTGCCGTTCGGCGTCCTGGTCGTCGGGCTTTCCTTGGTGCTGCTGGCGATGGTGTTCCGCTCGGTGCTGGTACCGCTCAAGGCGACCTTCGGCTACCTGCTCTCGATCGGCGCCGCGTTCGGGGCCACCTCGTTCGTGTTCGGACAGGGACATCTGGCCGACGCGCTGGGTGTGACCCGCACCGGCAGCGTGATCAGCTTCCTGCCGATCATCCTGATGGGTGTCCTTTTCGGACTCGCCATGGACTACGAAGTGTTCCTCGTGTCCCGGATCCGGGAGGACTACGTCCATCACGGCGACGCGCACAAGGCGATCGAGACGGGTTTCGTGTCCGCGTCGAGAGTCGTGACAGCGGCGGCGGTGATCATGCTCGGCGTGTTCGCCGCTTTCGTGCCCGACGGCAGCGCCACGATCAAACCGATCGCGTTCAGCCTCGCCGTCGGCGTGTTCGTGGACGCCTTCCTCGTGCGGATGACGCTCGTCCCGGCGATCCTCGCGCTGCTGGGGCCGCGCGCCTGGGGCCTGCCGCCGTGGCTGGACCGCAAGCTGCCGGTGTTCGACGCCGAGGGCGACGGTCTCGTCCACGAACTCCGGCTCGCCGATTGGCCGGCGCCCGGCTCGTCCGAAGTGATCAGCGCCGCCGGTCTCCGCGTCGACGACGATCGCGGTCGCACCGTCTTCCGCGACATCGAACTGCACCTCGGCCCCGGCGAGATCCTCGCCGTGCACGGTTCCGGCCCGGCGGGCAAGAGCGCACTGCTCTACGCGCTCGCCGGTCGTGTCCCGCACGTCCGGGGCGATCTGAAGGTCCTCGGCCGGGTGCTGCCGCAGCACGCGCACGCGGTCCGCCGGAACGCCGCCTTCGTCGCCTGCAAGGAAACCGACGATCCCGCCGGTGAGGTCCGCCGCGCGCTCGACGACGGCGTCGGGCTCGTCTTCCTCGACGACCTGGACACCGTCGTCGCCACCGCTCAGCGCGCCGGGTTGAGAGAGGCGTTCGCGAGCAGGGCCGCGACGTTCGCCGTGTCCTGCCAGAGTCTCGCCATCGTGCGGGATCTGCTGCCCACCACCGCCGTCGCGGGCCTCGCCATGGCGCCCGCCCCCGTCCCCGCCGAGGTCCGCTGATGTCCCGCTTCTTCACCGGTTCCGCCCGAGCGACCGCCTTCGGCCCGCTGAACTGGAAGACCTGGCTCGGGATCGTGCTCGTCCCGGTGATCGTCGCGCTCGGGCTGGCGTGGGCGTTCTTCTCGCCCGATGACAACCACGGCGCGGCCAAGGCCGCCGTGGTCAACGCCGACGAGCCGGTCACGGTGAACGGGCAGCTGATCCCGCTCGGTCGTGAACTGGCCGGAAACCTCGTGCACGGCGAGGATTCCGCGTACACCTGGGTGCTCACCGACGCCGAGGACGCGAAGAAAGGCATCTCCGACGGGACGTATTCGACGGTCGTCATCATCCCGCCGAACTTCTCCGCGCAGGCCACGTCGACGTCGGGGAAGCCGCTCGACGCGAAGCAGGCGATCATGCGCGTCGAGACCTCGCAGCGCACCGGTCTCGTCGACCCGGTGGCGAGCCGGGAGGTCGCGAACGCGACGCTCACCGCCCTGAACCGGCAGATCGTCGAGACCTATGTGGACAATCTGTACCTCGGGTTCTCCTCGATCCACCAGCAGCTGGTGACCGCGGCCGACGGCAGCGACCAGCTCGTCGTCGGGCTGCGAGGACTGTCCGACGGGACCGGGAAACTGGCCTCGGGCGCCGGAGAACTCGCCGGTGGGGCGGGAAAACTCAGCGGTGCGGCCGGACAACTGGCGGATGGTGCTCGTAAGCTCGCAAACGGCACCGGGCAGCTCGCGACCGGGTCCGGGCAACTCTCCTCGGGGCTGACCCAGGCCGAGAAGGACACCGCCCAGCTGCCCCGGCTGACCAGGGAATTGGCCGACGGGGCGCAGCAGGTCGCGAACGGCAACAAACAGCTGGCCGACAAGATCTCGCCGCTGGCGGACAAGGTCGTCCGGATCATCGACGCGCTGCCCACGGCGGGCGATTCGGCACGGAAGTTCGCCGAACTCGCACAGAAGTGTAGTGGTGACAACAAGTTCTGTGCCGATCTGAAAGCCGCTTCGGAGAAGTTCACGGCCGACGCCGAGATCCTCGACGGCAAACGCGCCGAGATCCGCGACGCCGTCGTACAGACGAAGAAGGCCGTACAAGACCTTTCGGCCGGTTCCCAGAAGGTCGCCGACGGGAACAAGCAACTCGCGGACCGGTCGAAGGAGCTGGCCGGCGGTATCGGTTCGGCGGCCGACGGCGCGCGGAAGCTCAACGCCGGTGTCAAGGAAGCCGATTCCGGTGCGCGGCAGCTCGCCGACGGATCCGGCCAACTCGCCGGGGGCGCGACCACCTTGTCCACCGGTGCGGGCGATCTCGCCACCGGCGCCCGCGCCGCCGCCGATGGCAGTCAACGCGCCGAATCGGGCGCCTCGGAACTGGCCAAGGGCCTCAACGACGGCCGGGGCAAGGTGCCCGACTACACCCAGGCCGAACGTGACCACCTGAAGCAGGTCGCCGCCACCCCCGCGATCGCCGACACGGCGGGATCGGGATCGTTCGGCGAAGGCGCGGTGGCGCTGATCCTCGTACTGGCCCTGTGGGTGTGCGCGCTGGCGACATACCAGGTGATCCAGGCGGTGCCGCCGAGCGTGCTCACCACCCGTGAACCGAGCTGGCGGATCATCCTCGCCTCCGCCGTCCCCGGCGCGACGCTGGCGGTGCTGACCGCCCTGATCCTGACCGGGGTGTTCTGGGCGTTCCTCGGGCTGAGTTTCGGCAAGGCGGTGACCCTGCTGGCGGTGCTCGTGCTCGCGGCCGGGACGTTCACCGTGGTCAACCAAGCACTGGTGGCGATCTTCAAACGCCCCGGCCGCTTCGCCGCCCTGGCGATCCTCGTGCTCACTGTCGCCGCTTCGCTGGTCTCGACCGTGCCTGGCTTCTTCGGGACCGTGCTGGGGATTCTGCCGACCAATGGCGCTCTGGTCGCCTTGCGGTCACTGCTGACGGGGACCGACGGGCTGACGTCGGGGATCGTGCAGCTGGTGGTGTGGCTGGGGATCGGGACGCTCGCCATGATCCTGGTGACGGACCGGCGGCGCTCCTTGCCGGGACGGGAACTACGGCTGGCTTGAGGCGGTTTCAGCCGTGGTGCCTGCTGGCTGCGGCCGAGCGTTGGTCCAGTCCGTGAAGGCCTCCTTGCCTACCCTGAAGGTAGTGAAGGAGGCCTTCACTACCTTCTAGATCGCCACATGCACCTCACGTGCACCAGCCGACCCACCGACCAGCCCGACCGCGCCACCAGAGCGTCAGTCCGTCGCGATACCCGCGACGAGTGAGTCCCGCCCCGCCCGCCGGGCAGGAACCAAAGCCGCCAGCGGAGCCGCGGCGAGAGCCGCCGCCACCAAGACCCCCAACCGTCCCCAAGGCGGCGCGAACACGATCGGCTCGCCGCCGCCCGACGCCACCTCCGTGATCAGCCAAGCGGACGCGATCCCCACGAGCAGCCCGCAAGCGGCGCCGAGGACCGCGACGAACACCGACTCCGTGGTCAGCGCGGCGCCGAGCCCGCCGCGGGTGAGACCGAGTGCGCGCAGCAGCGCCGATTCCCGCGTCCGTTCCAGAACGGACAGCGAAAGCGTGTTCGCGATCCCGGCGAAAGCGATCAGCACCGCCAGCGCGGTCAGCGCCCACATGAGGTTCAGCGTGTCCCGCAGCGGCGCGGCCGCCTCTTCCTTGAGTTCCTGGAAACTGCTCAGTTTCGCGAGCGGCGCGCCGGACAGCGCCTGCTCCAGCGACGACCGGGCCTGCTCGGGATCGGTGACCTTGACGAGCACGCTCCCGTCGTAGCTTTCCCCGTTCATGGCGAGTTTCCCTTGTTCCGCGAGGTCGACGAGCGCGAAGCCCAGATCGACTCCCGGCGCGTCGACACTGTCGTAGATCGCCACCACGCGCAGGGAGCGCACGGTGCCGCCGACGGCGAGCCCGGTCTGCTCGGCCAGGTCCTTGCTGATGGCGATCTCGCCGGGGCCGAGCCGGTCGAGGCGGCCGGAGAGCACCGTCGGGCGCAGGAGGTCGCCGCTGACGGCGGTCAGCTGGAACGTGCCGTACTCACCGAAGTCGCCCGAGAACGACCGCCGGGTCGAGGTCGCGGTCACGCCGGGCACCGCCGCGAGGGTGTCCGCGAGCGTGGCGGGGAGGGGCTGGGTCGCGACCACCGAGGTGACGGTGAAGTCGGCGGCGACTTGCCCGTCCAGCCCTTGGCTCCGGCCCGCTTCGACACCGGCGGCCACGGTGGTCGCGAGCGCGACGACGGCGAGGCCGATGGTGAGCGCGGCGGCGCTGGCGGCGGTGCGTTTGGGGTTGCGGTCGGCGTTGAGCGCGGCCAGGTCGGCGGGCTGTCCCGGCACGAGCGAGCCGAGCGCCCGCACGACAGGTCCCGCCACCAGGGGGCCGGCGGCCAGTGTCGCGCCGAGCAGCGCGACCATCGCCGCCATGGCGAGGGCGGCGCCGTCCTCCACTGAGGACTGAAGGGCCACCACACCCGCACCGACGCCGGCGGCGAGCAGGATCAGCGCGACGATCGCGCGCGGCCGTCCGGCGCGCTTGGCTTCGGTGGGTGTCCAGAGCGCTTCGATCGGCGCGACCCTGGTCGCGGACCACGCCGGGATCGCCGCCGCGAGCGCGGTCACCAGGATCCCGATGGCCACGGCGGCGAGCACGGTCCGCGTGGTCAGCGGGAGATACACGGTCTCCTGGCCCGCGACGGTCTGCAACACCGCGGCGACACCCAGCCCGCCGAACAGCCCGGCCACGGACGCGACCGCGCCCACCACGGCCGCCTCGATGAGCACACTGCCGAAGATCTGCCGCTTGCCGGCGCCGACGCAGCGCAGCAACGCCAGTTCGCGTGCTCGCTGGGCCACGAGGATGGTGAAGGAGTTGGTGATCACCATCGCCGCCACCACCATGGCGAGGACCGCGAAGGCGGTGAAGAACTTCGCCAGGCCCGCCGTGTCCGGCGCGGTCTCCCGCAGCAGCCGGGCCGCGGCCTCCTTGCCGGTGACCACCGAGACACCCGGTGTCTTCTTCAGATCCGCGACGAGCCGTGCCTTGTCGGCGCCGGGGGAAGCACGCACGACGATCTCGCCGAACGTCGCCGCCGGACTGATCTGCCGCAGCGTTCCCAGCGGTACCACCAGAGTCGCTCCGCCCAGACCCGCGTCGGTCGGGCGGCTGAACGTGCCGACCAGCGTCAGCGGGTGACGGCCACCGGTTTCGTCCAGCACGGTCACGGGACCGCCCAGAGCGAAGCCTTCGGCGCTGTTCCGTTCCATCGCGACTTCGCCCGCGCCTTGGGGAAAACGGCCTTCGGCGAGGTCGTAGGGGCGCATCTTCTCGTCGGTGCTCAACGCGGTCGCGGCGGCGTCTCGCGGACGTCCGTCAGGGCCGAGCACCGGCGCGCTGACGCCGCCTCGGCCCTCCGCGGCGGCGACACCCGGTACCTGCCGGACCTTCGCCAGCGTCGCGTCGTCGAGGTCGAGGCCCCGTTTGGCGTCGATCGACGCGTCCACGCCGCGCGTCTCGTAGGCGACCGCGTCCCGCAGTCCCGCGCCGACGGCGTCCGTGAGCACGAAGGATCCGGCCACGAAGGTGACGCCCAGCGTGACGGCGACGGCCGACAGCAGCAGCCGCAGCGGCCGGGCCTTGAGCCCGGCGAGCACGGTTCGCAGCATCACGCCCCCAGACCGGTGAGCGCGCCGAGCACGGCGTCGGCGGTCGGCCGGGGGATCCGCGCGGCGATCCGGCCGTCGGCCAGCAGCACCCCGTGATCGGTGTACGAGGCCGCCACCGGGTCGTGGGTCACCATCACCACCGTCTGGCCGAGTTCGCGGACCGAGGTGCGGAGGAAGTCGAGCACCTCGGCGCCGGACCGCGAGTCGAGGCTGCCGGTGGGCTCGTCGGCGAACACGACGTCCGGCCTGCCGACGAGCGCACGGGCACACGCCACCCGCTGCTGCTGGCCGCCGGAGAGTTCGCCCGGTTTGTGCTTCAGGCGCCGCTGGAGCCCCAAGGTGCCGACGACGGTGTCGAACCACGCCGGATCCGGGCGCCTGCCCGCGAGCCGGAGCCCGAGCAGGATGTTCTCCTCGGCGTTCATGGTCGGCAGGAGGTTGAACGACTGGAACACGAATCCGACCCGGTCCCGGCGGAGCCTGGTCAGCTGGGCGTCGGACAGGCCGGTGAGGTCTGTCCGTCCGATGTGGATCCGTCCACTGTCGACGGTGTCCAATCCGGCGAGGCAGTGCATGAGTGTCGATTTGCCCGAACCCGACGGTCCCATGATCGCGGTGAACCGGCCTCGGGGGAAGTCGAGCGACACATGGTCCAGTGCCCGGACCGCCGTGTCGCCCCGGCCGTAGACCTTCGAGACATCGATCGCGCCCGCGGCGGGACCGTCCATTGTGTTCATTTCACGATACTGGCAAGAAGCACCTGAACGGTTCCTGAAACAACCTGAAGAACGCTTCAGGAACGCTGACGGCGATCTGGGAGGATCGAGTCATGCGTGTGCTCGTGGTGGAAGACGAAATGCGGTTGGCCGAGACCCTCCAATGGGGACTCGAGGCCGACGGCTACGCGGTCGACCTCGCCCACGACGGTCTCGAGGGCCTCGAACTCGCGCAGCTGTACCCGTATCAGGTGATCGTGCTGGACATCATGCTCCCGAAGCTCAACGGCTACCGGGTCTGCGCGGCGCTGCGGGAACGCGGGGTGACCACTCCGATCCTCATGCTGACGGCGAAGAACGGCGAGTACGACGAAGCCGAGGCGCTCGACACCGGAGCCGACGACTACCTGAGCAAGCCGTTCTCGTACGTCGTGCTCACCGCCCGGCTGCGGGCCCTCACCCGCCGGGGTGCGGCGGGGTCGGCGGGCGTGCTGGAGTTCGGCGACCTCGTGCTCGACCCGGCGAAGCGGACGTGCCGTCGTGCCGGGACGCCGGTGTCGTTGACCACCAAGGAGTTCGCGGTCCTCGAATGCCTGCTGCGCCACGGCGGGCAGCTGGTGACGAAGCGCGAGATCCTCGAACAGGTCTGGGATCTGGCCTACCGGGGCGACCCCAACATCGTCGAGGTCTACGTGAGCGCGCTGCGGCGCAAACTGGACGCGCCGTTCGAACGGCACACCATCGCGACCGTGCGCGGCGCCGGCTACCGGCTGGTGACCGAATGACCGGCTGGTGGCCCTCGTCGGTGCGGTGGGGCACCGCGCTCTCGGCGGCGCTGCTCTGCGCGATCGTGTTCATCCTCGGCTGGCTGGGTACCCGTGAGCTGCTGAGCAGGCAGCTGTCGGGCAGCGCCATCAGCGCGTCACGTGCCCAACTGGACGGGCTGGCCGAGACCTACCGGACCGGGCGGCCGATGTCACCCGCCGGCGACGCCCTGTTCGAGGTGGTCGACGAGGCCGGACGGCCGGTGGTGAGCAGCGAGAACCTGCGCCGCTGGGATCCCGCGTGGACGCCGTTGCCGCCCGCGCCCACCGGGGCGTCCGCGGGGTGGACGATCACCACCAAGGCCACGCTGAAGCCCGGCGACCATCCACAGTGGCGTGAATATCGCGAATACACCGTGGTGGGCAGGGTGATCGACAGCGGCGCGCAGCGGCACACCGTCTACCTCTTCGTGCTGCCGTGGGACACGCTCCGGACGCTGGGCACCTTCGACGACACCCTGCGCTTCTTCGTCCCGCTCGCGGTGCTGATCACCGCGCTGGCCGCTTGGCTCGCGGCAGGGCGGGCGCTGCGGCCGGTGGAGGCGATCCGCCGTGAACTGGCCGAAGTCAGCGGGAGCAGGCTCGACCGCCGGGTGCCGGTGCCGCCGTCCCGTGACGAGATCGCCCGGCTGGCCACCACCACGAACGCGACCCTCGACAGGCTTCAGCAGGCCTATGACCAGCAGGAACGGTTCGTCGCCGACGCCAGCCACGAACTGCGCAGCCCGCTCGCGAACCTCCGCACCGGACTGGAGGTCGCGCTCACCCACGCCGATCGCGCGGATTGGCCCGCCGTCGCCCGGCAGTCGCTGCTCGACGTCCAGCGGCTGCAACGCATCACGGCCGATCTGCTCCAGCTGGCCGTCGACCCGGCTGAAGTCCCCGCGCCGGAAGGTGTCGTCGACCTCGCCGACGTGGTGGGGGAGCAGGTCGCCGAACGCGCGCTCGAATCCGGGCCCGCCGTAGTGTCCGATGTGGACGGTCCGGTGCCGGTGTCCGGCGAGCCCGTCCAGCTGGAACGCCTGCTGCGGAACCTGCTCGACAACGCCGTGCGGCACGCGCGTTCGACCGTCACCGTGCGGCTCCGGCGGGAGGCGGGGGAGGCCGTCCTCGAAGTGCTCGACGACGGCCCCGGCATCCCCGTCGCCGATCGCGAGCGCGTCTTCGATCGTTTCGCCCGGCTCGACGACGCTCGCGCCCGGGACGCGGGAGGCACCGGCCTCGGGCTCACGCTCGCCAGGGACATCGCTGTCCGGCATGGCGGATCGCTGCGGGTGGCGGACGGCGATCCGGGCGCCCGGCTGATCGCGCGCCTACCCCTCAGGGGTATGTGACGAGCGTCGCTCCCTGATACCCCGCAGGGGTACCCTCAGGCCATTGCGGTACCCCCCTGGGGTATGTACGTTGGGTCCATGAGCGAAACGACTTACACCGTCACCGGGATGACCTGCGGCCACTGCGCGACTTCGGTCACCGAAGAGGTCTCCAAGATCGACGGCGTCACCGACGTCCGGGTCGATCTGCCCACCGGCACCGTGACCGTCACCGGTTCCCGCGAACCCGCGGCCGCGGACATCCGCGCCGCCGTCGAAGAAGCCGGATACCGACTGACCGCCTGAGCGGCTCCACGATCGCGGGTGGCACCCGCACTAAGGACATCACGATGAACACAGCAGCGAAGCTCTCCGCCTACGGTGTGGTGCTCGCCCTGGTCGCCGGTGGCGGCTGGGCGGCCGGAACCGCTGTCGGTCCGCATCCCGGCGCCGCCGGCGTGCCCGGTGGCGAGGACGCCGGGCACTCGGACACCCACGGCGGCACTGTCGCGGAAGCGGCGCAGGTCAAGCAGGACCACGAGCCCGCCGGGCTCGCGTCGTCCAGGGGCGGCTACACCCTCACGCCCACCACCACGACGCTCATTCCCGGCACGACGGCCCCTTTCACCTTCCGGATCCTCGGCGCCGACGGCGCGCCGGTGACCGCCTACGAGGTCGAACACGAAAAGCGGATGCACCTCATCGTCGTCCGCCGCGACACCGCGGGCTTCCAGCACATCCACCCCGAACTCGGCGAGGACGGCACTTGGTCCGTTCCGCTGACCGTCGGCGACGCGGGGGTCTACCGCGTCTTCGCCGACTTCAAGCCCAGCGGTGGCGAGGCGACGACCTTGGGGGCCGACGTCTTCGCCGCAGGTGACTTCCGGCCGGCCGAACACCGGCCCTCGCACGTCGCGGAGGTCGACGGCTACCGGGTCGAGCTCGACGGCGAACTCGCGCCGGGCACGTCGTCGAAGGTGACGCTGACGGTCACCAAGAACGGCCGTGAGGTCACCGATCTCCAGCCGTACCTGGGCGCTTACGGGCACTTGGTCGCGCTGCGTGGCGGCGACCTCGCGTACCTGCACGTCCACCCGGACGGCGAACCCGGTGACGGCCGGACCGCGGCCGGTCCCGCGGTCACGTTCTTCGCCGAGGTCCCGACGGGCGGCACCTACCGGCTGTTCCTGGACTTCCGGCACGGGGACAAGGTCCGCACCGCCGAATTCACCGTCGAGACAGGGGAAGGGAGCCACCGATGAGTACGGAAACCGTGCGGGTGGCCGACGCCGAAGTCGAACTCGCGATCACCGGGATGACCTGCGCCTCGTGCGCCATGCGCATCGAACGGAAGCTGAACAAGCTCGACGGCGTCACCGCCACGGTCAACTACGCCACGGAGAAGGCGAAGGTCAGCTACCCGGCCGACGTCGAGCCTCGGCTGCTGATCGAACAGGTCGAGGCGGCCGGGTATTCGGCTGCGTTGCCGGCGGTGGAGAAGGAAGAACCCGCCGAGGAGACCGATTCCACTGCACCGTTGCGGCAGCGGCTGATCGGTTCGGCCGTGCTGTCGGTGCCGGTGATCCTGCTGGCGATGGTGCCGGCGTGGCAGTTCACCTACTGGCAGTGGATCTCGCTGACGCTGGCCGCGCCGGTGCTGGTGTGGGCGGCGTGGCCGTTCCACAAGGCGGCGTGGGCGAATCTGCGCCACGGCGCGGCCACCATGGACACCCTGATCTCGATGGGCACGCTCGCCGCGTTCCTGTGGTCGTTGTACGCCTTGCTGTTCGGCACCGCCGGAACGCCGGGGATGACGCATCCCTTCGAACTCACCGTCCAGCGGATGGCCGGTGACGGCAACATCTATCTCGAGGTCGCCGCCGGGGTCACGACCTTCATCCTCGCCGGACGCTATTTCGAAGCGCGGTCCAAGCGGCGGGCGGGCGCGGCACTGCGCGCCCTGCTCGAACTCGGCGCGAAGGACGTCGCGGTGCTCCGCGACGGCAAGGAAGTGCGCGTCCCGATCGGTGAACTCGCGGCGGGCGAGGACTTCGTGGTGCGGCCGGGGGAGAAGATCGCGACGGACGGCGTGATCACCGAAGGCGCGTCGGCGGTCGACGCGAGCATGCTCACCGGCGAGAGCGTTCCGGTGGAGGTCGTCCCCGGCGACACGGTGGCGGGGGCGACGGTCAACGCGGGCGGCAGGCTCGTCGTCCGCGCGACCCGGGTCGGCGCCGACACGCAGCTCGCGCAGATGGCGAAGCTCGTCGAGGCGGCCCAGACCGGGAAAGCGCAGGTCCAGCGGCTGGCGGACCGGGTGTCGGCGGTCTTCGTGCCGATCGTCATCGCGCTCGCCGTCGGCACGCTGATGTTCTGGCTCGGCACCGGCGGTTCGGTCGCGGCCGCGTTCACCGCGGCGGTCGCCGTGCTGATCATCGCCTGCCCGTGCGCCTTGGGCCTGGCGACGCCGACCGCGCTGCTCGTGGGCACCGGCCGGGGCGCACAGCTCGGGATCCTCATCAAGGGCCCGGAAGTGCTGGAATCGACCCGCGCCGTCGACACCGTCGTCCTCGACAAGACCGGCACCGTGACCACGGGGCAGATGTCGCTGGTGGCGGTCCACGTCGCCGACGGTGTCGACGAGGAGACGGCGCTGCGGCTGGCAGGCGCGCTGGAGAACGCGTCGGAGCACCCGATCGCGCAGGCGATCGCCCGCGCGGCACGGGAACGCACCGGGGAACTCCCGGCCGTCGAGGAGTTCGCCAGTCTGGAAGGCCTTGGTGTGCAAGGGATCGTCGATGGTTCGGCGGTTCTCGTGGGCCGGAGTGCCTTGCTGGAACAGTGGAGTCACCACCTGATGGCCGAGCTGGCGGAAGCCAAAGCCGCCGAGGAGAAGCTCGGCCGCACGGCGGTCGTGGCCGGCTGGGACGGGGAGGCCAGGGCGGTCCTGGTCGTCGCCGACACCGTGAAGCCGTCCTCCGCCGAAGCGATCTCGCGGTTGCGGGAGCTGGGGCTGACCCCGGTCCTGCTCACCGGTGACAACGAGGCCGTCGCCCGCGCGGTGGCCGCGGAGGTCGGGATCGAGACCGTGATCGCCGAGGTGCTGCCGAAGGACAAGGTCGACGTCGTCGAACGGCTCCAGGGCGAGGGCAAGGTGGTGGCGATGGTCGGCGACGGCGTCAACGACGCGGCCGCGCTGGCCCAGGCCGACCTCGGCCTGGCGATGGGCACCGGTACCGACGTCGCCATCGAGGCCGGGGACCTGACGCTGGTCCGCGGTGACCTGCGGGCGGCGGTGGACGCGATCCGGCTTTCCCGGCGGACGCTGCGCACCATCAAGGGCAACCTGTTCTGGGCCTTCGCCTACAACGTCGGCGCGCTTCCACTGGCGGCGGCGGGCCTGCTCAACCCGATGATCGCCGGTGCCGCGATGGCCTTCAGCTCGGTCTTCGTGGTGTTCAACAGCCTGCGCCTGCGCGGGTTCCGGAGCATCGCCGCTTGAGGGGAACGCCCGCTGATCCTCGTGTCGGGTTCGACACGGGTTGATCGGCGGGCGTTCTGGGTAACCCGATCGTGCGACTTCAGCAGAGAGGTCGCGTTACGGGGAAGGGTGGCTCCATGATCAGTATCGCGGAGCATCCGGCGCCGGGAACCTGGGTGCTTGACCTGCGAGCCACGACGCCACGGGCGTTGCCGGACATGCGTGCCTGGGTGGTCAGATGCCTGCCGGACCTCGGTGACGGTCATCGTGACGACGTCCTGCTGGCGGCGACGGAACTGGTCGCCAACGCCTACGTGCACGGAGGTGGCGCACGCCACATTCAACTGTGGCGAGGCGTTTCGCCGTGCGCTGTCCGCATCGAAGTCGCCGACGTCAGTATCGAGCAGCCCCGGGCACGCTGTTCCCAGATCGAGGACCCGCGCGGACGCGGGTTGCTCGTCGTCGACGGGGTCGCGGTGCAGTGGGGCGTCCGGCGTGAGCGGGTGCGCGGCGGGAAGATTGTCTGGGCGCATATCCGCTGTGGTGGCGGCTGCCCGGAAGCGCTCCCGCGGGTGCGCGGGAAGCGCTCCCGGATCTGACCGGACTCAGACGGCGCGGCGCGCGGTGAGCAGCCCGAGTGCCGAGATGGCGGCGAAGCCGAACAACAGCCACCGCGCCGACGTGACCACCGAAGATCCGCCGAGGTTGACCAGCAGACCGGCGACCGCCGCACCGAACGCCGTCGACATCGTCAGGATCGTGGCGATCGCGGCGGCGGCCTTCCCGCCTTCGCCGTCCGGCGCGGAGGTCATCGCCGCGACGGACAGATGCGGCATCGCGATGCCGATTCCCGTGCCGCCGAAGAAGAGCACGGGAAGCCAGGCGAGAACCACCGGCAGCGACGGCTGCTCGGTCTGCAGCAGACCGAGCAGGACGAACCCGGTGGCGAGGCAGGCGGGCCCGGTGAGGACGAGCCGCCGTGTCCTGCCGGCCGAAGCGCTGACGAGCTGGCTCACGGACCAGCCCAAGGACAGCGCGGCGGCGAAGAATCCCGCCGCCGCGGGCGGGAGCCCGCCCAGCCGCTGGCCGAACAACGGCAGGAACGTCTCCACGGCGACGCCGGACACCAGGACCATGATGGTCAGGTAGATCCACCGCTGACGCGAACCACGCCGGTACACCGATCCGGGCAGCACACTCGCCGTCGCGCGGTTCTCCGTCACCAGGAACGCGGCGACGAGGACGCCCCCCAGCGCGATGAAGGCCGTCATCGCGAGGCTGTCGGAGAGGATCCCGGCCACGCTCACCGCCGCGGCGGCGCCGACGACCAGTGACAGCGACGCGATCGGTGCCGGCGGTGCCTGCGCCGGGCGTTCACCGCGGGGGAGCGCCCGGGGTACGAAGATCGCCAGCGCGGCCGCCGCCACGGCCAGGATCGCGAACGCGGACCGCCACGACCCGGACTGTGCCGTGAACCCGCCGAGCGCCGGGCCCGCGAAGTTGCCGACCCCGAACATCGCGGAGATCAGGGCACTTCCTCGGCTCCACAACCGGGGCGGCAGCGCCGAATGGATGAGGGCGAAGCCCAGGCCGGTCAGCAGACCGGCACCGAGGCCCTGCACCCCGCGGCCGAGCAGAAGGACCGGCATCGACGGGCTCACCGCGCAGAGCGCCGAGCCCGCGGCGAACACGCCGAAACCGGTCAAGTAGGAACCCTTGCCCCCGAATCGGGAAAGGGCCTGGCCCACCAGCATGGTCGCGACGACCTGGGCGACCAGGAACGCTGTCATGGTCCAGGCGTACAACGGCCGTCCGCCGATGTCCTGAATCGCCGTCGGCAGGAGGCTCGCCGCCACGTAGATGGTGATCGCGCCGACGAGCACGCCACCCGCCAGTACCACCGCGGTGCTCGTATGGCGGCCCAGTTCCCGCCACGATCCGACGTCTTGCCCGATGCTCACGCGCTTCTCCTCGTTGTCGGTGGGATTGCGCTTCGCATCCTGTCGGCGTGGGGACCCCCGGTAATCGGACAAATCAGACGTGAATCACGTCACATTTTCGCGCGGCCTTCGATGGCGGCGCGGGCGGCCTCGACCGATTTCCGGACGACGACTTCGGTGGTATAGCCCTGTTTCTTGAAGACTCCGTCGAGGTGGAACGTGCCGTAGCCATGTGCCTGGGTGAACAGTTGTTCCATCAGTTCGAGTCCGTCCTGCGGCCGGTCGGCGACGGTGAGGCAGAGCATGACGAACTGGTCGGTCAGGCGACGGGTCTGCTCGTGCAGCGCGGAGTGCTCGGGGCCCTGCAAGCCGTCCGAGTAGATGATGTTCATCCCGGCCCGGCGCTCGATCAGGTAGCCCGTGTAGGCCCCGGCGGCGGCGGCGAGTGCGGAGACAGGGTCACTTTCGGCCTCGATGGCGTCGTGCACCCTGTCGGCCAGCTGGCAGGCGACGGTCGCCGCGATCGCGGCGAGCAGGCTCTCCTTGTCCGGGAAATGCCGGTAGGGCGCGCCGGGGCTCACCTTCGCGCGCCGGGCGACCTCGGCGACGGAGAACGCGCCCAATCCTTGCTCGGCGATCAGGTCGAGCGAGACCCGCACGAGTTCCGCGCGGAGGTCGCCGTGGTGGTACTTGCCGCCCATGTCGTGGATCACACCGTCCCGGTCGCGGAATATGTAAGAGACCTCTTACGCTAGTTGTAAGTGACCTCTTACATGGTCTCACTGTTTTCACGGAGGGTTTCATGACGACGACCACGCACGCCATCGCCGCGCCGTCCCCGGGCGCCGCCCTGTCGCCGACGACGATCGAGCGTCGCGACCTGCGTCCGGACGACGTGTTGATCGACATCGCGTACGCGGGGATCTGCCACAGCGACATCCACCAGGTGAAGGAGGACTGGGGCAGCGCGATCTTCCCGATGGTGCCCGGTCACGAGATCGCCGGCGTCGTCGCCGCGGTCGGCTCCGACGTGACGAGGTACCAGGTCGGGGACCGTGTCGGTGTCGGCTGCATGGTCGATTCCTGTGGTGAGTGCGAGTACTGCGTCGCGGGCAGCGAGCAGTTCTGCGTCAAGGGCAACATCCAGACGTACAACGGCGTCGGCTTCGACGGCGAGAACACCTACGGCGGCTACAGCCGTCAGATCGTCGTGAAGGACGGCTTCGTCTGCCGGATCCCGGAGGGGATCGGCCTCGACATCGCCGCGCCGCTGCTGTGCGCGGGCATCACCACCTACTCCCCGCTGAACCGCTGGGGTGCCGGACCGGGCAAGAAGGTCGCCGTCGTCGGCCTCGGCGGGCTCGGCCACATGGCGGTCAAGATCGCGGTCGCCATGAGCGCCGAGGTCACCGTGCTCAGCCAGAGCCTGAAGAAGCAGGAGGACGGGCTGAAGCTGGGTGCGAAGGACTACTTCGCGACCGGTGACGCCTCGACGTTCCAGACGCTGCGCGGCCGCTTCGACCTGATCCTCAACACCGTTTCGGCGACCCTGCCCGTCGACTCCTACCTCGGCATGCTGCGCGTCGGCGGGGCGATGGTGAACGTCGGCGCCCCCGGCGAACCGCTGTCCTACAACGCCTTCTCGCTGCTCGGCGGGAACAAGGTGCTCGCCGGTTCGATGATCGGCGGCATCGCCGAGACCCAGGAGATGCTCGACTTCTGCGCCGAGCGCGGGATCGGCGCGGAGATCGAGACGATCTCGGCCGACCAGGTGAACGTGGCCTACGACCGGGTCGAGAACAGCGACGTGCGCTACCGGTTCGTCATCGACGCGGCGACCATCGGCGCGTAGCCGGTCCTCGGTTGATCGCAGGTTCGGTCCGTGAAGGCCTCCTTGCCTACCTTCAGGGTAGGCAAGGAGGCCTTCACGGACTTGTGGATCGCCACGGTCGCCTCAGGCGCACCAGTAGTCACAGCGGCTGCGCGTGAAGGACCCCTTCCCTCGGCTGAGCCGTGGAAACTCGACCTTCGCGCCTTCCCCAAGTACGTGAAGGGGGCCTTCACGTACTGCAGGGCGGCCAGGGTGTCGTGGCGTGGTGGGTCGGGTTGGTCGTGAGTGGTAAGTGCCGTTCTAACGACACTTACCACTCACGACCATGCCGCGGCTCACATCAGCAGCAGGGGCAGGGTGTTCATGGCGGTGTGCGCGGCGATCGGTGCCCACAGGTTGCGGTAGCGCGACCACAGGTAGCCGGTGAACAGCCCGAAGAACCCTTGGAAGGCGACGATCGCGCCCAAGGTCAGGGAAAGCGATCCCTGTCCGTGTGTCGGCAGGTGCAGCCAGGCGAACAGCAGCGACGCCAGCAGGATTCCTGGCCAGCGCCCGAAAAGCGCCTCCAGTCGGGTCTGCAGCATGCCGCGGAAGAAGACCTCTTCGAGGACGTTCGCGGTGAAGAAGGTCAGGGTCGCGCCCACCGCCAGGTACACCGGGTCGGGATAGTCCTCGGCGCTGGGGAGTGGCGGGGCGAGCGGTCCCAGGACGTACAGCCAGCCGAACACGAGCACCGCGGGAATCGGCGCGAGCCATTGCCAGGCCTGTCGAGGCCGCCACGCGATGCGGAACGGATCCGGTTCTCCCCGCGGCCGAAGGGTTCGCAGAAGTACCAAGGGCAGCGCCAGGAACACGAGCGGCTTCGCGAGCGCCCAGATGTCGCGGACCAGCGCGTGCTGCCCCGCCGCGGACACCAGGAACAGCGCCAGTGGCCACAGGAAGGCGATCAGCGCCAAGGCCGTCGTCTGCCTGCTCAGCGCACGGCGGTCGGTCACCGCCGGGAGCAGTCTCGGCGCGTGGAGCGGGACCCCGTGGATCAGCAGGATCCCGGCCAGCGCGGGAATCAGCGCGCCTGCCAGGGAAAGCTCGTTGGCCGAATCCGCGGACGGTTTGATCGTGTCGTGCCCGGTCGCCAGCAGCAGCGCGGGAGCGGCCACGAACACCGTTAGCCCACCGAAGAGGATTCCCCAGGCGGCACCCGTGCGGGTGCCGGTTTTTTCCATCACCGGGAAAGGATCATCGATGCGGCGCGAGTCCGCGTCATCACTTCGGAGGACATAGGTCTGCCCTTCCGGACGTCCCTTTTGGCTCTTGCTCCGGTTTCCCGATCTCGCGAAGCTTCCGGAATGGTAGGTATGAAGCTCCGGAATTCCGTGGGGATCAGCGTGCTGTGCGCCGTGGGGATCGCGGTGGGGTCGGCCCCGCCCGCCGGTGCCGTGGCCGAGGCGGGCTACACGTGGCTGGACCTGGTCACCGGACGGGGCTACAGCGGTACCACCGCCCGGCTGTCCGGGACCGAAGCCGAAGTGCCGCCACGGGGCCCGTCGCTGGATTGCCGGGATCCGTATCTTTCCGGCTCGGGTTACGCGCTTTCCTGCTCGGGAACGGACTTCCACGTCTTCGTCGACTGTTCGAACGGCGACCGGTACGCCTACGGCCGGGGTGCGGGGGAGTACCGGATCCTTTTCACCTGTCCCAGTGGCGCGACGGTGCTGCGCGGCGGAGCTTACGGCGACTGAGACTTCAGTCGACCGCGATGATCTTTTCCAGGCTACGCAAGCACAAAGTGAGCGCTTCGTGCTTCGGTGTCTGTTCGCGGACCAGGCCCCACGCCGTGTAGAGCAGGCTCCAGAGCAGTTGCAGCAACCATTCCTTCGTCATCGCCGGATCGATCGAGCCCTCGGCGTGCCCGCGTTCGATGAGTCCCAGTAGGACACGGTCGTCGTCGCTCTCTTCCTCCCACTCGGGCCGGGTCATCAGATCCGGCATGGTGAACAGCAGCTGGAAGACGTCGGCGTGTTCGAAGTACTCCTGGCACAGCCTCGCCAGCGCGGCCGGGGCCGGGCCGTCGTCGAGCCGGGCTCGTTCGGTGCCCTGGGAGACCTTGTCGAGGGCGTCGTGGCTGATGGCGTCGATGAGGTCCGACCGCTCCGCGAAATACCGGTGCACCGTGGTGCGCCCGACGTTCGCCGCCGCCGCGATGTCGGCCAGCGTGGCGCCCGGTTGCTTCGTCAACGTCTCGATGGCCGCGTCCAGGATCGCGCGCCGGGTCCTCGCCCGGACACCCGTCTCGGTGACCACTCCCTCACTCATGCCGGTACCGTACCTCGCCCGCCAATATGGAACTCGCTTGACGATTTTAGAACATCCGTGTTCCATTGAGAACCATGAACACTCCACGATTGAAGGTGCTGTGGTCGTTCGCGCGACCGCACAAGGGGGCACTCGCGATCGGCCTGGTCCTCGCCCTGCTCGGCTCCGCGACCGGTCTCGCCACCCCCATGGTCACGAAATGGGTGCTCGACTCACTCGGTTCGTCGGCGTCACTGGCCGGACCCGTGCTGGCGCTGCTCGGCCTGATGCTGGTGGGCTCGGTGATCTGGCTGACGCAGTGGATCCTGCTCGGCACGGTCGGCGAGCGGGTGGTGCTGAAGGCACGGGAATCGATGGTGCGGCGGTTCTTCCGGGCGACGATTCCAGCGATCACCCAGCGGCCGACGGGGGAACTGGTCACCCGCGTCACCTCGGACACGGTGCTGCTGCGCGAGGCGGCGTCGTCCAGCGTGATCGGCCTGATCAACGGCGTGGTCATGCTCGTCGGGACGCTGGTGCTGATGAGCGTGCTCGACCCGGTGCTGCTGGCGACGACCGTGGCGGCCGTGCTCGTGGTGATCGCGCTGTTCGCGTGGCTCATGCCCGCCATCGCGAAGGAACAGGAGAAGGCGCAAGACCGCGTGGGCCGTCTCGGTGGCGTGCTGGAAGGCGCGCTGCGGGCGATCCGGACGGTGAAGGCCAGCCGCGCCGAAGACCGGCAGTCCGGACGGATCCTCGTCGAGGCGGAGGCCGCCACCGTGCACGGCGTCCGGGCGGTGCGGCGGCAGGCCGTCGCCTGGGTGGTGGCGTGGTCGGGGATCCAGGGCGCGATCCTGGTGATCCTCGGCCTCGGTGCCTGGCGCGTCGGCGCCGGTCTGCTGGAAGTGTCGAGTCTCATCGCGTTCCTGCTGTACGCGTTCGCACTCATGGAGCCGATCACCGAACTGAGCCAGAACATGACCGCGCTGCAGGCGGGGCTCGCCGCGGCCGGGCGGATCCGGGACATGGACGCGCTGGAAGTGGAAGAAGACAAGGTGCCCACGTCCTCGGAACCGGCCGGCGAGCAGGACGGCCCGGTACTGGAACTGCGCGGGGTGACCGCGGGCTACGGCGGCGACCCGGCCCTGCGGGACGTCTCGCTGAAGATCCCGAGACGCGGGCACACCGCGATCGTCGGGCCGTCCGGCGCGGGCAAGACCACGATGCTGTCGCTGATCATGCGGTTCGTGCGGCCGCGGTCGGGTTCACTGCTGCTGGACGGGCGTGACTACGCGGACCTGCCGTACGCGGCCGTGCGGACACGGCTGGCCTACGTCGAGCAGGAGACGCCGATCGTGCCGGGGACCATCCGGGAGAACCTGCTCTTCACCCACCCGGACGCGACCGAGGAGGAGGTGCGGCGGGCTCTCGATGAAGTCCGGCTGAGCGACAAGATCGCCGCCCTCGACGACGGCCTGGACACCCCGCTCTCCTCGACGTCGGTGTCGGGCGGGGAACGCCAGCGGATCGCGCTGGCCAGGGCGATCCTGCGCACGCCGGACGTCGTGCTGCTCGACGAGGCGACGGCGCAGGTCGACGGCCGCACCGAGAGCGCGATCCACGACTGCATCCGGCGGCTGGCCCGCGAGGGCGCGGTGGTCACCGTGGCGCACCGGCTGTCCACGGTGATCGACGCGGACACCATCGTGGTGATGGAGGACGGCCGGGTAAGGGCGAGCGGCAGCCATGAGCAGCTGCTGGCCACCGACACGCTCTATCGGGAACTGGTGGAGGCACTGCGGATCGCGGGGGAGGGTGCCCCGGTCCCCGGCTGATCCGCTCAGGCGGGGATGGCGCGGACGCCCGGCGGCATCTCGCGGTTGACCTCGTCGAGCCGGACGGCGACGGTCCGGCAGGGTTCGCAGTCCGCCAGATGCGCGGCGATCAGATCCGCCCGGCGCCCCGGCACCCCGCCGCGGAGCCACGCGCCCATCCGGCGCCGGGCTTCCTGGCAGCACGGCGTTCCCGTCTCGGGGACCTGCGCCTGAAGGAAGGCCTGGCGCAGTCCTTCGCGGGCCCGCAAGGCCAGGACCGAGGCACCGTTGGGGGACACCCCCAGCAGCGGGGCGATCACTTTCGGGGAATCGCCTTCGGCCTCGGTCCGCCACAGCACGGTCCGCCAGCGGCCGGGGAGCGCGCAATAGGCGGTCCACGCCAGCCGGGCGTTCGAGCGGAGGATGAGGAGTTCTTCCGCGCCCGCGGCCCCGGCGGCCACCTCGATCGCCGGGGTCGTGCCGTACAACTCGACCCGTTTGTGGTGGTGGCTCCATTTGGCCACGAGGTTCCGCATGGTGACCGCGAGATAAGGGCGGAGGTTCTCCCGGGGGCCGCCCCCGGAGCGGATCACGCTCAGCACGCGCACGAAGGCCTCGGCCACGAGGTCGTCCCGTTCGGCGGGTTCGGCGACCCAGCCCGCCGCGATCCGGCGGAGCGGTTCGGCGTGCCGCCGGAACAGCGCTTCGCCGGCGGCGATGTCACCGGCGCGGAAGGCGTCGAGCAGCGCGGCGTCCGCTGCGTCCGGCTCGGCGTCTTCCCTCATCACGGGTCACCGTAACCCGGACGGTGCCGGATCGCGATGACCACGGTGTCGTCGGCGTGCAGGACGATGTCGAGCATCTCGGTGGCCAGGACGTCCGGGATGTCCGCGGTCGGCCGTCCGGCGTTGCGTCGCGCGGCCGCGAGCAGTCGTTCTTCTCCTTCCTGGAAGTCTTTGCGGCTTTCGACGAGACCGTCGGTGTAGAGGACGACCAGGTCGCCGTCGGCGAGGGTGCGGTGGACGAGGCTTTTGCTGCCGGGGTCGGGGAAACCGACGCCCCGGCCCGACGTCGGGGCGGCGAGCAGTTCGGTGACACCGGCCGAAGTGACCAGTACCGGACGCGGATGGCTGCCGTTGGCGAAGGTGACTTCGCCGTTCGCCGGATCCAGCCGGGCCAGCAGCACGGTCGCCATCAGATCGGGCTCGATCGTCGCGAGCGCGCGGGCGGTGCGGCCGATCAGGTCGCGGAACGGATGACCCTCCAGCGCCAGGGTCCGGATGGCGTGGGTGACGGTCAGGGCGTGCCGGGTGGAGGTGACGCCGTGCCCGACGGCGTCGACGAGGGTGATGTGGACGCAACCGTCGGGCAGCACGAACCAGTCGTAGAGATCCCCGCCGGTCGGGGAATCCTGCTGGCTCGGCGCGTAGTGCACGGCCAGTTCGAAGGGCCCGGCGGGCGGTGGCGGCGGGCGCAGCGCGTCTTCCAGCTCGCGGAAGATCACCGCGTGCGCCTTCCGGAGCTGCTCGTCCCGTTCCTCCAGCTCGACGTACATCGCGAGCACGCCGCTGTTCGTCTCGGCCAGTTCGTGTTTGAGCTCGCGCTGATCCTTGGTGACCGCGTCCGCGCGGGCGACCAGCGCCAGCATCTCGTCCCTGGTGGCTTCCTCGTCGTCGGCCGCCACTGGGACCGGCTCGATGCCCGCGTCGAGATGCCAGGTCAGGCTCGCGCCGTCGCCCGCGGCGGGAAGCAGGGGAAGGGTGTTGCGCTGACGCTGTCCGACGGGCCGGGACGATTCGAGCGTGACGGAAAGCCTGCCGTCGGCCGTGGCTGTCGAAAGTTCCGGCGCGGGACCGGCTTCGGCGAGCAGACTCACCGCGAGCACCAGCCGCGCGCGTTGTTCGGCCGGGACACCGGCGGCCGCGCACGCCTCGCGCACGTGGCGGCGCAACCGGACGGCGTCTGTCACGAAAGTCCCTTTCCCGGGCCGAAGGCGATCAACGCGGCGTCGTCGCGAAGGTCGCGGTGGCGGTGAGCCAGATCCGCGGCGAAGAGTGCCGTGGCCGGAAGCGGCCCGAGCGCGGCCGGACCGCGCCAGGCGGTGCCGATGCCGTCGGTGTGCAGGACGAGAAGTTCGTGGCCGCTCAAGGGAAGCGTCCGTACCCGGACCGGCGGCAGGGTGAAGCCGACGACACCCGGGACGCTCAGCAACGGCCGCGTCTGCCCCGGCGTCAGCACGAGACCGCTGATGTTGCCGACACCGCAGAACTCGAGCCCGCCTTCGGAAAGCCGGACGAGCGCGACCGCCGCGCCGCGGGTCTGCCGCAGCGTCCGGTGCATGGCGTCCAGGTGCTCGGGCAGCGGCCGGTCCGGATCGTGGCGGAACACGCCGATCGCGGCTTCCGCGGCGTCACTCGCTTCGGGGCCGTGGCCGAGCCCGTCGACGAGGATCGCCGTCCGGACACCGGGCATCGCCGAGACCGCCAACGCGTCGCCGCACCGCTCTTCGCCTTCGCGGGGGAGCCGGACGTGCGCGAGATCGACGCCCTGGTGCCCGGGCGCGAGGATCCTGGCGGCGGCGACGGTGCCGATGCCCGCCTCGGACCGGATGCGGAACTCGGTCGCGAGCCTGCCGACGGCGCCGAGGCCGGTGCCGAGCGTTTCCGTGGTCGTGTTGCCGTCGACCCGCCAGTGCGCCAGATCGGCCATCCCCGGGCCGGTGTCCACGGCGTGGATCTCCACCCCCGGACCGGCGAGTGAGCGCTGGACGAAGACCGCGCCGCCGCCGGCGTGCTTGTCGAGATTGCCCGCCAGTTCCGAGGTGACGACGGCGGTGCGTTCGGCGAGGACTTCGGAAAGACCCGCTTCGGCCGCGACCTCGCGAGCGGCCCGTGTCGCGGCGTAGACCGCGCTGATGTGATCGATGTGGATCAGGCGGGTGAGCGCCGCGTCGACGACGGTCATGGCTTCCAACGGACGACGGTGACCGTGGTGCCCTCGCCGGGGGCGGTGTCGATGGTGAACTCGTCGACCAGCCGCCGGGTGCCGCCGAGGCCGTGCCCGAGCCCGGCGCCGGTGCTGAACCCGTCGGTCATGGCCTGCTCGACGTCCCCGATGCCGGGCCCCTCGTCGCGGACGGACAGGGCGATCCCCACCCGCCCCCGGCGGTCCCGCGCCACGGCGATGGTCATCGTGCCGCCACCGCCGTGGATGTAGGCGTTGCGCACGAGTTCGCTGGCGGCGGTCACGATCTTCGTCTGGTCGACGATCGAGAAGCCGGCCGCGACCGCGTCGGCCCGGACCGCGTGCCGGGCGGTGAGCAGATCCTCTTCGGCGCGCACGGCGTGCTCGCGCGCTTCGGGGGCGGTTAGCTCGTCAGGAAGCACGAGGCGCCTCTCCGGCGACCTCGGCGGGACGTCTCCATCCCAGGAGTTCCATGGCTTGTTCCGCGTTGAGCGCGGTCTGGACGCCGGTGAGCCGCAAACCCAGTTCGGACAGCGTGATCGCGACGGCGGGGCGCATCCCGGCGACGATCATCCTGGCGCCGAGCAGCCGTCCGGTGGCGGCCAGCTCCATCAGCACCCGTGCGACGAACGAGTCGATGATCTCCAGCCGGGAGACGTCGAGGATGACCCCGCGGATCCCCTCGTCGGAGATCCGGGTGGTGAGTTCGTCGGTGAGCTGCAGCGCGGTCGTGTCGTCGAGGTCGCTCAGCAGCCCACCGATCAGGATGTCCCCGAGCCGCAGGATCGGCAGGCCCGCGCGCGCGGTCACCCGGTCACCACGCCGGGCCGGGCGTGGTCGTCGATCAGCCGCATCGCCGTGGCCAGCGCGTCCGCGAGCGAACCGCGGGTTTCGATATGCGAGAGGTCGATGCCGAGCTGGGTGACGGTCTGCGCGATCGACGGCCGGATCCCGCTGATCAGGCATTCCGCGCCCATCAGCCGGACCGCGCTGACGGTCTGCAGGAGGTGCTGCGCCACCGCTGTGTCCACTGTGGACACTCCGGTGATGTCGATGATCGCCACCCTCGCCTCGTGGGCCTGGATCGCCTCCAGGAGGCTGGTCATCACCACCTGGGTGCGGGCGCTGTCGAGAGTGCCGATCAGGGGGACCGCCAGCACCTGGCGCCACAGCCGCACCACCGGGGTGGACAGTTCCAGCATCTGCTGGTGCTGCCGCCGGATGATCTCTTCCCTGCCTTCGACGTACACCGAGAACGTGAGCAGGCTCGCGGCGTCGAGGAACCGGTTCACCTGCAGCGAAGCCTGGTAGCGGACGTCGGGGTCCTCGGTGTGGATTTCGAGGGCGGCCAGTGTGGTGCGCTTCAACGCGAAGATCGCCATGGCGGTGGAGGTCGGCGCGGCACCGGCGCGGGCCCGTCGCTCGGACAGACCCCGCAGCGCGGCGCGGACGGCTTCGTCGCGGTCGACGATCCGTTCCAGGCGCAGTTCGGTGCCGAGCGCCCCGCGGAGCGCGCCGAGCAGTTCCTTGGCCTCGCGCCGCAGTTCCTGCTCACCGGTCCAGGCGGGCGAATCGGTCAGCTGCCGTCGGACCCAGTCCTCGGCCAGGTCTTCCTGACCGGCGTCGAAGATCCGTGACAGCAGGTCCCGGACGGCGGAGTCGTCGGTCCCCAGCACCCACACCTCCAGGGGTGGTCAACAATTGTCATATGACAACAGTGACCCTACTCCAGTAGCGGCGAGCGCACCCTGTGGGCGTCAGAACTCCGCCGCGGCCTCGCGGAACTCGCGGAGACCGGCGGCGAGCGCCGTCCTGGCCTCCGGGGTGAGCTTCCCCAGCACCGAGTCCAGGCTTTCGCGGCGGCGTGCCCGCAGGTCACGCAGGTAGGCGCGGCCTCGGTCGCTGAGCCGCAAGGTGACCTCGCGACGGCTTTGCGTACCGGGCAGCCTGTCGATGAACCCGACGGCTTCCAGCCTGTCACACAGGCGGCTCACCAGCGGCGGGGTCGAACCGAGCAGCTCGGCGAGCGCGCGCAGGTTCAAGCCGTCGTGGTGGTCGAGTGCCACGACGGCGCGTACTTGGGACGTCGACAGCGGACGCGGTGACGCCTCGCGAGCGCGTTCGAACATGATCTCGAGCAGCTCCGCCGTCTCGGTCACCGCCGCCGCCACCGTTTCGGTGCCGGGCGGCTCGAAGGACCGATTCACGACACCCACTCTCGCATCCTTATGCTGAACTTGTCAGCTCAGCTCGTCGCGGCACGCCCAACGGCCGGTCCGCCTGCGCGATGCGGACTGCTTCGCCGGTGTCCGAGTGCGACCCCGGTTTCCCGGCGTGCGGAGGCGACGAAGTGGACAGATCCCTGGCTGTCGAGCGGATTCTGAGAGACGTCCAGCCACATTATTTGCTCGACGGCCTGCGTTCGGCGCTCAAGGAGCATTTCGGCGCCGTTGCCGTCGACCTGCTGATGGCCGACTACAGCCTCGCCGAATTGCGGCGGGTGACCGTGCTGCCCTACACCACCGATCCGGTTCCGGTGGCGGGAACGACGGCGGGTGAGGCCTTCACCACGCAGTGCGCGACGTTCGAGACCGTCGAGGACGGCATTCGTGCCCACCTTCCGGTCTCCGTGCGCGGAGACCGGCTCGGCATCCTTGTCGTCACGCTCCCCGAAGAGCAGGAACCGCCCGTCTGGGCCGAACTCGGCCGGTTCGCCGAGGCGCTCGCCCACGAGGTCTTCGTCGCCGATCGCGACACCGACCTCTACGTGCAGGCGCGCCGGTCTTCCCGGCTCACCCTCGCCGCCGAGATGCAGTGGCAGCTGCTCCCCGGCCGCGCGTGCGCCCGTCCGGAATTCGCCCTCGGCGGGCAGCTCGAACCCGCGTACGCCATCTACGGCGACTGCTTCGACTGGTCGGCCTCGGCGCGCAAACTGTCGGTCACGCTGGTCAACGGCATGGGGGACGGCGCGAGCGCGGCGCTGCTGACCAACCTCGCCGTCAACGCGCTCCGCAACGCCCGGCGGGCCGGGATCCCGCTCGACGCCCAGGCCGAGCTGGCCGATCAGGCCCTCTACGCCCAGTACCGGGGCCAAGAACACGTCGCGACCCTTCTGCTGGAGTTCGACCTCGCGACCGGCGCGATCGACGCCGTCGACGCCGGATCGCCCCGACTGTGGCGGTTTCGCGGCGGCAAGACCGAGCGGGTCGCCTTCGACGAGCAGCTGCCGCTCGGCACCTTCGAAGACACCTCTTACACCGTCGAACGCCTGCAGGCGCTTCCCGGCGACCGCTTCGTGTTCGTGAGCGACGGCGTCTACAACGTGGCGGGCCCGCACGGCGAGCTCTACGGGGACCGTGAACTGGCCGAGGCCGTCATCGCGACCGCGGACCTGGCCGCGGCCCACGTGCCGAGGGCGGTTCTCGCCGAGCTGGGCGAGCACCGAGGCGGCGGACCCGCCGCCGACGACGCGATGGTCGTCTGCCTCGACTGGTTCGGGCCGAACCCCGGCGCGGACTTCGCGGTGGCCGCCGGATCCTGACCGGCCGTGCCCAGGATGCGGGAGCGGGAATGAAAGCGCGCCCGCCGGTGTCGCAGCCGTCATGGTCACTCCTCTCGACGATCCGGTCTGGGCATCGCTGACCGGTCCGCACGCCCGCTTCGCCGAACGCTCGGGCCAAGTCCTGCGCTATCAGGTCGACGTCGCTCCCTTCTTCGCCCTGCCGCCCGAGCCGGACGAGGGTGTCTGGGCCGACGTCGCCGCGCTGGCGAGCCCGGGCGAGACGGTCACCGTCCACAACGACCTGCCCGTCCCGGCGGACTGGGAAGTCCTCGACAGGATCGCCGGTGTCCGGCTGGTCGACGTCGCGCTCGAAGCCGCCGAAGACCCCGAGGCCGTCCGGCTGGGGCCGGACGACGTCCCGGAGATGCTGGACCTCGTCGAGCGGACCAAACCCGGGCCGTTCCGGAAGCGGACCGTCGAGCTGGGGACATACCTGGGAATCCGGCGCGGTGGAGCCCTGGTCGCGATGGCGGGGGAGCGGCTGCACCCGCCCGGCTGGACCGAGATCAGCGCCGTCTGCACCGACCCCGCGTATCGCGGTCAGGGGCTGGCGACCCGGCTCGTCCGCGCGGTGGCGGCGGGAATCCGGGCCCGGGGCGAGCGGCCGATGATGCACGCGGCGGCGGGGAACACCTCGGCCATCCGCCTGTATCAGTCGATCGGGTTCGAACTGGTACCGCGGCCGGACTTCGTGGTGGTCCGCGTGCCAGGGGTTCCCGCGGCTCCGGCCACTCTTGTGAAGACACGCTAACGAGGGATTTCAGAAACTCGCGATGGACTGAACAGCGCTCCCCGCGCCAGACTTCGCGCCATGAAGGCATTGGTCAAAGCCGACCGAGCACCAGGGCTTGAACTCACCGACGTGCCGGACCCGGTCGTCGGCCCCGGCGACGTCGCGGTCCGCGTGCTGCGCGCCGGGATCTGCGGTACCGACCTGCACATCGACTCCTGGGACGACTGGGCGGCGCGCACCATCGCCGCGCCGCTGGTCATCGGGCACGAGTTCGTCGGCGAGGTGGTCGAGATCGGCCGGTCGGTGACGACGGTCAAGGTCGGCGACCTGGTCAGCGGCGAGGGGCATCTGGTCTGCGGGAACTGCCGCAACTGCAAGGCGGGGCGCCGTCACCTGTGCGCCCGGACCAAGGGCCTCGGCGTGCACACCGACGGCGCCTTCGCGCAGTACGCCGTCCTGCCCGAGATGAACGCCTGGGTGCACCGCACCAAGGTCGACCTCGACATCGCCGCGATCTTCGACCCGTTGGGCAACGCCGTGCACACCGCGCTGTCCTTCCCCGTCATCGGGGAGGACGTGCTGGTCACCGGCGCCGGCCCGATCGGCATCATGGCCGCCGCCATCGCGCGCCACGCCGGGGCGCGCAACGTCGTCGTCACCGACGTCAGCGAGCACCGCCTGGAACTGGCCCGCAAGGTCGGCGTCGACCTCGCGCTGGACGTCTCCTCCTCGACCATCGCGGACGCGCAGGAACGGCTCGGCATGGCCGAAGGCTTCGACGTCGGCATGGAGATGAGCGGGCGCCCCGAGGCGCTGCGCGAAATGATCGCGAACATGTCACACGGCGGCCGGGTCGCGCTGCTCGGCCTGCCCGCCTCCGACGTGTCGGTCGACATCGCGTCCGTGGTGCTGAAGATGATCCAGATCAAGGGGATCTACGGGCGCGAGATGTTCGAGACGTGGTACTCGATGTCCGTGCTGCTGCAGGCCGGGCTGGACATCTCGCCGGTGATCACCCACCGGTTCGGCTACACCGAGTACGAGAAGGCGTTCGCGACGGCCAGGGAAGGCCGCTGCGGCAAGGTCATTCTGGATTGGACGGAGAACTGATGTACGGCGCGATGCGCGACGACCTCAAGGCCGGGCTCGCCGAGATCCGGGAAGCCGGGCTGTACAAGGGCGAGCGGGTGATCCAGGGGCCGCAGCGGGCTTCGGTCAGTGTCGCCGAGGGCGACGTCCTCAACTTCTGCGCCAACAACTATCTCGGCCTCGCCGACCACCCCGCGCTGGTCAAGGCCGCGCAGGAGGCGCTGGACCGCTGGGGCTTCGGCATGGCGTCGGTGCGGTTCATCTGCGGGACCCAGCAGCCGCACAAGGAACTCGAGGCGAAGCTCTCGGAGTTCCTCGGCACCGAGGACACGATCCTCTACAGCTCGTGTTTCGACGCCAACGCCGGGCTCTTCGAGACGTTGCTGACCGACCAGGACGTCATCATCTCCGACGAGCTCAACCACGCGTCGATCATCGACGGCGTCCGGCTGTGCAAGGCGAAGCGGATGCGTTACCGCAACCGCGACGTCGCGGATCTGGAAGCCCGGCTGAAGGAGGCTTCCGGCGCGAGGTACCGGATGATCGCCACCGACGGCGTGTTCTCGATGGACGGCTACCTCGCACCGCTCGACGAGATCTGCGAGCTGGCCGAGCGCTACGACGCGCTGGTGATGGTGGACGACTCGCACGCCGTCGGCTTCACCGGCCCGACCGGGCGCGGCACGCCGGAGCTGTTCGGCGTGCAGGACAAGGTCGACGTCCTCACCGGCACCCTCGGCAAGGCCCTCGGCGGGGCGAGTGGCGGCTACACCTCGGGCCGCGCGGAGATCGTCGAGATGCTGCGGCAGCGTTCGCGGCCGTACCTGTTCTCGAACTCGCTCGCGCCGTCGATCACGGCCGCGGCGCTCGCCACGCTGGAACTGCTGGACTCCTCGGGTGAGCTGCTGACCAAGCTGCGGGCGAACACCGAGCTGTTCCGGCGCCGGATGACAGAGGCGGGTTTCGACCTGCTCCCCGGCGAGCACCCGATCATCCCGGTGATGATCGGCGACGCCGCCAAAGCGGGCAAGATGGCGGATCTGCTGCTCGACCAGGGCATCTACGTGGTCGGCTTCTCGTACCCGGTGGTGCCGCACGGCAAGGCCCGGATCCGGACCCAGATGTCGGCCGCGCATTCGACGGACGACGTGAACCGTGCGGTGGACGCGTTCGTGACGGCAAGGTCCATGATGGGTGAATGATCGATCCGCGACGGCTGCGGGTACTGCGCGCACTCGCCGACCACGGCACCGTGACGGCGGCGGGCCAGGCGCTGCACCTGACGCCGTCCGCGGTCTCCCAGCAGCTGGCCGCCCTCGAAGCCGAGTGCGGCCAGCAGCTGCTCCGCCGATGGGGCCGCCGGGTTTCGCTGACCCCCGCCGGTGAGCTGATGGTGGTGCACGCCAACGCCGTCGCCGCCGAACTGGAACGGGCGCGGGCCACGCTGGCCGCGCTCGATTCCGGGCTGCGGGGGATGGTGCGGCTGGCGAGCTTCGCCTCCGCGATCACGATGGTCGTCGCGCCGGCCATCGCCTCGCTGCGCGCCGGCTCGCCCGGGGTCTCCATCCAGGTGCAGGACGTCGAGGGGCACGCGAGCATCCCGCTGCTGCTCGACGGTGAGGTCGACCTGGCGATCACCGAGGAGTACCGGCTCTCGCCACGAACGGATGAAAGCAGGCTCACCCGGTTCCCGTTGTACGTGGAGCCGTTCGACGTCGTGCTGCCCACCGCGCACCGGCTCGCGGAATCGTCCGAAGTGGACATCGACGAACTCGCCGACGACGAGTGGATCGCCCCGAAACCCGGGAATCCCTGCCGTGACGTGCTGATGATCGCGTGCGCCAACCCGGAGATCCGGCACGTCTCCGACGACTTCCACGCGATCACCACCCTGGTGGCCGCGGGTGAGGGCGTGGCTTTGGTGCCGCGCAACGCTTTCACCGGCGTTCCCGGGGCCGTCGCCGTCCCGTTGCGCGGCGAACCGCCGCTGCGCCGCGTGTTCGCCGCCGTCCGGCGGGGGAGCGCGGATCATCCTCTGCTCAAGACCGTGCTCGCCGCGCTACTGGACGCGGCGCCGGGTCATGCGAATGCGGACCGGGGGAGTCGCGCTTAGGATCTGGGCACCTGCCGCCGAACGAAAGACAGGGTCCGGATGCTCCAGATCGATGGCCTCACCTGGACTCTGACGATCGGGTTGGTGCTCGGGCTCCTGGCACTCGACCTCATCCTCGCGGCCGCGCGGCCGCACAAGGTCGGTTTCGGCGAAGCGGTGGCCTGGTCGATCGGCTACATCCTGGTCGCCGTGGCGTTCGGCGTCTGGCTGACGCTGGCGCACGGCGGCGACTTCGGGCAGCAGTACTTCGCGGGTTACATCGTGGAGAAGAGCCTGTCCGTCGACAACCTCTTCGTCTTCGTGATCATCATGAGCACCTTCGCGGTGCCCGAAGAACACCAGCACAAGGTGCTCACGTTCGGCATCGTCGTCGCGCTGATCATGCGCGGGATCTTCATCGCGCTCGGCGCCACGCTGCTTTCGCTGTTCTCCTTCATGTTCCTGCTGTTCGGGTTGCTGCTGATCTACACCGGGGTCCAGCTGTTCCGGCACCGGGACGAGGATCCGGACGTCGAGAACAACGTCGTGGTGCGGACCGCGCGCCGCCTGCTGCCGCTGTCCACCGAGTACGACGGCGGGAAGCTGTTCACCCGGCTCGAAGGGAAACGGGTGGGCACGCCGCTGGTGGTGGTGCTGCTCGCGATCGGCGGGATCGACCTGCTGTTCGCGCTGGACTCGATCCCCGCGGTCTTCGGCGTCACCGACGAGCCGTACCTGGTCTTCGCCGCCAACGCCTTCGCCCTGCTGGGCCTGCGCGCGCTGTACTTCCTGGTGAAGGGCCTGCTCGATCGCCTGGTGTACCTGTCGGCCGGGCTCGCGGTGATCCTCGGGTTCATCGGGATCAAGCTGATCCTGCACTGGGCCCACGTGGACATCAGCGAGAGTGTCCCGGAGATCTCGACGCCGGTCAGCCTCGCGGTGATCATCGGCATTCTCGTCGTGGTGACGGTGGCGAGCCTGCTCAAGACCCGGAACGACCCGTCCGCGAAGGCGCATCCGGGCTCGCTGCGCGGCTCCCGTCCCGAGTCCGAAGAGGACTAGCGCCAGCCGTGGGCGAGGAGGTCGAAGATCTCCTCGACGGCCTTCTCGGGATCCGGCTTGCCACGGGTGAGCGCCGGGATGTCCAGGACGAACCTCGCCAGCGCGCGGGAAGCCGTGTCTTCGGGATCGACGCCGGCGTCCTCGGCGATGGCGAGGCCGAGAGCCGCGGCGTGCCGGGTCCACAGGCGTTCGCCGTACTCCTGCAGCGCGGGAGTGCCGCTCACCAGCGCGGTGAACTCGGGGTACTGGGGATGGGCCGTGAGCGGGAGCCAGGTGGCGAGCACGTACTGACGTAGCGCCTCGACGACGCTCTGGCCTGCTTCGCGCTCCCGTACGGCGGCGATCAGGTTCGCTTCGCGGTCCTGGGACTCGTCGAAGACAAGAGCTTCCTTGCCGGGGAAGTGCTTGAACAGCGTCGTCGTCGACACGTCGGCCGCCTCGGCGATGTCGCGGATGCTCACCTGGTCGTAGCCCCGCTCCAGGAACAACTTCAAGGCGGCGTCCGCCAATGCCTGGCGGGTGGCTGCCTTCTTGCGTTCACGCCGTCCCGGTGTCTCCATGAGCTCACTCTACCCCATTAGTTGTCACGGTCACTAAGTTGACTCGTTGCACTTTTCAACTCGTTCTGCTTTTCTGGGGACATGACGATCAGCATCATCGGAGCGGGCCCCGGCGGCCTGACCTGCGCCCGCATCCTGCAGAAGCACGGCGTCCCCGTGACGGTCTACGAACGCGACCCGCATCCCCAGGCCCGTAACCAGGGCGGCACCCTCGACCTGCACGCGGAGGACGGGCAGCTGGCCCTGCGCGAAGCCGGCCTGCTCGACGAGTTCTTCGCGCTCTGCCGCCCCGAAGGGCAGGAGATGCGGAAGCTGGACCCCGCGGGCACGCTTTTGGAACACCACCTCCCGGCCGAAGGGGAGCTGTTCAAACCGGAGATCGACCGAGGGCAGCTCCGTGGTCTGCTGCTGGATTCGCTCGAGCCGGGCACCGTGCGGTGGGGTTCTGTTCTGGAGAGTGTCGAGCTCCCGGGGCGCTTGCGGTTCGCCGACGGGACGACCGTCGAGACGGATCTGGTCATCGGTGCCGACGGCGCGTGGTCACGGGTGCGCCCGGCGGTGTCGACGGCGGTGCCCGAGTACGCCGGGATCACCTTCCTGGAGGCCTGGTTCGACGACGTCGAGAACGCGCACCCCGAACTCGCCGCGCTCGTCGGCCAGGGCGGCGCGATGGCGGCCGACGGCGATCGCTGCCTGTTCGCCCAGCGCAACAGTGGCGACCACATCCGGGTCTACATCATCCAGCGCCTGCCCGTGGACTGGGTCGGGTCTCGTGACACCCCGGAGATCCGCAGCCGGCTGCTCGACGCGTTTGCCGGGTGGTCGCCGTCCATGGTGCGGATGATCACCGACAACGACGGGTCCTATGTGGACCGTCCGTTGTTCGTCCTGCCGGTCCCGCACACGTGGGAGCACACGCCGTCGATGACCTTGCTCGGCGATGCCGCCCACCTGATGCCGCCGCTCGGTGTCGGCGTCAATCTGGCCATGCTCGACGCTCGCGAGCTCGCTCTCGCGCTGGCCGGTTCCGTGAGTGTCGGTGAAGCTGTTGCGGCTTATGAGAAAACGATGCTTCCCCGGTCGGAGAAGTACGCGCGGCAGCTGGAGAACGGCGCTGAAGGCTTGCTCGAACTGGACTGACCGTTGCCGGAAATCGGCGACGTTCTTCGTGGCCGAAATTGTCGGTGGGGCGTTGTACGGTTCTGCGCGTGGACACAAACACAGCCCTTTTGGCTTCCCCCAAGGAAAACATTGATCCTCGCACGCTCGATGACGAAGCGTGTGTGGCACTGGCGCAGGCGGCGTCGGCGGATATCGCCCGGTTGGAGGCGGTCCGGTTCCGTGCGATCGCGCAGCTGTCTCGTCATCGCGATGGCGCCTCCAGTGTGGTGCAGGAGGTGGCGTTCGCGTTGTCCGTTGTGGACGGTCATGCGGGTGCGCTGGTGTCCACGGCGGAGGCGCTGACGACCCGCCTGCCCCGCACGCTGAGTTTGATGGACCTGGGGTTGGTGAGCGGCGCGGGTGCGGCGAAGGTCGCCGCGGCGACCACGTGGCTGTCGGACGACAATGCCCGCGCCGTGGATGCGTTGCTGGAGGATCGGTTGGAGGGCAGGAACACCGAGCAGATCCGGAAAGCGGCCAGTCACGCGGCGGGGATCGTGGACAAGGAAGGGGCGGCGCGGCGTACCGAACACCACCGCGCAGGCCGCCGTCTGACGCTGCGCCAGGGTGAGGCGGGGGTGGCGTCGATCGAGGTCGAGGACGGTCCGGTGGAGAAGGTGGCGGCCGCGTTTGTGCGGATCGATCGGGAAGCGCGGGCGCTGAAGACCGGTGGTGAGACCCGCACCCTCGATCAGCTCCGCGCCGATGTCGCGCTCGACCTCCTCCTCGGTGGTCAGGGCGGGAGGACGGAACGGTCGGAGGTGTTCCTGTACATGGATCTGGCCACCTATCTCGGGTTGAACGAGGATCCGGCGGAGCTGGCCGGGCATGGCCATATCCCGGCGTCGTTGG
>NZ_JBHRWK010000079.1:175727-178698 GCF_042647925.1 Amycolatopsis speibonae
GCCACCGGGGCGGGTACGGTGCTGCGGCGGATCATCACCGACCCGTTGTCCGGGCAGGTGCTGGATCTGGGCCGGGAGCGGTATCGGCCCACTGCCGGGCTGGGTGAGTTCGTGCGGGTGCGGGATCGTGAGTGCCGAAGACCGGGTTGTCACCGTGTCGCGCGCAGGCCTGCGATCTCGATCATGCGGTGCCGTGGCAGCACGGCGGCCACACCGACGCCGCCGACCTCGTCGACCTCTGCCGCCGCGATCACCGCCTCAAAGACGAACCCGGCTGGATCTATCACCTCGACCCTGACGGAACCCTCACCGTCACCACTCCGACCGGGCAGCGCTACGACAGCGTGCCGCCGCCTTTGCACGAGCCCCGACCGGCGGTGCCCCCGGACGACGTGCCGCCACCGTTCTGAGTCATTGCCGGGAAACGGCGACGGCAGCTCTGGTTCGACACCACTCCGATCGCCGTGTCCACGGGCGCAAAGCCCCTTTGCCGTGAGGCTGTTGCCGAAAACCGGCCACGCTGCCTCCGCCTGAGCAGTCCTCCACAAGGAGAACCCGCGCTTGGCAGCGGCGCCCTCCGGCGACCCTTTCGACGAACCCCCACCATTCTGGGCCGTGGCCGAAAAACGACCACAGGAGCGTTGGTCAAACACGACTACGATCGCTAAGTCCACGATGCAGCCTCTTCGCCGCGAAGCCACGGCCGAAAGCCGACCACGCCGCCCCCGCCCTGAGCAGCCCTCCACAAATGAATCCCGCGCCTGGCAACGCAGCGCACATTCATGACCCTTCCGACGAACCATCGCCGTTCTAGGCCATTGCCGAAAACCGGCCACACCGTCTCGGGCTGAGCAGCCCCCAGCAAATAGATCCCGCGCCCCGGCAACGTGGTGTCCACCAGTGTCCCTTCCGACGAACCGCCACTGCTCCGGGCCATTGCCGAAAACCGACCAAGCTGCTTTCGTCTGAGCAGTCTTCCGCAAGAGATCTCGCGGTCGGCGACGCAGCGTCCATTAGTGACCCTGCCGACGAACCGCCACCGTTCCAGGCCATTGCCGAAAATCGGCTACGGGAGTACTGGTCAGACACGCCCCCGATCGCTACGTCCACAGTGCTGCGCCTCTTCGTCGCGAAGCCACGGCCGAAAGCCGACCACACCGCCTCCGCCTGAGCGGACCTCCACAAGGAGATCAAGCACCCTGCCGACAGACCGCTACCGTTCTGGTCCGTCGCCGAAAATCGACCACAGCTTCCTACATACGAGCAGACTTCCGCACGAGGCTCCGACGACGGTGGCTGTCATCACCACCGGCCATCACGCCTCCCCGTCCGCGCGGACTCCACAAAGGGATCCCCGCGCCGCATCCACCAGTGACCCTGCCGACGAACCGCCACTGTTCCAAGCCGATAAAGAAAAGCGACCAAAGCCCACCCCGGAACCACCTCACCCCGCGACAGAGTCCCGAGCAGGTAAAGCCGAAACTTCCAAAGCGGACTCCCGCGAAGGTTCCCGCACCACCAAGGTCGCCACGAACGTCAGCGCGATACAACCCGTGACCCACCAGAAGAACACGCTCTCGTGCCCAGCCTGCTTAAGCGCCAAAGCGATCGGCTCCGAGAGCCCGCCGAAGACGGCGGTCGCCAGGGCGTGCGGGAGGCCGACGCCGAGGGCGCGGACGTTGGTGGGGAACATTTCCGCTTTGATGATCGCCGAAAGGGCCGTGTAGCCGCTGAGGAACACCAGCGCCGTGATCATGAGCAGGAAGGCGATCCACGGGTTCCCGGTCTTGCCCACCAGGGTCATGATCGGCACGGTCAGCAGCATTCCGCCGATGGAGAAGGCGAACATGACCGGGCGGCGGCCCCAGCGGTCGGAGAGGGCGCCGGCGACGGGTTGCATGAAGATGAACAGGAACAGGGCGGCGAAACCGATGAGCGATGCGGTCGGTTTGGGGATTCCCGCCGTGTTCACCATGTACTTCTGCAGGTAGCTGGTGAAGGTGTAGAACGCCACCGTCCCGCCGATGGCGAGACCGAGGACGGCGAGGACCTGGCGGCGGTGCGAGCGCAGCAGGACCCGCAGGCCGCCGCGGGCA
Source organism: Amycolatopsis speibonae (assembly GCF_042647925.1). NCBI lineage: Bacteria > Bacillati > Actinomycetota > Actinomycetes > Pseudonocardiales > Pseudonocardiaceae > Amycolatopsis > Amycolatopsis speibonae. The sequence continues at coordinate 177,824 of NZ_JBHRWK010000079.1, forward strand.
GGCGAACCGGCGGCCAGAGAGCGTTGGAAGTGTTCCGACTCCATCATGCTGCGGCGGAGGTACATCACCACGAGTCCGGCGATCGCGCCGAGCACGAACGGGATCCGCCAGCCCCAGGCGTACATCTGCGCTTCGGTCAGCAGCGACTGCATCACGATCATCACCAGCAGGGCCGCGAGCTGGCCGATGGTGATCGAGACGTACTGGAAGCTCGAGTAGAAGCCGCGTCGCCCCGGCGTGGCGATCTCGGACAGGTACGTCGCGCTCGAACCGAACTCGCCGCCGACAGAGAGGCCTTGCGCGAGCCTGGCGACCACGAGGATCACGGGTGCGAGGATGCCGATCGACGCGTAGCCGGGCGTGATGGCGATGGCCAGCGAACCGAAACTCATCAGCGTCACGGACAGCGTCAGCGCCGCCCGCCGGCCGAACCTGTCCGCGTAGAGGCCCAGGAGCCAGCCGCCTAGCGGGCGTATCAGGAAGCCGACCGCGAACACGACGGCCGTGGACAGCAGCTGGGCCGTCTGGTTTCCCTGGGGGAAGAAACTCGCCGCGAAGTAGATGCTGAACGAGGCGTAGACGAACCAGTCGTACCACTCGACCAGGTTGCCGAGGCAGCCGCGGACCACGTTCGCCACGACGCCGGGTTTCTTGTGCGGCAAGGGAAGCTCCTTCGCTCCGGGATTGCCGACCATCATGAGCTGTGATCCCTGCGGTTGAGAAATAGAAATCCGCGATGGGTACATGTCCGGTCGGCATGGAGCTGGGGAGCTAGTGTCCTGCGCCGGAAATGCTGTGACTAAGTCTAGTCTGGGTGGATGGCGCGGACTGGACGACCGAAGGTCGAGTTGGTGTTGACCGCTGATGAGCGGGAC
>NZ_JBHRWK010000080.1:0-12404 GCF_042647925.1 Amycolatopsis speibonae
ACGATGGTGGTGCGGTCCCCCGACAGGGTCGGGGCCTTGTCGTTGGTCATCGCGTAGTGGATCGCGTCGAACAACGCGTCCCCATTGCGCTCACCAGGAGTGCGCGGATCGCGGTTGCCATCCTCATCGACAGGTCTTCGCTGCCCCCACGTCTCGAACAAAGCATTCGCGCGAGCCCCGAACTCCGGATCCAGCAACCCGGTCAACCGCCACCAGCCATTGTCACGTTTCCGCAGATACACCTCACGCGACGGCGGTGTCAGGTCCTCGTCCTTCGGCTCGCTGCCGTCCGGGTCGAGATGGGCCAGGAGATCCGCTCCGACGTTGGTGATCTCCTGCGGACCGGCGTGACGGGCCAGGTCCACCAGGATCTGTTCCGCCCCGGACCGGTCTTCTGCTGAGGCGTCGGCGGGGATCTTCTTCAGTACCGCGAGGATCGGATCCGGCTGCTGATGGCCGAGGTCACCCACGGCCGCCGCGGCCCCCGCGATCGGGGCCTTCGCGGGGACGGGTGTGCCATCCAGATTCCGGCCCACGTTCAACTCCAAGGCCCGCGCCACGGTGTCACGTGCTTCCTTGGGACTGATGCGGGCGGTCTCGGCGAACCAGCCCGCCGTCGACCCATGCCCGAACAACTCCATCGCACCCCGGGCCTCGATCTCCACCAGGAACTGCCCCACCTCCGCCAACGCCTGACGCGCCACCGACATACGCTCGACCACACCATGCGCGAGCTCCCGCGCACCAGCACGCCACAACTCCCGTGGCGGCTCGAGGATTCGCTGACTGAACACCCCGCAAGAATATCATCAATCGAATACATGTGCGAATGTGAACGCATTTCTCGAAAGGTATTTCACATTCAATGAGCCTTTTTCATCGGTGGTTTTCGAGGGTGAGGATGGCGTGGGCGAGGGTGGTGACGTGGTGGGTACTGCTGCGGACGCGGTGGAGGATGTGCCAGTTTTTGAGGGTGGCGAAGCCGCGTTCGCCGGGGCCGCGAAGTAGGGCCGGTTCGCGGCGATGCGGTCGGTCCGGATCACGATGCCGTCGAGGATGGCGTAGTTGGTGCGACTCCATGCCAGCTGCCATAACACGCTGGCCAGAGTGGGTGCCTGCGCGGCGAGCAAGGTGGTCGTCTCGCGGACGTAGCGGAACACCGTGGCGATGCTGATGCCGAACCCGGCCGTGAGCCGGGCATAGGTGTCGCCGTTACGCAGATACGCCAGCACCAGCAACCCCTGCCGTCCCGGCGGCAACCGCCGCCACGGCGACCCGATCCGGCGCCGGTGACCACGGGTCACCCCGGCGACATACCGCAACATGGTGCTGGACAACGACATACTCGACGGGCAGGAAAGCACAGCGAGGCGTGGTGACGTGTCAGGCTGGATGAAGGGAACTTTCACCGCATTCCCACGCGGGGCAGGCTCCCTTCACGTCACCCCCAATGCCACATTCGGCGCACGCCTCAACGGCGCGACACCTTTGCCTTGCCGTTCACGAACGTCACGAGCCAACGCCCCGGACCGGAACCGTGATGGCGGTTCCGGCCCGGGGCGACCCCCGGTTTCACTCCGGCTCAGCGGTCACGTTCCTTGGCGAACAAGGACTTCGACCACAGGTACCCCACGGTCGCGAGCAAGGCGCACCAGCCGACCGCGAGCCAGCCGCTGCCGCCGATCCGGGTTCCGAGCAGCAGTCCCCGGATGGTCTCGATGACCGGGGTGAACGGCTGGTAGTCGGCGAACCAGCGCAGCCAGGCGGGCATCGAGTCGGTGGGCACGAACCCGCTGCCGAGGAACGGCAGCAGCATGAAGATCATGGGTGTGTTGCTGGCCGTCTCGACGCTCTTGGCCGCCAGGCCCAGCGCCACCGAAAGCCAGGTGAGCGCGAGGGTCAGCAGCAACAGCAGGCCGGCGACGGCGAACCATTCGCCGACGCCCGCCGTCGGCGAGAAGCCGATGAGCAGCGTGACCCCGAAGACGACGGCGAGCGCGAACGCCGTCTGGATCAGCGCGCCGACGACGTGCCCGGTCAGGACCGAGGCCTTGCTGATCGCCATCGTGCGGAACCGGGCGATGATGCCCTCGGTCATGTCCGTCGCCACGGAGATGGCGGTGCCGAGCGCCGCGCTGCACACGGTGACGAGCAGGATGGCGGGCGTGACATAGCCGACGTACTCGGCTCTTCCTCCTCCCCCGCCGCCGAGCCCGTTCCCGAGTGTGCCGCCGAAGACGTAGACGAACAGCAGCAGGAACACGATCGGCTGGCCGATCAGCATGATGGTGAGCGACGGATACCGTTGCATGTGCCGGATGTTGCGGCGCAGCATGGTCGCCGAGTCGCGCACCGAGAGGGAAAGGGTGGTCATCGGGCCATCTCCTTGGTCGCTTCGGTCCGGTGACCGGTGAGGCTGAGGAACACGTCGTCGAGATCCGGGGTGTGCACGGTGAGACTGTCGACGGCGACGGCTTCGGCGTCGAGCCGGTCCAGCACCGCGCGAAGAGCGGCGACGGTGCCATCGGTCGGCACGCGCAGCGCCAGGGTCTCTTCGTCCGAAGTGGACACTTGAAGCGCGCGGGTCGCGTCGCGCAGCGAGACGGCGTCGGGGAACTTCAGCTGCATGTGCCCACCGGGCACGCGCCGCTTCAGCTCGTCGGGCGTGCCCAGCGCGACGATCCGGCCGCCGTCGAGCACGGCGACCCGGTCGGCGAGCTGATCGGCCTCCTCCAGGTACTGCGTGGTGAGGAAGATCGTCACGCCGCTGTCGACGAGGTCCCGGATGATCTGCCACATCGTGCGACGGCTGCGCGGGTCGAGACCGGTGGTCGGTTCGTCGAGGAAGATGACCTTCGGGTCACCGATCAGCGTCATCGCCAGGTCCAGCTTACGGCGCATGCCACCCGAGAAGGTGGCCGGAGTCTTCTTCGCGGCGTCGGCCAGTTCGAACCGTTCCAGCAGTTCGGCGGCGCGCTTGCGCCCGGCGCGGCGCGGCAGATGGTGCAGATCCGCCATGAGGAACAGGTTTTCCTCACCGGTGAGGAGGTTGTCGACCGCGGAGAACTGGCCGGTGAGACCGATCGAGGCGCGGACGCCGTCCGGATCGGTGGCCAGGTCGGCTCCGGCGATCGTCGCGCCACCCGCGTCCGGACCGACCAAAGTGGACAGGATGTTGACCGTGGTGGTCTTGCCCGCGCCGTTGGGGCCGAGCAACGAGAAGACGGTGCCCGCCGGGACGTGCAGGTCGATGCCGTCCAGGACGACCTTGTCGCCGTAGGACTTGCGCAGTCCGGTCGCGGAGATGGCCGGGTTTCTCATGTGGATTCCCCTGGTGTGTAAGGACCGACGGGTCAGGAGCGGTGAACGATGACGTCGCCGACGGAGGTGCCGGCGTGGACTTCGACCTTGTCGGCCGTGGCGCCGGGCGCGGTGGCGGCGGCCATGTCGTTGAGGACGCGGCCGAAGCCGGTGTTCACGTCGAGCCAGGCCGCGCTGCCCTCGCGGATGCCGATCTCGATGTCCCCCATCGACGTGTCGAGGTCGAGCTTGCCCCTGGCCGCGTCGAGCACGCGGACAGAACCGTTGGCGGTCTTGGCTTCCACACCGGCTTCGGCCTTGTCGACGGTGATGTCGCCGTTGGCCGAGCGGAGCCGGATCGCGTCACCGGCCGTCCCGATCGTGGTGGAACCGTTGGAGTTCTTGACCACGGCGGCACCGGTGATCGCACCGACGTGCACGCGGCCGGAGCTCGTGCTGATGTCGGCGCTGCCGTCGACGTGCTCGACGACGATGTTCCCCGACGCGGAGTGCAGTTTCAGTTCACCGGCGTGGTCGAGCCGGATGTGGCCGGTCCCGGACTTGAAGCGGCACGCGCCGATCCGCCCGGTCGCGGTGAGGTCGCCGAGGCCGGTGCTCCCCTGCACCCGGGAACCGGCGGGCAGTTCGATGGTCACGTCGATCGACCTCGACCGGTTGGAGAAGTCGAGCAGGCGCATCTTCGGTGCGCGGACCGTCAGTGTGCCGCCGGAAAACTCGACGACGGTCCGCGTCGCGGCGTCGACGTCGGAGTCTTTGTCCGGGTCGAGCGGGGCGACTTCGACGACCGTGTCGGCACGGTCGCCGGCGACGATGCGGACGTTGCCGACAACCGGCTCGAGGTCCACGAGAATGGGTTCCGGGGTGGCGAAAGAAGGCATGGTTGTCCCCTCAAAGGTGGTGTGATCGGTGTTTGTGCTGGTCTAACGGATCTAGCTGACCCAGCCGGTGTAGCGCTGCGCTGCGCGGTGACCGCTGCTCGGCGACGCGGGCGGGGCGGTCTGTTCCGACGGCCGGAGCGCGGCGGACGCGGCCCGCACGAGCCACGCGTTGACCGAACGGCCCTGCGCCGCCGCGGCCTCCTCGACGCGCGCCTTGAGCTGTTCGGGCAACCGGAAGTTGATCCGGGCCGTGGCCCCTTCTTCGTCCGGCATCGGCGGCAGTGGCGGCGCCGGGGGTTCCGGCACCGTCGCGGCCACGGGCCCGGCTTGCTCGACGGCGGGAAGCGTGACGGCGAAGCTGGCTTCACCGGCGCGAAGCCGGACCTCGACCGAACCGGGCGCGAGGTCCCGGGTGATCTCGTCCGAGGCGGCGGACAACGCGTCCAGCAGCGCGAGACGGATGGCCGACGCGAGCGGCGCGGTCAAGCGTTCGGCGAGGGCGCTCGCCTCGGCTCCCCCCGCCTCGGCGGCGACGGCGAGCTCCCGGCGAACGTTGTCCACAAAGGGCGTCAAATCCATGACGCCATCATGGCACCACGGTGGCGCCAATGCAAGGCCGAAGTGGTGCCAAGTGGTGCCAAAGTGGCGTTTGTGCAGCTCGGGGCATCAAAAGACGTATTCGGGGATCGATCGGAGGGTGACCAGCCGCCGGCTTGGCGCATCGGCCTGGGCGGCTCGCGGCGCACGGAGGTCCGCTTCCACGGAAAGGCATCGGAGTGCCCCTTCGGCCATTGTCCACTGGCGGGGAAAGCAGACCGCGCGGAATGCGTTGCCGCGCCTATTCCGGCGGGCGAGAATTGCCGCGAGCCACGGAAAAGGGAGCGACCCACCGTCAGGTGTGGGGGTCACCGAGGTGGGTCGCCACCCGAAATCCACCGTACAAGAAGCCTGCTCGTTCGCGCGGGCAAGGCTTTCTGCACCGGGGACTCTTGACAATCGATGATCCACAGTGGACCGCCTGCCGGCCGTCCGCGGCAGAAGAGGAAAGCATGCGAGCAGTTCGGGTGAGCGTCTGCGCCCTGGACCCCATCACGAAAGCCGGAATGGCCGACCTCCTCGAAACCCGGGCGTCGGTGACGGTGGTCGACGGCCGGGAACGGGACGAGACCGATGTCGTCGTCGCCGCCTTCGACCGGCTTTCGACCGACGCGGTCACCGCGTTGCGTGAAGTCACCGTCGAACTCGGCAAGCCGATCGTGCTGCTGACCGACCGGATCGAGGAGGGCGGGCTCACGGCCGCGGTGGCGTGCCGGGTGGTCGCCATCCTGCCGAAGTCGGCGGTGACCGATTCCCGCGTGGCCGACAGCGTCCGCAGTGCCGCGTCCGGCGGGATGAGCCCGGCGTCCGACCTGCTCGGCAGGCTGGCCGAACACGCCGAGCGACTCCACCGGGAGATGCTCGCGCCGAGCCAGCCCGCCGGGGCCGCACTCTCCTCACGTGAGATCGACGTCCTGCGCTTGATGGCCGACGGGTTCGACACCCAGGAGATCGCGACCGAACTCTCCTATTCGGAACGCACGGTGAAGAACATCATCTACTCCGTCACCGACCGGCTGCGGCTGCGGAACCGGTCGCACGCGGTGGCTTACGCGATCCGGGAAGGTGTCATCTGAAACGCTCGTCCGCCCTGGTCAGATGAGGCCTTCGCGCAGTGCGTAAGCCACGACGTGCGTGCGATTGCGGAGACCGAACCGGCTGAGCAGGCCGTGCAGGATGTTCTTCACGGTCCGGTCGGAGTAGGCCACGCGCCGGGCGATCTCCCCGGTGTCGAACCCTTCAGCGAGGAGCCGGAGCACTTCGGTCTCCCGTGGCGACAGCCCGCTGAGGGTGAGCTCGCGCGGCTCGAGAACTTCCTTGTGCAGCCGCGAGATTCCCCGGAGCAGGCTGCCGAGCTGATCGGCGGGCAGATCGCCCCGGCCGGCGTGGGCGTCGGCGACCGCGCGCAGCAGCCGTCCGGGCGTCGCTTCGGAGCGCGCGACGACGACGGCGAGTCCGCGTTCCACCGCGGCCCACAGTTCGGTCTGATTGGGCTGATCGGCGACCAGCACCAGCCGGGCGGCCCCGGCCGGGATCCGGTGCGGCTCGTTTCCGGCGACCGCCACCAGGACGTCGGCCTTTTCCGGATCGTCCCGCAAGCTGATGCCGGGGCCGGCGCCGAGCGCACTGCGCAGGCCCGCGCGGACGAGCGGATCACCGGCGTGCACGGCGACCCGGATCTCCCGGCGCTCCTCGGTCCGCACGATCGGCCGGACGGGCGTCGTCATGGTCGTCGACATGCGTTCCAGGTAACCGGCCCCGGCGAAGGCGGGACAAGCGGAAGCGGGGGGCAGCTTTTCGCCACCGGAAGCCTGCCGGTTGAATGGACCTCGGTGGAACCCGCGGAGGCGAGCGAGAAACGGTCGGTGTTCGGCAAGCTCCTGCTCGAACACCGCCGAGCCGCGGGCTGGACACAGGGACAGCTGGCCGAGGCCTCGGGGATCAGCGTCCGCGCCCTGCGCGAGCTGGAACGCGGCCGCGCGCGAGCCGCGCAGCAGCGCTCCGCCGAGGTGCTGGCGGACGCGCTCGGCCTGACCGGCGGTGACCGGGAGTTCTTCCTGACCGTCGCCAAACAGGGACGGCGCCGGAACCCGGCGCTGGCCGCCCAGGTCGCTGCGACCTGCGCACTGCCCACGCCGCCGCCGGATCTGTCCGGCCGCGAACGTGAACTGGAGCAGCTGTCCGCGAAGGCCGCCGAGGGCGGCGTGGTCGCGATCGTCGGGCAGGCCGGGGTCGGGAAGACCGCGCTCGCGGTGACGGCGGCGGACCGGTGGCGCCCGGATTTCCCGGACGGCGGCTACGCGGTGGACCTGCGCGGGATGGACGACGAACCGTTGAGCGCCAGGGCCGCGCTCGACCGGCTGCTGCGCGCACTGGACGTCGCACCGGGGCAGGTCCCCGCTTCCGAAGGCGAGCGTTCGGCTTTGCTGCGGATGCTGCTCGAAGGCCGGAAGGTCCTGCTGCTGCTCGACAACGCCGCCGACGAGGCGCAGATCCGGCCGCTGCTGGTCGCCGGGCCCGACAGTCTCACCCTGATCACCTGCCGTCGCACGCTCGCCGGTCTCGAGGGCGCCCGCTGGCTGGGGCTCGAACCGCTTTCCGACGGAGGCGCGACCGGCCTGCTCTCCAGGATCATCGGTGCCGACCGCGTGCGCGCGGAACCCGACGCCGCGCGGGAGCTCGTCGAACTGTGCGGATACCTGCCGCTCGCGGTCCGGATCGCGGGCAACCGGCTCGCCACCCGGCCGCAGTGGTCCCTGGCCCAGCTCGCCGACAGACTGCGCGACGAAAGCACTCGACTGCGCGCGCTCGCGGCCGGTGACCTGCAGCTGCGGTCGGCGTTCGACCTGTCCTACCGCGCTGTCTCGACCGGGGCGCGGCGGTTGTTCCGGCGGCTGGCGACCGTGCCGGGCGCCGACTTCGGCCTCGAACTCGCGGGGGTCGTTTCGGGCGCGGCGGACGCCGACGTCCGTGATCACCTCGACGAACTCGTCGACGCCAGCCTCCTGCAGACCACGGCCGAGCCGGAACGTCACCAGTTCCACGACCTGATCCGCCTGTTCGCCGAGGAACGATTCGAGGCGGAGGAGGATCCGGCCGCGCGGGACATCGTGCTCGCCCACCTGCTCGGCAAGGCGGCGGAAGCGGCCAGGTTGTTCTACCCCAAGGCATCGGAGACCGGGCGGTTCGGCTCGCGGGACGAGAGCGGCCGCTGGCTGGACGTCGAGGGCGAGAACTGGGTCGCCGCGCAGCGGGTGGCCGCGCAGAAAGGCTGGCATCGGGAAGTCGGCGATCTCGCCGTCGCGCTGCACTGGTACTCCGACGGACGCAGCGCCCAGCGGCCGTGGCTGGAGATCTTCTCGCTCGGCGCGGCCGCGGCGAACGCGCTGGGCAACGCCGGGGACGAGGCGAAGCTGCTCAACTTCGTCGGCTGGGCGGCCAGTGTCTGTCTCGATGACGAGAAAAGCGCTGTGGCGGCGCATCGCCGCGCGCTGGACATCGCCGTCCGGATCGGCGACCGCGTCGAGCAGACCTGGGCGTCCATCTACCTCGGCCAGGTGCTGCGGTTGCTCGGAGAAGGCGACGAAGCGTTCGAGTTCGCGAAGCGCGGGTACGAACTGGCGGACGAACTGCCGTTCTGGGACGGGCAAACCTCGGCGCGGAACATCTACGGGCGCGCGCTGCTCGCCGCCGGACGGCATGCGGAGGCGCTCGCCGTGCACCGGGCCGTGCTCGCCGACGCCGAACGGCTGGCGGGTGACACGTATCCCGGTTTCCATCAGCTGCTGAAGACCCTGACCCTGCGCGCCATCGGTGACGTGCTCGGCGCGCTCGCCGAATGGCGGGAGGCGGCGGGCCACTACCGCACCAGCCGGTGGCTCGCGTGGGAAGGCGGTTTCGAAACGTTGGAGGCGAACTGCGCGCTCCGCGAGGGACAGGCCTGGCGAGCGGCCGGTGCCTTCGAGGAAGCCCGAGAGTGCCTCACCCTGGCCGTCGAACTCTCGCCCGAGCCGTCGTTCAGCGCCCGGCGGGAACAGGCCCTGGCCGAACTGGCGCTCCTGCCCGAATGATCGTCACCTCGTGAGTGGCCAGGACGGTTCTAACCGTCCTGACCACTCACGAGAACGGTGCGGGATGCCTCTCCGACCAGGGCGCGGCCTCCTCCAGTTGGGCGGCGAGCCGGATGAGGACGTCTTCGCGGTCCTGAGCGGCGACGAGCTGGACGCCGATCGGCAGCCCCTCGGCGTTCCAGTGCAGCGGCAGGGAGATCGCGGGCTGCCCGGTGATGTTGAACGGCGCCGTGAACGCCGCGCCGGTGGCGATCCCGGCGGCCAGTTCCTCGGGAGACTTCGCGTCCGGGGCGAGGACGCCGAGTTCGGCGGGCGGCGCGGGTGACGTGGGGGTGAGGAGGACGTCCAGTTCGTCCTCCCAGAGCGCCGCGACCCCGCGGGCCCACCGCTGCGACGAGAGCGATCCGGCGACCCAGTCCACGGCGGTGACCGAACGGCCCGCTTCGGCGAGCATCGCGTTCATCGGTTCCAGCACGGACGACGGCAGCGGTTCGCCGAGCCGTTCGGACCAGGCGTCGAGTTCCCAGGTGACCACGGCCGCGAGCAGCGCGGGCATGGTGTCGAACATCCCCGGCGCGTCCAGCGCGGCCGCGGCGGTGGGAGCGACCTGGTGGCCGAGGGACTCGAGCAGGCGGGCGGTCCGTTCGACGGCGGCGACGCTGTCGAAGTGCGCCGTTTCGCACGTGCCCGGGGAGGTGATCCGGAACCCGATCCGCAGGGAGCCGGGGTCCGCGCCGACCTCTGTCCGATATGGACGGTCCGGTGGTGCGGCGCGGTAGGGATCTCCCGGCGCGGCGCCCGCGGTGACGTCGAGGATCGCCGCTGTGTCCCGGACCGACCGGGTCAGGACGTGTTCGTGGGTGACCTGGCCCCAGTATTCGCCGAACTCCGGGCCGAGGCTGGTCCGCGCTCGGCTCGGCTTCAGCCCGACCAGCCCGCACGCCGACGCCGGGATGCGGATCGAGCCCGCCATGTCGTTGCCGTGCGCGACCGGGACCAGACCCGCGGCCACCGCGGCGGCCGACCCGCCGCTCGATCCGCCGGGGGACAGCGCCGGGTTCCACGGATTCCGTGTCGCGCCGTGCAGAAGCGGTTCGGTGGTGATGCTCGTCGCCAGTTCCGGCGTGTTCGTCCGGCCGCAGAACAGGAACCCCGCGGCCCGCAGGCGCGCGGCGAGATACGAGTCCGACGGCGCGCGCCAATCCCGGTCCCGCAGGACACGCATGCCGCCGTGCACCGGATCGCCCGCGGTGTGGCAGAGGAAGTCCTTCAGCAGCATCGGCACGCCGCGGAACGGTCCCTGCCCGTGCGCCGTCACCGCCTCCCGCCGGGCCTGGTCGAACCGGGTACTGACCACGGCGTTGAGCGCGCCGTCGAGCTTTTCGATCCGCGCGATCGCCGCGTCGAGCAGTTCCAGCGGTGACACCTGCCCAGTGCGGACCAGCTCCGCCTGAGCCGTCGCGTCCAACCAGGTGAAGTCGTCGCCAGCCATGAGGCCATTGTCGATCATCCGCGACCGGGCTTGCCGGTGATTCCGGTCGATCAGGGAGGTTCGTGCAACGGATCGTGCCCCTTCGATTCCTCCGCGACCGGAGCGCCGACTAAGCTTCGGGCCGACGAAGCGGGAGGGCCGATGACGGACGCGGACGGGCAGAGCCCGCGGGAGCGCTACCGCGACCAGGTGCGCACCGAGATCAAGCAGCACGCGTGGGAGCAGATCGCCACCGCCGGGGTCCCCGCGCTGTCGCTCAACGCGATCGCCAAACAGGTGGGGATGAGCGGCCCCGCCCTGTACCGGTACTTCGCCAGCCGCGACGACCTCATCACCGCCCTCATCCGCGACGCGTACCGAAGCCTCGCCGACACCGTCCGGGCGGCGTTCGACTCGGGCGCTGATCTGGCCGGGCTCGCCTTCACCATCCGGGACTGGGCGCGACGCGACCCGCAGCGCTATTTCCTCATCTACGGCACGCCCGTCCCCGGCTACCACGCACCCGAAGACACCACCGCCATCACGAGCGAGGTCATGGCGGTGCTGCTCGAAGCGTGCCGCGCGATCACCGTGGACAAGCCGGACACCCCGTTCGACAAGCATCTGGAAGGCCACCGCGACTGGGCCGGTGACGATCCGGCCCCGGCCGCGACCCTGCACCGCGCGCTCGCCTTCTGGACCCGCCTGCACGGCGTGCTCTCGCTCGAACTCGCCGGCCACTTCACCGGAATGAAGTTCGACCCCGATCTGTTGATTGCGGACGAACTGGACGACCTCACGACGCGGTGACCGGCGTCCGCCGAGTCCGATCACGTTCGCACTGAACCTTTCACCTCCTTCGGGCGTCTTGCCCTGTGACGGTGCCGCCGACCGTGGGAGCCCTGCTTCCGCGGTTGACATACAACGTTGTAACGTTATAGCTTCTAAGTAGTGCGATAACTACTAACGCTGCCGTCTCCGGGTTTCCGAGCGCTTCGGATAGGGACTTCGATGTTGATTCAAGGGGAGAAGATCACCAGGAGGACCGATCGCGTCAGAGTCGCCGTGCATGCCCCGGATCTCCTGGCCGGGCTCGGCACGACGAGCATTCTCGGCGCCGACGAACGGCTGGACGTGCTCGCCGACACCGACCTGGGACCGGCCGAGGTGATCGTGACCGTCGGGGATTCGATCGGCGACGGGGTTTTCACGTTCCTGCGCCAGGTTCGTGCCGCGTCGTCACTCGCCTCGCCGCCGAGGTGCGTGATCGTCACCGACCATTTCCCGGTCCAGGTCCTGATGACGGCGATCGAATGCGGTATGGCCGCGCTGCTGCCGCGGCGCGACCTCGACGGCGAACACCTGGTGCGGACGATTCTCGCGGTCAGCCAGGGCGCCGGCGCGCTGCCGCCGAGACTGCAGGGAAGCCTGCTCTCGCAGCTCGAACGCATCCAGGAGGACCTGCTGGTACCCAACGGTCTCGCGCTGTCCGGGCTGTCCGACCGGGAGCGGGAAGTACTCCGGCTGCTGGCCGATGGCCATGGCACGGAGGAGATCGCGGCCAAGCTCGCCTATTCGGAGAGCACGGTGAAGAACGTCCTCCATCGGGTGATGTCGCGCTACGGCCTCCAGAACCGCACGCACGCTGTCGCCTTCGCGCTACGCACCGGGTCTATCTGAAAGGTTCCGTCCAGAGTGGACGAGAGAGGGGGCTTTTCCTTGCCCCCTTCAACTTATAGCGGACATGGGGGCTTGCGGCAAGCCCCGGGTCGTCCCGCAGAATTGCCCGCCGAAGGCTGGAAGCTGCGGGAACGGGAGTCGCGAAGTGCGTGTTTTGCTGACGACGTGGGGATCGCGCGGGGATGTCGAACCCCTGGTGGGACTCGCGAGAGAAGTGCGGGAACTCGGTGCGGAAGCGCTGGTGGCCGCGCCACCGGACGAAGAGTTCGCGACGCTGCTGGAGCGGGCCGGTGTGCCACTGGTCCCGCTCGGCCCGACGGTGCACTCGGTGGTCGCCGGGCCGAAGCCGCCGACGGGGGAAGACGCCCTGAAGCTCGCCCCGGCGCT
>NZ_JBHRWK010000081.1:0-35892 GCF_042647925.1 Amycolatopsis speibonae
GAACAATCATCCCAAGCCAGAGGGCATTTGCGTACCCAGACACACCCCAAACACCACATCAACACCGGTGGATCCAAGGTGAGTGTCCCCAATGCCACATCGGGGGCACCCTGAAGTTCGGCGACTCGACGTCGTGTCCCGAAGGCCCCTTCACCCCGACCGACCGGGCACCTTTGCCTCGCCCCTCGACAAGTGGCCCGGATCCTCCGTTGATCAAGGTCGTCCCACTCACGACCACCCCTCGCCGCCGCCCTCCCGGCCTAGGCCGGCGAACAGGCCGCGTGCGCGTTGACCACCCGCTGCGACGAAGGCGGGTGCCGTTCGAGCAAAGCCGCGGGCCGCACGGGACGGCGCACGAACTCGCCTCCGCAGTTGGGGCAGACCCCACCGAAGCGACCCTCCGCGCAGCCAGGGCAAAAAGTGCATTCGAAGGTGCAGATAAGCGCGTCCGCGGCGGGCGGCAGGTCGCGATCGCAGCACTCGCAATTGGGTCGGAGCTCGAGCATGCCGCGAACTCTACCCGAGCTCCTGCTCAGCTGAGCGATGTCGAAACAAGAGGCGATCCGAGAAACTCGGTCGATGTCCGCTGAGGGGCGATCCTGGAGGAGTCCGATCAGACCATGGATGAATCGAACGAGGGCAGAATCTCCCGGCGCGGCTTCCTGGGGCGGACCGCGACGGCGTCGGCGGTACTGGCGGTCGGTGGGCAGCTCGAAAACACGGACGCGGCAGACGCCGAACCGAGCGGCAGCCTCATCGACGTGGAACTGCGGGTCAACGAGAGAGTGGAGCGGCTGCGGCTGGATCCGCGGGTGACGCTGCTCGACGCGGTGCGCGACAGAGTGCGGTTGACCGGCACGAAGAAGGGGTGCGACCGCGGTCAGTGCGGTGCCTGCACGGTGCACGTCGACGGACGGCGGGTGCTGTCCTGCCTGACGCTGGCGGGTTCCGTGACCGGCAGGCGGGTCACCACCATCGAGGGGCTGGCGCGTGGCGACAGGTTGCATCCGGTGCAGCAGGCGTTCCTCGAACACGACGGTTTCCAGTGCGGCTTCTGCACTTCCGGCCAGATCATGTCGGCGGTGGCGCTGCTCCGCGAAGGGCGCGCCCACTCGCCGGAGCAGATCCGGGAGCTCATGTCCGGCAACCTCTGCCGCTGCGGGGCGTACACCAACATCGTCGAGGCGATCCGGACAGCGGGAGCGGCGGACTGATGCGGCCCTACGACTTCGCGCTCACGTACAGCGTGGCCGAGGCACTCGACCGCGCCGCAGCGCCGAATTCCGCCTATCTGGCGGGCGGCACGACGCTGGTGGACCTGATGAAACTCGAAGTGCTGACGCCGAGCCGGGTGGTGGACATCAACCGCTTGCCCCTGACCGGAGTGTGGACAGACCGGCAGCGGCTGCACATCGCGGCCCTGGAGCGGATGAGCGACGTGGCCGCTCATCCACTGGTGGTCTCGCGGTACCCGCTGCTCGCCGAAGCCCTGCTGGCCAGTGCGTCGCCACAGCTGCGCACCATGGCCAGCATCGGCGGGAATCTTCTGCAGCGCAGCAGATGCGGGTACTTCCGGGACATCGCCACACCGTGCAACAAACGGACACCCGGCAGCGGCTGCCCGGCGATCAAGGGTGCCAACCGCACCCACGCCGTCCTGGGCACCAGTGACTCTTGTGTCTCCACGCATCCGAGCGATCTCGCCGTGGCTCTCGTGGCGCTGGACGCCTCGGTGCGGCTGACCGGCCGGGACGGCTCCCGCGAGGTCCGGCTCGCCGAGTTCTACCGCCTGCCCGGCACCACCCCGCACCTCGAAAACGAACTGCGGCCGGGCGAACTGGTGACCGACGTGACCATTCCCCAGCTCGGCTGGGCGAACAGGTCGACCTATGTGAAGGTGCGCGACAGGGCCTCCTACGAGTTCGCGCTCGCCTCGGTCGCGGCCGCGCTGTCGGTCCGCGACGGCGTCGTGCGTGACGTGCGGCTAGCGGCGGGCGGGGTCGGCACCAGACCATGGCGCTTGACCGCGGTGGAGGACGCGTTGCGCGGCCGTCCGCCGCGGCTCGACGTCGTCGAGAAAGCCGCGGCACTCGCCACCGAAGGAGCCCGTCCGTTGACTCACAACGGTTTCAAGGTGCCGCTGCTGCGGCGCACCGTCACCCGTGCCCTGATGAAGCTGGCGGACAGACCATGACCTCGATCTCACGCGTCGAAGGACGGCTCAAGGTCACCGGAGCCGCGCGGTACTCCGCCGACTATCCGGTCGACGGCCTCGCCGAGGGCTACCTCCTGCTGAGCACGGTCGGGCGCGGCACCGTCCGCGCCATCGACAGCGCGGCCGCGCGGCGCTCCCCCGGCGTGCTCGCCGTCTACACCCACGCCGACCCGCTGCCCCTGTTCGGCGGCGCCGAATCCGGCGTCGGGTACAACTGGCTTCCGTTGCGGGACAACCAGGTTCGCTACCACGGGCAGATCGTCGGACTGGTGGTCGCCGAGACCTTCGAGCAGGCTCGGGACGCCGCCGCGCTGGTCCGCGTGGACTACACCGCCGTCCCTCCGCGGACGTCGTTGCGGGACGGGATGCCCGGCGCCACCCTGCCGGACGACGTCAACGGCGAGCCGGCGCTGCTCGACCTGCTCGCCGACGGGGTCGCGTCCATCGACGAAGCCCTCGGCGCGAGCGACGCGGTCGTCACCGCCACCTATACCCAGCCGATCGAGTACCACAGCGCCATGGAGCCCCACGCCGCCATCGCGGTGTGGCGCGACGGCTACCTCACCCTCTACAGCGGCGCGCAGGCTCCTCAGCTGGCCGCCGGGACGATCGCCACCACTGTCGGCGTCGACCCTTCCCGGGTGCATCTACTCAGCCCGCACGTCGGCGGCGGGTTCGGCAACAAGATCCTCACCTGGGGACATCCCGTGCTCGCCGCGGCCGCGGCGAAGGCGCTCGGCCGCCCGGTCAGGATCGTGCTCACCAGGGAGCAGACCTTCGGCGTCACCGGCCATCGCTCGGCCATGTCCCAGACGGTTTCCCTCGGCACGGACCGCGGCGGGCACCTCGTCGCCCTCAAGCACGACGCCTACGCCAGCCTGTCGAGCGGCGGCGACGGGTTCCTCTACGAGGCGGGGCCGCACACCACCTCGCGCTACTTCTACGCCTCCCCCAACATCCACGTCGGGCAGCGCCTGGTGACCCTGGACGTCCCACCCCAGACGCCGATGCGGGCGCCGGGGCCGGAAGCCGGGTCGTTCGCGCTGGAGACCGCCATGGACGAACTGGCGGTGCGGCTCGGCATGGACCCGATCGAGTTACGCCTGCGCAACTACGCCACCACGTACCCGGGACGGGGCGTGCCGTGGTCCGGCAAGCACCTCGACGAGTGCTACCGCGTCGGCGCCGAGATGTTCGACTGGTCCCGGCGTGCCCCGGTGCCGAGGGCGGTCGCCGACGGCGAGTGGCTGCTCGGCACCGGCATGGCGACGGCCGCTTACCCGGCCTCGCGGTACCGCACGACGGGGAAGGTCCGGCTCCAGGCCGACGGCACCGCGACGGTGTCCACCGCGACGTCGGATCTGGGCACCGGGATGCGGACGGTGCTGACCGTGGTCGGCGCCGACGCCCTCGGCCTCCCGGTGGACCGCGTCCACGCCGCGCTCGGCGACTCCGCGCTGGCCGACAATCCCGGCGCGTTCGCCTCCGCGGGCACGGCGAGTTCCGCCCCTGCCGTCCACGCGGCGGCACAGTCCGCGAAGCGCGCCTTACTCGAACTCGCCGTGACCCACGAACGGTCCCCGTTCCACGGCATGGGCCAGGACAAGGTGCGCTACGAACGCGGTGACGTCGTAGGCCCCGGGCGGCGGATCGGCTTCGGCGCGCTGCTCGGCATCGTCGACCTCGCCGGGATCGACGCCACCGAAACCACCGCGCTGGGCCCGGAACGCGAACGTTTCGCCTTCACCTCGTTCGGCGCGCACTTCTGCGAGGTCGCGGTCAACCGCTGGACCGGGGAATGCCGTGTGCGCCGGGTGACGACGGTCATCGACGCCGGCGCCATCGTCAACGAGAAGACCGCGCGCGGCCAGATCGTCGGCGGCGTGATCTTCGGCATCGGTCAGGCCCTCCTGGAGAACACACACCTCGAACCGGGTACCGGCCGCATCGCCAACGCGAACCTCGCCGACTACGTCCTCCCGGTCAGCACCGACGTCCCGCCGATCGACGTTCGCTTCCTCGACCATCCCGACACCGTCTTCAACCCCCTCGGCGCCCGCGGGATCGGAGAACTGGGCACCGTCGGCATCGCCGCCGCCCTCGGCAACGCCGTGCACCACGCCACCGGCCGTCGCGTCCGCGACCTCCCCATCACCCTCGACAAACTGCTCGACGCATGACCGCCGAAAAGCCCTTTCACGACAAGCCTGATGCCTTAGTGTCCTTCGCGTGACCGACGTTATCGAGCTGCGGCAGTACACCCTTCATCCTGGACGGCGCGAGGAACTGATCGAGCTGTTCGACCGGGAGTTCGTCGAGACCCAGGAGGCCACCGGGATGCGCGTCCTGGGGCAGTTCCGGGACCTGGACCGCCCGGATCACTTCGTGTGGCTGCGAAGCTTCCCGGACATGGAGGCCAGGCTCCGGTCACTGACGAGCTTCTACACGGGTCCGGTCTGGAAGGCGAACGCCGCGGCGGCCAACGCCACCATGATCGACACGGACGACGTGCTGCTGCTGCGGCCGGTCAAGCACGGAGTGCCGGCGGACCTCGACCCCACGATCCGGGACACGCCCGCGTCTTCGCTGGTCACGGCCACGATCCACTACCTGCCGTCGACGCCGGACGAGCCGCTCGTCCGGTTCTTCGGCGAGACCGTCCTTCCGCTGCTGGAAAAGGCAGGCGCCACCCCGCTCTCCTTGCTGCGGACGGAATACGCGGAGAACGACTTCGAGGGGCTGCCGGTCCGCACGGGAGAACACGTACTCGTCGTGCTCGCTTCGTTCGCCGACCAGGACGCCTACGCCGAGCACACCGAGAGGCTGGCCGCGCTACCCGAGTGGCGGGACGACGTACGGCCGCATCTGCCGGACTCCGTCGAGCGGCTGCTGCTGACCCCCACCGACCGGTCGATGCTGCGCTGAACCTTCACCGCGACGCCGGCGACAGCCGGCCGTACTCGCCGACGGCGAACAAGCGCACCAATCCCGGCACCCGGTACCAGTCCATCCGCAGCGTCTCGACGAGCCCTGCGTCGACAAGTCGCTCCGCGGCCGCTTCGGCCGCGGGGACGGGTATGTCGAGCGCGGCCGCGAGCGCTTCCGTCGAGACCACCGGCTGGTCCAGTACCCCGAGCTGCCCGAGCGCGCGTGTCGCCAGCGGATCGGCGGAGCGCCGCAACAGCCGGACGCCCGCCTGCAGGCTCGTGCGGACACTGAGTCCGTCACAGGCCAGCGCGTCGAGCCTGCGCCCCGGGTCGGCCAGCCGCGCGGCGAACTCGCCGACCGTCCACTCCGGACGCTGCGCGAGCCTGGTGGCGGCGACGCGCAGGGCGAGCGGCAGGTGGTCGCAAAGCCCGGCGAGCCGGACGGTGGCGGCCTGCTCGGCGTCCACCCTGGGAGCACCGGCGTAGCGGCGGATCAGCGCCGTCGCGGCCGTCTCCGGGAGCCTGCCGAGGCGGACCAGGCCCGCCCCGTCCACCGCGGTGGAGGCGGGCCTGCCGGTCAGGATCACCGCACAGCCGGGCGCCGACGGCAGCAGCTGGCGGATCTGCCCGGAGTCGGCGACGTCGTCGAGCACCATGACCACCCGGCGGTCGGCGAGGACGGTGCGCAGCACCGCGGCGGCCCCCTCCTCGTCCGGCGGGAGGTCGGCGACCGGGACGCCCAGTGCCGCGAGCAGCCGCCCGATCACCTCGACCGGAGCCGTCGGACCGCGCGCCGAGGACGCCCCGAGGCTCAGATGTACCTGACCGTCAGGAAAGGAGCCGGCCACCCGGTGCGCGGCGTGCACCGCCAGCGTTGTCTTGCCGACGCCTGCCATCCCGTGCACGGCGCAGCGCTGCTCCCCGGCTGTGAGCCGGGAAGTGATCCAGGCCAGCTCGCGATCCCGGCCGATGAAGGCTGGCACGTCGGGAGGCAGGGTGCGCGGCACGACGGGCCGCCGGACCGCGATCGCCGGGGTGGTGCGCCGGGGTGTCTCGGTGAGGAGCGGGTCGTCCCGCAGGATCCGGCCCTGCAGTTCCCGCAACGGTTTGCTCGGCTCGACGCCGAGCTCGTCGACCAGCAGCCTGCGCAGATCCCGGTACGCGCCAAGGGCTTCGGCCTGCTGTCCGGACCGGTAGAGCGCCACCATCAGATGCGCGTGGAGCCGTTCGCGCAGCGGGAACCGCGAGACCATCAGCTTCAGTTCGGGAAGCAGCGCCTCGTGCCCGCCGAGCCCGATCTCGGTCTCGATCCGGGCCTCCACCACCGCCAGCCGCGCCTCTTCGAGCCGGGCGGACTCGGCAAGGACGGACGGGACCATCGCCACGTCCGCCATCGGCGTCCCGCGCCACATCCCGAGTCCTTCGGTCAGCGTCGTGACCGCCGAAGACAAGTCGCCCTCGGCGAGGCTCTTCCGGCCCGCCGCGACCAATTCCTCGTACTCGTCGACGTCGGTCGAGCCAGGCGGCAGCACGAGCCGGTAACCGGGTGCCCTGGTGCTCAGCATCCGCCCTCGCGGGTCACCGAGGCTGTTCCGCAGCCGCCAGACGTAGCCCGCCAGCAGGCCGGCGGCGCTCGGCGGCGGCCGCTCGCCCCACAGTTCCGCCATGAGCTGGTCCGCCGACACCGCGCGGTTGGCGTTGATCAGCAGGACAGCCAGCAGCGCCCGTTGCTTCGGGGCACCGATCGAGGACCACTGCCTGCCGTCGAAGAACTCGAGCGGGCCCAGGAACCGGAACCTGACCGGTGACGTTGACGTATTCGATTCGCCGTTAATTGACGTCCACCATTCTTCGGTGCTCTACTCGCCCTTCCGGAATACCGAGGGCGAGGTGTGAGATGGACAACGCTAAACCATGGTTGCTGGAGATTCGACTGTTCACCGTGAAGTCCGGCAGCCGCGAGGAATTCGACCGGATCAGCCGGGAGGGCACGATTCCGTTGATGCGCAGGCTGGGTATCACGGTGGTCGCGCACGGTCCGTCGTCGAACAACGAAAACGGTTATTTCCTGCTGCGCGCTTTTCCATCCGAGCAGGATCGGGTCGAGCGGTCTCGCTCGCTTTACGCCACGGACGAATGGCTGGCGGAGTACGACGGCCCGGTCTCGTCGATGATCGAGGATTACGACACGGCGGTGTTCGCGGCGAATCCGGCCGCGCTGAGCATGCTCGCCGAGCCGGTCAGCGGGTAGTCCGGGCCAGCCCGTCCAGCATGAGCGCCTCGGCGAGGCAGACCCGGGCGAACTCGCCGAGGTGCAGGCTCTCGTTCGGGCCGTGCGCCCGGGTGTCCGGGTCCTCGACGCCGGTCACCACGATCGTGGCGGCCGGGAACTCCGCCTGGAACGTCGAGACGGCCGGGATGGAGCCGCCGACGCCGATCTCCACCGGCGGAACCCCGCCCCAGGCGGCACGCAACGCCGATCGGACCGCTTCGTAGTGCGGGCCCGTGGTGTCGATGACGCACGGCGCTCCGGCACCGTCCAAAGTGACCGTGATCGCGGCGCCCCAGGGACAGCGGGCTTCGAGGTGGTCCCGGAGCGCGGCGAACGCCTTGACCGGATCGTCGCCGGGAGCCAGCCGGGCACTGATCTTCGTCCGGGCCACCGGTACCAGGGCATTGCCCGCCTGGAGAACCGAGGGCGCGTCGATACCGAGAACCGACAGCGAGGGCTTGGTCCACAACCGGTCCGCCAGCGAACCGGTGCCGGTGAAGCGGACGCCGTCGACCATTCCCGCCTCGGCACGCACCCTCTCGGCCGAGAGATCCAAGGTGGACCCGGAGCCCACGGCGAGCCCTTCCACCGTGACGTCGCCCGCGTCGTCGTGCAGCGTCGCCAGCAACCGGGCCAGCGCGGTCAGCGCGTCCGGCACGGCGCCTCCGTACATTCCACTGTGGACAGCGGCGTCCAGGGTGCGCACCTCGGCCACACAGTTGACGATCCCCCGCAACGACGTGGTCAGTGCGGGAACGCCGATATCCCAGTTGGCCGAGTCGGCGATCACGACGACGTCGGCGAGCAGCTTGTCATGGTGGAGCCGGAGCAGGTCGGCGAGCGACGCCGAGCCGTACTCCTCCTCGCCTTCGACGAACACCACGACCCCGACCGGCAGGGCATCATTGAACGCTCGCAGCGCCGCGACGTGCGCCATCAGCCCGGCCTTGTCGTCCGCCGCGCCGCGGCCGTAGAGCCTGCCGTCGCGCTCCTCGGGCTCGAAAGGATCGCTGTCCCACAACGATTCGTCGCCCGGCGGCTGCACGTCGTGGTGTGCGTAGAGCAGCACGGTCGGCGCACCGGCCGGCGCGGGCCTGCGGCCGAGGACGGCCGGATGGCCACCGGCGCGGACGACTTCGGTGTCCAACCCGCAGCCACGCAGCAGCGTCGCCACCGCCTCCGCGGAACGGTCCAGGTGCGTGTGGTCGAATTCGGGAAAGGCGATACCGGGAATGCGGACCAGCTGTTCCAGATCGGCCCGCACCCGGGGCAGTTCCCGTTCGACGGCCGTCCTCAATCCGGTTTCTGTCGCGTCATCGGTCGTCATGGACCGGAGCGTACGGCGCGGGCCGATGGAAAGCGTTCCGGTCAGCTGCGCGTGAAATCAGCTCGAGAACAACCGTCCGGTACGCCGTTATCCTCGGGTCATGTTGCTCGGCATCGACCACATCGGACTCGCGACAGACGATCCTTCGGCACTCGGGCCCGCCATGACCACCCTCGATCTGTCCAAACTGGACAATGGGATCGCCGACGGCTATCGGGTGGCGTGCGAATTCTGGCAGCCGGCCGGAGGCGGTGGCAGACCCCTGATCGAGCTGGTCTCCCCGGCCGGCCCCGGTTCGGCGCTCGACGGCCATTTCGCCAGGTTCGGCCCCGGGCTGCACCACATCGCCTTCGAAGTGGACGACCTGGTGCCGGAGCTGAACCGCTTGCGCGAAGCCGGTTTCACCCCTGTCGACCGCGAGCCCTGCACCGGCGCCCGGCAGGGCATGCTGGTCGCCTTCCTCTACCTGGCCCGGCCCGCGGGGCTGCTGGTGGAGCTGGTCCAGTACAGCTGAAGGTCCCTACTGCTTACCGCGCCAAGACAGCCGCCGCAGCACGGCTCGCCGCGAGCACGGTCTTGGCCGCGCCACCCGAGCCACCGGTGAAGGTGAACACCCCCGGACAGACCTCGCGCAGTGCGAGGCCCGGCGGGTCGTGATAGCAGTCGGACGACACCGCGGTCCGAAGTGGACGGTGACCGGCCGGTGGATGGCCCAGCAGGCGACGGGCCTCCTCCGCGACCCGATCCACCAGCGCGACGTCCGGCTGCGGGCAGGACGGATCGACGTCCCACCGGTCGCTGGGCAGACCGAGAAGGAACCCGGTCTCCCCGTCCGGGCGGCCCCACATTCCCGTGTCCTCCCGGACGAAGGCGCCGAGCCCGGCAGGCCGCCCCTCGTACACGGAGTACTGGATCTGTTTGACGCGCAACCCGCCGGTGGGCAGTCCGCTCGCCGTCAGCAAGGCAGGCGTCCACGGACCCGCGGCGAGCACGACCGCGTCGTATCCTTTGGCCGCGCCGTCGGCCCCGCACAGGGCCGGGGCCGGAGTCACGGTCACCACCGGCACCCGGCGGACCGTCCCGCCGCTGTCGGCGATCCAGGCCAGCGCGGCGGCCCGCAACCGGGCGGGCGAAAGGAAACCCGCCTGCCGCTCGACGACAGCGGTCATGCCGGAAGGCAGGCCGCGGAAAGGATAGTGGCCTGCCAGCTCCGCACCGGTGAGCAGCGTCGCCGAGCCGGGCAGGACCTCTTCGAGCACCCGGACCGGCTCGGTCACCTCGGCACCGGCGGGCAGCAGGTACACCGAGCCGACCTCCCGGTACGCCGCCGCCGACCGCAGCGCTGGATCGCCGCGCAGTTCCGCCAGACCGTCCGCGGCCTGGCGGCACAACGGCACGACCCGTTCGAAGCCGCGCACCAGACCGCCGGACGCGCCGGTCGCGTCGCCGCCGGCCGGTCCGGCGGTGTAGACGTCGACCGTGATCCGCGGCGCCGTCCGGCGCAGTCGCCAGGCGATCAGCGCGCCCGCGATGCCGCCGCCGACAATTCCCACCCGCACGGG
The DNA here is from genome assembly GCF_042647925.1 of Amycolatopsis speibonae. Taxonomy (NCBI): domain Bacteria; kingdom Bacillati; phylum Actinomycetota; class Actinomycetes; order Pseudonocardiales; family Pseudonocardiaceae; genus Amycolatopsis; species Amycolatopsis speibonae. The sequence goes on from NZ_JBHRWK010000081.1 coordinate 10,304, forward strand.
ACTTCCTTCCCCTCGGCTCAGACGGCGCCGTGCGCCCGGGCGGCGACCGCACGGCGGAGGTCGCCGGTGAAGTCCGCGACCCGCCTGCGCAGCGGCAGTTCGACGTCGCTTCGGGCCAGCAGTTCGCCGGCCAGCCGCAGGGTCTCCGGAGAGGCGGCGTAGCGCGGGTAAAGGAAACGGACCAGCACGTCCAGCACGAGATCACCACGCAGCTTGGCGGCGGCAGGCATCTCGGCGAAGAACCTCGCCACATAACCGTCTGTCAGCTCCGCCTGTTCCGGTTGCCAGAATCCCTCGGCCATCGCCCAAAGCCCGTAGCTGGACACGCTGGTGTCGCCGACGATCGCGTCCCAGGCCGCGCTCTTGGCCGCCGGATCCGGTCTGGCCGCACGGCATTTCGCCGCGAACTGCGCGCCCCGGGTGCTGGGGTCCGCTCGATGGGCCGCGGTGATCTCGTCCTCGGTGAGGCCGCCGAGCACGGCGAGCCGGTATCTGGTCCGCCAGGCCAGATCCGCGTCGAGCACGAGTCCGGCGGGCAGCCGGGTGCCGTCGAGCCAGCCGCGCAGCTCGCCGACGTCCGCGCTGAACTCGACGAGCCCCCGGCACAGGCACAACCAGATCTCGTCCGTCGGCACGACGTCCGCCATGCGGTCGCGGAGGGCACCGGCGATCCTGTCGAGCGCGGCGGGCCGCGACTCCGGGGACAGGAAGCGATCGGCGACGTCGGCGCGCGCCTGTTCGAGCACCTCGACGACGATGGACGGCTCCGGCTCCACGGCGAGCATCCCGGTCACCAGGTCGAGATGATCGGCGGCCGGATAGGCACCGTCCTGCACAGCCAGTAGCAGCGCGCACCACACCATGGCGCGGTTGACCGGGGACAGCCGGGGAAGGAACTCGGGCAGCGCGGCGCGTGATCGTTCGTCGAAGCGGATCTTCGCGTAAGTCAGGTCGCCGTCGTTGAGCAGCACGAACTTCGGTTCCGGCAGGCCGATCAGCTGTGGCAGCTCGGTCCGTTCCCCGTCGATCACGACCCGTGTCGTCGTGGATTCGTCGCCGTAGCAACCCACATCCAGGGTGTGCGGCCGAGTCACCGGGTGCGCGGCCGGAACATCCTGGCGTACGGCGGCGGCCGAGATCACTCCGTCGGTCACTGTGATCTCCGACGTCAGGGTGCCGACGTCGCAGGTGCCGAACCACACGCGGGCCCACTCGGTCAGGTCGGTTCCGGTGGCCTCGCTCAGCGCGGCGAGGAAGTCGCCGAACGTCGCCGTGCCGTACGCGTGGCGGGTGAAGTAGGTGCGCAGGCCCTCGCGCAGCGCCGGGGTGCCGACCCGCGCGGCCAGCTGCCGCAGCACCGAAGAGCCCTTGAAGTAGGAGATCCGGTCCAGTTCGAGCAGCACCGTCCGCACGTCCGGTCCGGCCAGGCTCACCGGATGCGTCGACGGCCGCTGGTCGGCCACGTAGCCCTGGGCCTTGCGCCGGACGGCGAAGGTGGTCAGCGGTCCGGAGAACCTCGTCACGTCGCTCGTGACCCGGTGGGCCATGTAGTCGGCGAAGGCCTGCCCGAGCCACAGATCGTCCCACCACGTGTTGGTGACCAGGCCCGCCAGCCACATCAGGGACAGACCGTGCGCGATGACCACGGCCCTGGTCTCCCGCTCGCTCGCGGGTACGGCGGAGCCGAACAGGTACAGCTCGCGCAGCAGCACACAGCCGGGATGGTCGAGCGAAAGCACGCTGAACTCGGGGACGAAGACCTGGTCGAACTTGCCGAACGGATAGGGCACGCCGAACAGCCGCCGGTACTCGTCGAGGCACTGCCCGGTGACCTCGAAGACCTCTTTGATGTCGTCCTTGAGCCCCTCGGCCAGCGAGGCACGGCAGTGCAGGCCGAGGGGCACTCCGCCGTGTTCGGTGTGGAAGGACTCGTACGGGCCCGCGACCAGTGTGGTCAAGTAGGTCGCCAGCGGCGCGGTCTCGTCGAGCCGCCAGCGACCCGCGCCGAGCGAGGTCGCCGGCGCGTTGCCGAGCACCTGCCAGTCCTCGTCGGGAACGGTGACGCCGAAGGTGAAGGGCGCCTTGAGGTCCGGCTGGTCGAAGCAGGCGAAGATCCGCGGCGCGTTGTCGATGTACACGAAGGCATACAGGTAGACCCGGCCGTCGGCGGGGTCGGTGTACCGGTGCAGACCTTCGCACTCCCGCGAGTAGGCCATGTCGGCGACCACGACGATCTCGTTCCGTTCGGCGAGGCCGGTGAGGGGGAACCGCCCGTCGTGGAGCGCGGCCACGTCCAGTTCCCGGCCGTTGAGGGTCACCGAGAGCAACTCGCGCGGACGCACGTCGAGGAATGTCCCGCCGTCCCCGGAGTTCGCGTCGAAAACGATTTCCGTCGTCGATCGGAACATCTCGTCGCCGGTCGTCAGATCGAGATCGACCTGATACGAGCGGACTCGCAGCACTGTGCCACGTCCACTCGCTTCGAGCTGGGTCAGACTGGGCATTTCGATGACCCTCCAAATAGCTGTATCGCGGCCTCCGAACAGCTCAGGCAGCCGCCGAATAGACAATCCCCCGCGCCGCCGAACAGCGCATTCGACGCTCAACCGCGTCCGGTGAACCAGTTGAACGGGCACCCCGGACCGCCCCATAGTCCCGCCGCCCGGCCCTTGCCGGGCACCATTGCCGATCGTCCGGCCGAACCCCCGGTGCGGCAAGGCGCGAAAAGGATCGCACCCGGGCCGGGAACTCGCTTGAGCACCTAGTTCACGCTCGATCGACGACCTACCCTCTGACCAGGAGAGCGGGGAGGGCACCAGTGATGACGCAGTTCATGAGTTGAACGACGCCAGATTCTACGGGGACATTTTAATGGGGAAGCGGTCGGCGGTTTTGCATCCTGGAACTGCCGTCTGAATCGAATTCAAGTCTGAGGCGACGACGCCCGAAATCAGCGAAAAGTCAAGAGTCGGTAATCGGTGCTGGCGCCAAGGACTCATTCACAGTAAGTCGCAGGTTTGCCATCCACAACCCGACGGGGGTGCCCATTGAGCGGGCAAGCTGATCACGGCTCCAGCCAGGGGCACCCGGCTGATTCGAACGAGCACACCGAACCGTCGCCGTCGACCGGCTACCCGAAGGCGGACCAGGTCACCTACACCGTTCCGGTCGCCGCGTTACGACCGGCGGACTCGCCGCGACTGATCGGCGAGGACGCCGAGCACATCCGGGTGCTGGCCGAACCGGACCGCGCGCTCCCGCCGATCCTGGTGCACCGGTCGAGTATGCGGATCATCGACGGGATGCACCGGCTCGGCGCGGCCCGGCTGCGCGGCCAGGACAGCATCGACGTCGTCTTCTTCGACGGCAGCGAGGAAGACGCGTTCGTGCTGGCGGTCAAGGCCAACGTCGCGCACGGCCTGCCGCTGTCCTACGCGGACCGGGAGGCCGCGGTCGCCCGCATCGTCATCTCGCATCCGGACTGGTCCGATCGCGCCATCGCCGCGGCCGCCGGTCTCGGTCCCCGTACCGTCGCCGCGGTCCGCGGCCGGATCGAAGGACTTCCGCAGGGGACGTCCCGGCTCGGTCGTGACGGCCGGGTCCGCCCGCTGGACAGCACCGACGGTCGGCGCGTCGCGAGCAGGTTGATCACGGCCTTCCCGGAAGCGTCGCTCCGCGCGATCGCCCGCGCGGCGGGTATCGCCCCCGCCACCGTGCGCGACGTACGGGAACGGATCCAGCGCGGCGAAGATCCGGTGCCACCACGGCGGCCCCGCGCGGTCCGGGACAGCCAGTCCGAACGCCGCGACGCCGGCTCGCCCGCCCACGACTGCTCCGAACGTCTCTCGACACAGGAGCGCAACGCCGTCCTCCGGAACCTGGAACGCGATCCGTCCCTGCGCTTCGCCCAGACAGGCACCCGGACGCTGCGCTGGCTCGTCCACCGGGTGATCGCCGAAGAGGAATGGCGTGAGGTGGTCGACACCGTTCCCCCGCACAGCGTGTACGTCCTCGCCGCCTTGGCCCGCCGTTGCGCGAACGAGTGGATCGAGTTCGCACAGCAACTGGAACAGCGAGTCGGCGCGCAGAAGTCGTAGCCCCGCCGGTGAATACGGCGAGGTGTTCAACCGAGTACCGGATACTCAGTTGAACACCGGGCGTCATTCGAGCAGTTGTCGCCGCACGAAGCGTGCGGCAGTATTCCCACCCGACACGCCGGGGCCGCCCGGAATTCCCGAGCATCGCCGACAGGAGCGAACCGGGGTTCGAATGACAATCGCCTGATTCGAATCCGACCGCTTTCGGCGCCGTGGTCATGATTCTTTGTCGAAACGCAGATCGACCAATGCCGCCGTGCGGCCCGGCAAGAGGAGAAACAATGGCAGGACCGCTTGCCGAATTCGGCATCGCCGGTTTCGGTTACGCATTCGGTGAAGATCAGGACGTGGAACACACCGCCGGCACCTACGTCGCCGACCCGGAACGCATCGTCGGCTGGGGCTACCGGACCTTCCATCGTGCCGAAGACGGGGTGACTTCGACAGCGCTGGCCGCCGAGGCGAGCCGCGACGCGCTGACCAGGGTCGCTGTCGATCCGGCGGACGTCGATCTGGTGGTGCTGGCCAATTCCGAACTGGCGGAGTACCCGTATTGGGACTCGTCCGCGGCGCTGGCCAGGGAGCTGAAGATCCGGGAGCGGCAGACGATGCTGCTGACCGAAGGCTGCGCCTGCGGGGTGACCGGCCTCGGTGCCGTCGCCGGACAACTGCTGCTGCGGCCGGAACTCGACACCGTGCTGTTCACCGCCGTCAACCGGGTCAGCGAATTCCACCGCAACCGGATGAACGTCAACAACGCCGTGCACAGCGACGGCGCGGTCGCCGTGGTACTGCGCCGCGGTCACGGCCGAAACGAGTGGCTGGCCACCGAACAGTTCACGGATTCCGATTTCTGCGACTGGTTCCGCACCGATGTCGGCGGCAGTGTCACTCCGGTGGCGCCACCCGGTTGGTCGAGTGCGACCGCGCCGAGTGGAACCGAACGTGTTCAGGCCCATTTCCGAAAAGACCCCAGGCAGCTCGAAAGATTCGGCAACCAGCTCAACGCGCGCGTCGTCGACGTGATCGACCGGGCCTGTCGCCGGGCGGGCGTGCGGCGCGCCGATCTCGCCCGGTTCATCTACCTCAACGATCCGGACGGCATCGCCGATCTGGCCTCGCTGATCGATATCCCACTGGCCCGGACGAACCACGAACTCGCGATCGGGCACGGCCACATGGGAGCCGCCGATCAGCTGGTCGCGCTGGGGACCTACCTCGACCGCGGCGAACTGGATTCGGGAGATCTCGTGGCGCTGGCCGGAATCTCCATCGGCATGCGCTGGTACTGCACGCTCGTGCGGATTTAGGCAGGCGGCGATGAACGATTTCACGGAACTGCTCGGCGGCCTGCGGATGGCGGTGGCCGATCGCTCGGCACCGGCGCCCGGCCTGCGACAGCGGCTCGCCGAGGTCGAGGATCCGGCGGTGGTCCGCCAGGCGGGCCGCGTCCTCGCCGAACTCCCCCCTGCCGGGCCGGCTCTGCGCCCGATCCGGATGGCCGTGCTGGCCACCTGCACGATCGGTCCGTTCGAGCACCTGCTGCGCGCCGCCCTGGTCGCCACCGGCACCCAGCCCACCCTCCTGCTCGGCGACTACGGCACCTTCGAGCTGACACTGGCCGACGGCGAGATCGACGGCTCCCCCGACGTCGTGACCTGCCTGCTGGACGAGCGGTACTTCCTGCCCCGCGACTGGAGCGCCGCCGACCCGGCAGGGCTGGCCGCGCACGTGGCCGCCCGGTTCGCCGAACTGCGCGGACTACTCCTGGCCTTCCTGCGGCGCATGCCGGCCACGCTCGTGCTGCACACCGTCCCGGTCCCGGCCGAGCTGCGCGATTCGCTGATCAGCTGGCGAGCCCGTGCCGTGGTCGGCCAGGCATGGCACCGGCTCAACGCGGACCTGCTCGGCCTGGCGGAAGAGGACAGCCGGATCACGGTGGTGGACCTGGCCGGTGAGCTCGCCGATCTCGCGGTCGCGGCCCGGGACGAGCGGCTGTACCGGTACGCCGACCTGCCCTACACCGACGGCGCGCTGCTCGCGCTGGCCCGGCAGGTCGCCCGGGTGGTCGCGGCCAGGTCGGGGCTGTCGCGCAAGGTGCTCGCGCTCGACCTGGACAACACTCTGTGGGGCGGCGTGCTCGGCGAGGTGGGCGAGACCGGGCTGCACCTCGGCGGGCTGTATCCGGGGAACTGCTACCAGGATCTGCAGCGAGCGGTGCGACGGCTGCGCGAACAGGGCGTCATCCTCGTCCTGGCCAGCAAGAACGACGCCGGACCGGTCGACAAGGCGCTGGCGGACCACCCCGAGATGGTGCTGCGCCCGCAGGACTTCGCGGTCCGCGCGGTGAACTGGACGGCCAAGGCGGACAACCTGCGCCACGCCGCCGAGACGCTCAACCTGGCCGGGAGCGCGTTCGTCTTCATGGACGACTCCCCGTTCGAACGCGGGCACGTGGCCGCCGAACTGCCCGAGGTGGCCGTGGTGTCCGCCGACGGCGACCCGGCCGGTCTGGTGCGCTCGCTGCTGCGGCCCGGTTGGTTCGACGTGCCGGAGCTGACCGACACCGACCTGAAGCGTCCGGCGCTGTACCGCTCACGCGCGCTGCGCACCGATTTCTCCTCCGGATTCGCCTCGTCGGAGGACTACCTGCGGGCGTTGCGGACACGGGTGACCGCGCATCCGGTCACCGCCTTCGAGGTGGGCCGGGTCGCCCAGCTTTCCGCCCGCACCAACCAGTTCAATCTGACCGGGCGCCGGTTCGACGAGGCCGCCACGACAGCGATGAGCACCGATCCGGACCAGCTGGCCGCTTCGTTCGCGGTAGCGGACCGGTTCGGCGACGAGGGAATCGTCGGCGCCGCGTGGATCGAGTGCCGTGACCAGGTCTGGCGGGTGCTGAACCTGGTGCTGAGCTGCCGGGTGTTCGGCCGGGGCATCGAGTTCGCGATCGTGGACTGGATCGTGCGGCGGGCCCGCGAGGCCGGAGCCATCGCACTGGTCGGCCACTACGCGCCGACAGGCCGCAACACGGTGGCGAACGGCTTTTGGGAGAAGGCCGGCTTCACCCCGTCCGGCGAGGACGGCACGTACACCGTGGTGCCCGGCACCGCGCCGACCTGCCTGCCCACCTGGATCACCTACCCGGAAACGAGTGATGACCGACATGGATGACACGGCGGCCGTCGTGCTGAACACGCTGAGCGAAGTGCTGCGCAAGCCGATCGGCGATCTGCGGGCACAGCCGGTGCTCGCCACCCACGGCTGGGACAGCCTCGCGTCGCTGGAGGTCCTCTCCCAGCTGGAAAGCGCGCTGACCCTGACGCTCGACCTGCGCCAATACCACGCCGCGCACACGGTGCCGGCCTTGATCGACCTCGTCGCGGCCACCGCGACGAGCAGCGCGGCCACCGGCCGGCGCGGATAACCGGGGAGGATTTGCGGTGCGATTTCAAGAAGTAGAGCTGCTGGCGATCGGGGCGGGCCCGTCCGGCCTCGCGCTCGGCGTCGCCGTCGAGGAGCTCGCGAAGCCGGAGCTGGCCAAGGACACGCTCATCGTCGAGCAGCAGGACGACGTGGTCTGGCAGCGGGGCATGCTGATCCCGTGGACGCAGAGCCAGGTGTCCTTCCTCAAGGATCTGGTGACCCAGCGGAACCCGCGGAGCGCCTTCAGTTTCATCAACTACCTGCATTCCGTGGGCAGGTTGGACCAGTTCATCAACCTCGGCAGCTTCACGCCGTACCGGATGGAGATCTCCGGCTATCTGGGCTGGGTGGCCAAATCCCTGCCGAACGTCCGCATCGACTACGGACGGCGCTGCGTCTCGGTCCGGCCGTTCGGCATCGCGGACGGGACCGGCGAGTGGCTCGTCCAGATGGCGGACGGCAGTGCCGTGGTGTGCCGTCATCTGGTGGTCGCGGCCGGGCGGGATCCGTACATCCCGGACACCTTCGCGGCCATCCCGCGCGAGTTGCTGATCCACAGCACCGAATTCGCGGCCCGGATCGGCGAGCTCGATCCCGGGCGCACGCGCCGGATCGTGGTCGTCGGCGGAGCGCAGAGCGCGGCGGAGATGCTCTGGACGGCGCACCAGGCGTTCCCGGGAGCGCACTGCGCGATGGTGATGCGCTCGATCGGCCTCAACGCCTACGAGTCGAGCAAGTTCACCAACGAGCTGTACTACCCGTCCTTTGTGGACGAATTCCACTCCGCCCGGCCGGAAGCAAGGGCCCAGCTGCTGCGGGAGATGCACCGCACGAACTACGCCGGTCTCGCCCCGGACATGCTCGACACGCTGTACCGGCAGATGTACATCGAACGGCTCACCGGGACCGAACGCATCGAGATGATCCCGATGGTCGACGTGGCCGAGGCCGAGATGGACGGCCGCGAAGTCGTGCTCACCCTGGTCGACCGCAAGTCCGGCCTCCGCTCCACGCACCGCTGTGACGTGGTACTGCTCGGGACCGGTTTCACCAAGCGGATGCCGCGGATCGTCAAGGACATGGCCTCCGCCGTCGGGATCGACGAGATCACCGTCAACCGCAGTTATCGGATGAGCCTGCCGTCCTCGTTCAGCGGGACCTGCCATCTGCAGGGGGTGAACGAGGCCACCCACGGCATCGCCGACTCCCTGCTCAGCGTGCTGGCCGCGCGGGCGTCGGAGATCGTCACGGATCTGCTCGCCGAACGCCGGATGCACCGGCTGCTCGCCGGCACCGAAGCCGCCGCCCGCCCGCTCGCCGCCACTCAAGGAGCGCAGTGACCATGATGGAGATCCGCAAGTTCGATCACGCACGACTCAAGCCGGACAACGGACTGGCCGCGACACGGCTGCTGCCGTGGCCGGAGCTGAACGCGCCGTTCGAGGGCTCGTGGTGCGTGGTGCCGCCGGGCGCGCGGTCCGGTGCGCACAGCCACCACGAGTACGAGATCTGGGTGGCCATGACCGGTGCCGCGGAGATCGTCTGCGACGGGCGCCGGGTGCCGTTCACCGCCGGCGACATCGCGCACTTCCCGCCGCGGTCGCGCCACCAGGTGGTGAACAGCGGCGCCGAGGAGTTCCGGATGTACGCGGTCTGGTGGGACAAGGACATGGCCGGGCGGTTCACCACCCGCGACGAGGCCGGCGTGTAGATGTCCACGACCATCGTGGTCGCCGCGACCCCGACGTCCAACGGCGACCTGCACATCGGACATATGGCCGGGCCCTACCTGGCGGGCGACGTGTACGCCCGATACCTGCGGGCCACCGGCGAGTCGGTGATCTACACGACCTGTACCGACGACAGCCAGAGCTACGTGGTGTCCACCGCGCGACGGCTGGGCACCACGCCGCGAGCCCTGTGCGCACGGTCGACAGCGGCCATCGGGCGTTCGCTCTCCGCGATGGGCGTCTCGATGGCCGGGCTCCCGCCGATCGACGACGTGTACCGGCGCACGGTGCTCGAGTTCGTCACCGCGCTGTACGAGGCGGGCCGGTTCCGGAAGCGCACGGTGCGGTTGCCTTTCGCGACACTGTCCGGCACGTACCTGTTCGACGGGCTGGTCGCCGGCACCTGCCCGGTCTGCCTGGCGGGCAGCAGCGGTGGGGTCTGCGAGGCCTGCGGGCATCCGAACAACTACGACGAGCTGCTCGACCCACGCTCCACAATGGACCCGGATGACCCGGTGTCCTATCGGGACACCGAGATCCTGGTGCTGCCGATGGAGGAGTACCGGGACAGGCTGACCGCCTACTACGCCGGGCAGGCGGGGCGATGGCGGCCGCACGCGATGCAGCTGGTCGGCGAGTTGCTGGACAGGCCGCTGCCGGAGGTGCCGGTGACCATCCCGGCGGACTGGGGCGTTCCCGCCCCGTTCCCGGAGACCCCCGGCCAGATGCTGTACCCGTGGATCGAAGCGATGCCGGCGGTCATGTACAGCACCTGGTGGTCGGCGGGCGACACCACGCTGCCGGTGGACGAGCACTGGCGTGCCGGGCACGGCGCCGACGTCGTCTATTTCCACGGCTACGACAACGTCTATCACTGGGGCCTGATGGATCTGGTGTTCCTGCTGGCGCACGGCGACCGGTACGTCACGCCGTCGGCCAACGTCTGCAACGAGTTCTACGACCTGGCCGGGGAGAAGTTCTCCACCAGCCGCGACCACCTGATCTGGACCGTCGATCTGCTCGCCGAGGTCCCCCGTGACCTGGTCCGGTTCCATCTGGCGCACACCGCGCCGGAACAGGCGCGCACCGGGTTCAGCCGGGAAGGCTTGCGGGAGAACGGGTATCGGCGGCTCGGCACGTCGTGGAACGCGCTGGCCGAGGCGATGTCGGCGGCGCTGCGCGGACTCTCCGGCACGGTGCCGGTGACCGCGGCCGGGCGGCGCCGCGCCGGGGCCATGCTGGAGCGGTTCCGCGGCTGCTACGAGCTGCCCGGCTACAGCATGAACCGGGCCGCCGAAACGGTGCTCACCCAGCTGGCCCGGCTGCGCGACCTCGCCGCCGCTTCGGCGATCGACGCGGGCGATCTGGTGCTCGAGACCCGCACCCTGCTCGCCGGCGCCGCCCCGATCCTCATCGACGTGGCCGAGGCGGCGCGCGCGAACGGGGTCGACCTGTCCCTCACCGCCGAACCGCCCACTTCCGTTCCCGTGTTCGAACTCCCCCGGCTGCCCGAGGAGGCGAGCCATGAAGCTGCTGACCATCGAGACGCGTCAGTACCTGACTTACTACCACTCCCGCTATCGGCAGGTGCAGGCGTTCGGCGTCGATCTGTACGTGATGAACGGTGAGGGGACGGCCGACTTCTGGCCCGCCGACCACTACCGGCTGGTCGGTTCGAAGAAGATCGACGAGATGATCGCCTGTGCCGAACAGTGGCACGCCACCGAGCACTTCGACGGGGTGATCACCTTCTCCGAGGCGGCGGTGATCGCGGTCGCGGCGGTGGCCGAGGCGCTCGGCCTGCCGGGCATCGGTGTCGACGGTGCCCGCAACAGCCGCAACAAACTGCTGATGCGCCAGGCGTACGAGCGATCCGGTGTGCCGATCCCCGCTTTCCGGTTCGTCACCGAGCTGGACGACGCGCTCGCGGCGGCCGTCGAGTTCGGCTATCCGGTGATTCTCAAGCCCACTCTCGGCGCGGGCAGCCATCTCGTGTACCGGGTGGACAGTCCCGAGGAGATGATGCGGGACTTCGCCACGGCCAGCGAGGGCCTGCGGAACATGTTCTGGATCAACGCCGAGGCCGACGACGTCGACCTCGGCCCGATCGGGCTGCTCGTGGAGTCCTTCTTGGACGGACAGGAATACCTGATGGAAGCCCTCGCCTGGGACGACGAGGTCTATCTCGGCTCGGTAGTGGACAGGATCACCGCGGAGGGCAGCAGTTTCGACGACGACGTGCACCACGCGCCGACGTCGCTGCCCGCCGAGGAGCTGGCCAGGGTGCACCACGTGGTCAAGGCGGCCGCGCACGCGCAGGGCCTGCGGCGCAGCGCGATGCACGCCGAGGTGCGCTACCACGACGGAAAGCCGCACCTGCTGGAGATCGCGGCCAGGGTCGGCGGCGGCGGACTGGACACCATCGCCCGGATCACCGCGGACTACGACCCGATCCGCGCCGTGGTGGACGTCGGCCGGGGAGTCAAGCCACCGGTCCGCCACTACTGGCCGACCGGGACGCACATCACCGCGATGTGCCTGATCTGCGACGGCGGCGTGGTCGAAAGGATCGACGTGCCCCCCGAGGTGAACTCCTCGGACCGGGTCTTCCTGCGGCAGATCACCGCGCGCCCCGGCGACGTCATCCTCAGGCCACCCGACGGTAACACCATCTTCGGGTTCCTCGGCACCACCGGAACGTCCAAAGAGGACGCTTTCGAGCTCATGGCCGAACTGGCGGGCAAGATCACCGTCACCTTGGAGGGCGACCAGTGAGAGTAGCCCGCACCCGGCGGTTCCTGATGTGCCCGCCGAGCCATTTCGAGGTCAGCTACTCCATCAATCCGTGGATGGAGCCGGAAAAACCGACCGACACGCCACTGGCGATCGTGCAGTGGGACCGGCTGCGCGCCCTGCTGGTCGAGCTCGGGCACCGGGTCGACGTGGTGCCGCCACGGCCCGGCCTGCCCGACATGGTGTTCGCCGCGAACGCGGCCACCGTCATCGGCGGGCAGGTGCTGGCGGCCCGGTACCGCTACCCGCAACGGTTCGGCGAGACACCGGCCTACCAGGCCTGGTTCGCCGAGCACGGCTATCCGGTGCGGCAGGCCCGATTCGTCAACGAGGGCGAGGGCGACCTGTTGCCCACCGGGGCGCGGATCCTCGCCGGCACGGGCTTCCGCACCGACCACCGCGCGCATGCCGAGGCGGCCGACCACTTCGGCCTGCCGGTGGTGACCCTGCACCTGGTCGACCCGTACTTCTACCACCTCGACACGGCGCTGGCCGTCCTCGACCACGAGGAGATCATGTACTACCCCGGGGCGTTCTCACCGGACAGCCAGACCCTGCTCCGCGAGCTGTACCCGGACGCTATCCGGGCGGACAGGGCGGACGCCGCGGTCTTCGGCCTCAACGCGGTCTCCGACGGCAAGCATGTGCTGCTCCCCCAGGCGGCCGTCCACCTCACCGAAAGCCTGCGGGAGGCCGGTTTCGAGCCGATCACCGTCGACCTTTCCGAACTGCTGAAGGCCGGCGGCGCGGCCAAATGCTGCGCGCTGGAGTTACGTGACCACGACCCCCACGCCGGAAAGGCACCGAACCCATCATGATCAACTACGAGGGCCGGCGGTTCCGCCCTGTCGCCGTCGACGGCACCGACGACGGTGGCGGCGACAGGGTCGCCGTCTACCGGCAGAACGGCGATCTGATCTGGGGCGAGTTCGCCGGGGGCAGGGCCCGGCGCGGCTCGCTGACCGGAACCTGCGGCCCGGACGGCCAACTCGACTTCGCGTACTGCATGGTCCTGGAGAGCGGCGAGGTGATCTCCGGCCACTGCACGAGTGTCCCGCGGATCCTCGACGACGGCCGGATCCAGCTCGACGAGGTGTGGCAGCGCTACGGGCCGCACCAGTCCGTCGGGGTCTCCCGCCTGCACGAGATCCGGTGATGAGGATGACCCGGACCAGCGCGAAGCCGTCGGCTCGCGAAGAAAAACCCCGCCGCGGCGGCACGGTCACCTGGGCCTGCGCCCCGGGCTTCCCGCCGGCGGTGATCTTCCCGTTCACCCCGGCGGAACGCATGGGCATGCGCAACGTCCTCGAATTCCAGGCCCTGATGTACCGCACCCTGTACTTCTTCGGCAGCGACGGCACGCCCGAGGTCGACTACGCCACGAGCATCGGCGAACCGCCCGTGTGGAGCGAGGACGGGCTGACCGTCACGGTCAAGGTCAAGCCGTGGAAGTGGTCCAACGGCGAGACGCTGTGCGCCGACAACGTGCTGTTCTGGGTGAACCTGCTCAAGGTCAAGGGCGAACGGTACGGCGAGTACACCCCCGGCTACTTCCCCGACAACTGCACCGCGTACGGCAAGTTGTCCGAGGACACCTGCTACTTCACCTTCGACAAGGTGTACTCGAAGCGCTGGGTGCTGATGAACCAGCTCAGCCTGATCATCCCGCTGCCGAAGGCCTGGGACCGCACCGAGTCGGGCCCTGCCGACGCCTCCGGCGACCTCGCCGACGTCGAAGCGGTCTACGACTACCTGATGGCCGAACAGGGCGACATCATCGACGAGGGCAACGAGCACCGCACCCGCTGGGCCGGCAGTCCTGTTTGGAGTGTCGTCAGCGGACCCTGGCGGCTCAAGAGCTACACGCTGGACGGGGTCGTGACGTTCGTGCCCAACGAGCACTACTCCGGCCCGAACAAACCGCGTCTCGACGAGTTCCGGCAGATCCCGTTCTCCTCCGACGAGGAGGAGTACCACCGGCTGAAGGAGGGGCCGGACGGCCCGGACGCGGTCCAGGTCGGCTACCTGCCGCTGAGTTTCGCCACCGGTCACACCGACGATCCGGCCAAGGGCGGGGCCAACCCGCTGGCCGGGCTCTACACGATGGTGCCGCAGGTGGCGTACTGCATCCGGTACACCAGCCTGAACTTCAACAACCCCACCGTGGTGGGCAAGATGTTCGCCCAGACCTACATCCGGCAGGCCCTGCAGTGCACCCTCGACCAGGACTCCGCGGTCCGCGACATCTACCAGGGTTACGCCTACCGGCAGAACGGGCCGATGCCGATGCTCCCGGTCACCGATCTGGTGTCACCACCGCAGCGCGGCCGGGCGTGGCCGCTGCCGTTCGACCCGGACCGGGCCAGGAAGCTGTTGGCCGACAACGGCTGGGACACCAGTGGCACACCGGCGGTGTGTGTCGACCCCGAGCTGGCGGGCGAAGGGATTCCGCTCGGCACCAAGCTGAGCTTCCTGCTTCGGTATGTCGAAGGACGGCCGGCGCTGACCCGGCTGATGACCGAGTACCGACGTGCCGCCGCGACGGCGGGGATCGAACTACGGCTGCAGGAGGTCTACGGTTCGATCCTGGTCGCCGAGGACGCGCCGTGCTACCCGACCGACGAAACCCCTTGCCAGTGGGAGATGTGCTGCTGGAACGGCGGCTGGGTCTATCACCACCCGACCGGCGAGGTCCTGTTCAGGACCGACGCGGGGGGCAATTTCGGCCATTACCACGATCCGGTGGCCGACGAGCTGATCGAGCGCACGGTCACCTCCGACGACCCGGACGTCCTGTACGAGTACCAGGACTACATCGCCGAGCAGGTACCGGTCGTCTTCAACCCCAACTTCCCGATCCGGTTGTTCGAGGTGGCCGATAACCTGCGCGGCTTCGAGCCGGTCAACCCCTTCGGCATGATCAGCCCCGAGAACTGGTACTACGTCGATGACTGATCCCGTCGCCCCCATCAGCGCGCATTCGATGCTGCTGTTCCTGCTCCAGCTCGGACTGCTGCTCGGCCTCGCACTCGTCCTCGGACGGCTCGCCCTCCGGCTGAAGATGCCCGCGGTGGTCGGGGAACTGACCGCCGGTGCCCTCATCGGACCGTCGGTGCTCACCCACCTGGCACCCGGCGTGTCGGCCTGGCTGCTGCCGCACAACGCACCGCAGCTCAACCTGCTCGACGCCGTCGGGCAGCTCGGTGTACTGCTGCTGGTCGGGATCACCGGGATGCACATGGACCTGAAGCTGGTGCGGCGCAAGGGCAAGCCCGCCGCCTGGACCAGCGCGGGCGGCCTGCTGGTGCCGCTGGTCCTCGGAGTCGGACTCGGTTTCGCGCTGCCCGCGTCCCTGATCCCGGCGGGGGCCGACCGCGCCGTCTTCGCGTTGTTCATGGGCGTGGCCATGGGTGTCAGCGCGATCCCGGTGATCGCGAAGACCCTGCTGGAGATGCGGCTGCTGCACCGGGACATCGGCCAGCTGATCGTCAGCGCCGCGGCCGTGGACGACATCATCGGCTGGCTGCTGCTCTCGGTGGTGTCCGCGCTGGCGGTCACCGGGCTGCTCGCCGGTCAGGTGGCGTTGTCGATCGGCGGCCTGCTGGTGGTGCTGGTGCTCACCTCCGTCGTAGGACGGCCGCTGGTCAACACGGCGCTGCGCCTGGCCGGACGCTCGGCCGACCCGGGGCCCGGTATCGCCACGGCCGTGGTCCTGCTCCTGCTGGCCGCCGCCGGTACTCACGCGCTGGGCATGGAGCCGGTCCTGGGCACGCTGCTGTGTGGGATCCTGATCGGCTCGTCCGGGCACCTGGACCTCGCGCGGCTGGCGCCGTTGCGCACGATCGTGCTGTCCGTGCTCACCCCGATCTACTTCGCCACCGCCGGACTGCGGATGGACCTCACCGCGCTGCGCGAACCCGCGGTACTCGGCTCGGCTGTGCTGGTGCTGCTGGTGGCCGTCGTCGGGAAGTTCACCGGCGCCTATCTCGGTGCCAGGGCGGGCAAGCTCAGCCACTGGGAGGGACTGGCGCTCGGCAGCGGCCTCAACGCCCGCGGCGTCATCCAGGTGATCGTCGCGATCGTCGGGCTGCGGCTCGGCGTACTGAACACGGCCACCTACACGATCATCGTGCTGGTGGCGATCGTGACGTCGCTGATGGCGCCGCCGACACTGCGCCACGCGGTGCGCCGGATCGCCGTCACGGAGGAGGAACGCCTACGGGAGAAGAGGTTCCATGTCCAGTGAAACGCGACCGCGCCTGCTGCTGATCGCGAGCGGGTGGCGGGAGTTCCGGGAATACCTGCTGCGGTCGATCGGCACCCGGTTCCGGGTCCACCTGTTCCACACCGCCGAGCCGCGGTGGGAGCGGGAGCACCTCACCGGCTGGACCGTGCTGCCCAGCACCATCGACGGTCCCGCGATGGCCCGCGAGGCCGTCCGGCTGAACGAGGCCGAGCCGTTCGACGGCGTGCTCTGCTGGGACGAGGGGCGGATCCACGCCACCGCGTACGTCGCCGAAGCGCTCGGGCTGCGATGCGGCGACCCGGCGATGATCTGGCGGCTGCGGGACAAGGCGCAGACGCGCGCCGCGCTGGCCGGGGCGGGCGTGCCCCAGCCGCGTTCGGTCAAGGTCGCCACCGTCGCCCAGGCACTGGCGGCGGCGGAGGAGGTCGGCTATCCGGCCATCCTCAAACCCCGCGGCCTCGGCGCCAGTCTCGGTGTGGTCCGGGTCGACGACCCGGCGCGGCTGCGCGAGATGTTCGCGTTCACCAGGGACACCAAGGCACCCGACCCGGTGGTCTACGCCAGCGACCATCCGGTCCTGGTGGAGCAGTGCGTCACCGGCGAGGAGGTCAGCGTCGACTCGGTCGTCCAGGACGGGAAGGTCACGCCGCTCTTCCTCGCCCGCAAGGTGGTCGGCTTCCCGCCCTACGCCGAAGAGGTCGGCCACTACGTCGACGCGGACGATCCGCTGCTCACCGACTCCACGTTCACGGCACTGCTGCAGGACACCCACACCGCGCTGGGCTTCCGGGACGGCTGGACGCACACCGAGTACATGCTGACCGGGACGGGCCCGAAGCTCATCGAGGTCAACGGGCGGCTCGGCGGCGACATGATCCCCTATCTCGGCATGCTGGCGACAGGCATCGACCCCGGTGTCCTCGCCGCCGCGGCGGCCTGCGGCCACGATCTGGACGTGCGCCCCGGACGGCAGCGGGTGGCGGGCATCCGCTTCTGCTACGTCGACCGGGACGACACCACGATCGACGCGATCCACTTCGATCCCGCGACTCTGCCGTCCACAGTGGACCGATCTGTCGTCATCGCCCGGCCCGGCGCGGTGGTTTCCCCACCTCCCAAGGGCACGGTGTGGGGACGCGTCGCTTACGTCACCGCCGTCGCCGGTTCGATCGGCGAATGCGCCCGGACACTCGACGCCGCACAGGACTCGCTGCGCGTCACCGAATCCTGACCGGGGGCCTCACCCGCGTGTCGCGTACTCCGCGAAGATCTCGTCGAGGACGCGGCGCGCGTTCACGGCTTCCTCGCCTGTCCGGGCGCGGGTGACCAGTGCCTTCCACAGGGCCCATCCGCGTCCGCGCGCCCAGGTCGCCTCGTCGACCGACAACCGTTCGCGGAACGCCTGCCTGCCGTCGGCGGTCAGCAGCGTCCAGGCGATGGCCAGATCGCAGGACGGGTCGCCGACGCCGCAGGTCCCGAAGTCGATGACGGCCGCCGGCTCACCGCGGTCGAGCAGGAGATTCCCCGGTGCGACGTCGCCGTGGAACCAGGTGTCCGCACCGTCCCAAGGGGAGTCCAAAGCGGTCTTCCAGATCTCGCGGGCCAGGCCGGTGTCGATGTCGCCGTCCACCGCGCGCTCGACCTGCGCTTCGTAGGTGCGCAGCGTGGCGCCCCGGAACCAGTTGTGCTTACCCGGCCGGGGTCCGCCCGCGGCGTCGACGCCCTGCAAGGCGGCCAGGAACGCGGCCAAATCGAGGGCGAACCGGACCGGGTCGGCAAGCCGGTCCGCGCTCGCGGGCTCGCCGTCGAGCCACTGGTAGATCGACCACGAGAAGGGGTAGTCCGCGCCGGGATCCCCCTTCGCCAGCGGGACAGGAATGGGCAGCGGCAGCCGGGGAGCGAGCACCGGAAGCCACCGCTGTTCCTTCTCGACCGCCAAGGCGTACTCGGCCGCGCTCGGCAGCCGCACCACCATCGTTTCGCCGAGGCGGAACGTGACGTTGTCCCAGCCGCTCTCGGCCACGGGCCGGACCGGGAGATCCGCCCACCGCGGGAACTGGTCGCCGATCAACCGGCGCACCTGCTCGACGCCGACGGCGACGCGCCGGGGTACGGGACCGAGATCCGGCGTGCTGCTCAAGCGACATCCTTCCCGAACCACGACTTGTCCGGTGAGTCGCGCCGCCCGAGATATTACTGACGGCGAAGACCTTCTTCGCGCTATTTAAGGCAAGGGGCTCTCGCGGCGTGCGGGTCTCGGCTGACAGACCGAAGGTGTCGTGTTCGGGCGAGATGGGCGATCACTCGTGATCAGACGGCGATCATGCGTGATCAGAGAGGTAACTCGCGTGATCAGACGGCGATCATCGTGTTCGCCGTCTGATCACGCGTGTTACGTCTTCGCGCACAGCAGGTGCGGAAACGAGTCGCGCCGAGACGTCAGTCCAGTGTCCAGTACACCGCGTGGGACTGTCCGGCGGCGTTGGAGGCGGTTCCCGCCACACGGCCGTTGTCGGTGATCCGGTACGCCCGGCTCCGGGTACCGCCGGGCAGCGCGCCGAGCTGCACGCGCGCCCCGTTCTGGAACCAGACCGTCGCCTTGCTCCGGAACATGCCCACCGCGGTGCCCTGCGCGTTGACCGCTTCGACGTCGGCGCCGAGGCCGTCGTCGGCGAGGGCGGTGAGGTCACCGTCGGGATCCCAGATCACGGGCGACCGGGACGGAGGGTTGAGATAGCCGGAACCGACCACGTAGCCGGTCGGGCCGACGTCGTAGATCCAGACCGGGTGGGGGCTCGGCCATTCGAGGGGGTGCAGCACACCGTCCCGATCCCATTTCGCCGCGATGGTGGGTCCGCTGATCTCACGCAGGGTTCCGGCGGCCACCCCGTCCTTGTTGCTCCGGCTGGCCCCGCTGGTCTTGCCCTGGGGTGCCAGCTCGGTGAGCGGGCCGCCGTTCGTCCACCGCGCCGCTTGGTTCGCCGCGGCGCGGTTCGCGCTGCCCGCGATGATGGTGCCATCGTCGGAGATGCCTTCGGCCATGCTCCAGGTCTCACCGGGCAGCGCGCCCAGGTCGGTGGCCACCCCGTTCGGGTCCCAGCGGAAGCCGTGGAACTGCTCGTCCGGCGTCAGCCAGTTCCCGACGACGACGCCGGTCTCGCTGATCGCCGACGAGGTGGCGTTGTGATAGCCGGGCGGAAGCTGAAGCGTGGTCGCCTGGCCCGCGGCGTCCCAGCGAACCGGTACGGCGGTGGTCGCGGTCAGCACGTAGCCGGCGGAAACCCCCAGGTCGTTGATGTCACGCACCTGACCTTCGGTGCCACCCGGCGTGGGCAGCGCCATGATCTGGCCGCTGGCGTCCCAGCGCACCGGATGGCTGCGCTTCGGGGTCGGGCCCACCAGGGACAGCCCGACCATGACCCCTGACTGGTTGACCGCCAGTACCGTGCTCTCGTCGTCGCCGGGCAATGTGCCGAGATCGACCGGTCCGGCCGGGGTGGCCTGCGCGGTCCCCGTCACCGCGCCGGTGGCCACGACCGCGGCCGCCACCAGGGACACCATCCGTCTTCGCCCCGCGGGCACACGATTCCTCATCACGATGACTCCCCAATCCTGATCCAGTGGTGTGCGATGTGCAGCCCCCGGAGTGGACAGTAATGCACTCTCTTCACGAATGGCTCCCGCCGTGACGGCGTTCCACACGAACAGCCGACGGATCTCTCCTTGGTGGCATTAGCCCTTGTAGCCCAATGGAAAGGTGGCTATCGGGCACGCCGAGTCCGCACTCCACCCGAAACCGAGCACATTCGTGACACAAAAAACGGTGCGACTCGGAAAACCTCGTCGAGAAAGACAAAAAGAACGTTCCGGCGGCCGGACAGGCCGTAGCCTTCGGTGATGCGTCTGTTCTTCTCCGCCGGAGCGGGTTACAGCCACATCGCCCCTTTGCTGCCGCTGGCCGTGGCGGCACGGGACCGGGGCCACGACGTCGTGTTCGCGACCGGATCGAACGCGCTCGAGCACTCGCGGGCGCACGGTTTGCCGACGATCGGCGTGGACGGGCCGGTCGACGAAGCGGCCGCCCGTCAGGCCTGGGGCAGATACTCGCCCGCCGAACTGGCTGTGATGTCAGCGGACGAAAAGCTGGCGTACGTGGTCACCGTGATGGCCGAGACCGGGGCCGCGCCGAGAGTGGACGGCATGCTGGCCTCGTTCCGGGAGCACCGGCCCGATCTGGTGATCGCGGGCGCCGCCGAGTTCGCCGCGCCCGCGGCGGCGGCGATCACCGGCCTGCCGTACGTGGTGCACGGGATCGGGCCGCCGAAGCCCGCCTCGATCATGGCGGGCGGCTGGCAGGCTCTCGACCCGATCGTGCGGCGCTTCGGCCTCGACCGGTTCCCCGATCACGACACCGTCCCGTATCTGGACATCTGGCCGGAGGCGTTGCGGCCGCGGGGAATCACCTGGGACCACCCGGTTTACCTGCCGGCGCGCCCGGAGGGGGTGCTCCCCTCCGCCGGGGAACGCCCGGCCGCCTTCGAAGGACTGCCGCACGGCAAGACCGTCTACGTCACGGCGGGGACCTCGCACAACACCCGGCCAGGGGTGCTGGAGACGATGATCTCCGCGTCGCACGGCGAAGGGATCAACGTCATCGCGACGATCGGCCGGGACGGCGATCGGGATCGGTTCGGCGCGCAGCCCGCCGAAGTGCGGATCGAGAACTTCCTTCCGCAGCAACGAATACTGCCGTATGTCGACGCGATCGTCTGTCACGCGGGCGCGGGCACCGTGCTGGGTTCGCTCGCGCACGGCGTGCCACTGGTGGTCTCGCCGCTGGCCACCGATCAGTTCGACATGGCCGCCCAGGTCGCCGAAGCCGGAGCCGGAGTGCTCGCCGATCCGGGCTCCCCCACCCGGAGCGGGATCCGCGACGCCGTCCGCACGGTGCTCGCCGACCCCGCCTACCGCGATTCCGCCGAAGCTCTCGCCGCGCGGATCGCGGCGATGCCGGACCCCGGATCGGTCCTCGATCACTTGCTCACGCCGAGCCGGTCCCCCGGCACGAGATAGGCGAGGAGCGCGGACTGTTCCCGACGGTAGGCCTCGACGTTCGCCAGTTTGATGTCCTCGTAACCGCGCACCAGGTCCGGTAGCTCGGCGAGGGCGAGGAGCCTGCCGCGATCGGCGGCCTCGGCACCGAACGCGGTGAGGATCGTTTCCCGGTACTGCGTGACGAGCTCCCGCTCCACCTTGCGGACGTGTGCCTTGCCGAACGGGTCCCAGCGCGTGCCCCGTAGCTTCCGCGCGGCGCGCAGCGCGACGAACACCGGCCGGAACTTCGGGCCCAGCGCGATCTTCCGCTTCATCCCGAGCGCGCGGAGCACGGGCGGGTGCAGGCGGTAGGCGTAGCGGCTGCCCACGCCGAACTCCGCCTCGATCCCCGCGATCACGGCGGGGTCGAGCGAAAGCCGCGCGACCTCGTACTCGTCCTTGTAGGCCATCAGTTTGTGCAGGTTGCGCGCCACAGCTTCGGTGACAGCGGTCGAATCCTCTTCCAGGACCCGGACGCGCTCGACGAACTCCGCGTACTCCCGCGCGTAGCGAACGTCTTGGTACTGAACGAGTTCGGGGACGCGGATGTCCAGCAGGCGCGCGAGTTCCGAACCGGGCTCGGCGTGCACGAGCGCGCGGGCGCGGAGAGCGGCCGCTGACGGGGCGGGCGTCGCGGCGACGGCGGGCGGGGCGACAGCGGCGTGCAGTCCGCCGGGATCGGCGACGAGCTGCCTGCCGCGCCGGAAGGCCTGGAGGTTGCCGGCGACGGCGACCCCGTTGAGCTCGATCGCGCGTTCCAGGCTGGCCGCGTCCAGCGGGATCGCGCCGGTCTGGTGCGCCGCGCCGAGCTGCAGGATGTTGGCGAACTGGTCGTCGTCGAACAGGGTTTCCGCCAGCGCCCGCGCGTCGAGCGCCACGGTCCGCGCCGCGTTCTCCGAGATCGCGCCCCGGACGGCCGCCGCGTCGGGGAAGGACACGGTGGTGTCGACGACCATCCGGCCGGTCGGCACCTCGGTCGTCGAGACCACGGCGGTGGTCCGGCCGGGATCCGCCACCGCCAGATGTGCCGGGTCCGCGCCGACGAGGACGTCACAGGCCAGGTAGAGGTCGCATTCCCCGGCCGCGAGTTTCGGGGCCTGCGGCGTCGGCCCGGCGGTGATCTTCAGATCCGAGACGACGGCGCCGCCCTTCTGCGCGAGCCCGGTCTGGTCCAGGGCCCGGACCTGCCTGCCCTCGATCACGGCGGCGGTGGCGAGGATCTGCGCGACGGTGACCACGCCGGTCCCCCCGACCCCGGTGATCCGCACGGTGAAGTCCGTACCGCCGGTCTCGGGCTCGGGCAGCTCGGACGCGGTGATCTCCCCGGCCCGCCGCCGGTGTTTCCGGCCGGTGGGCAGTACCGTCATGAACGAGGGGCAATCCCCCGCGAGGCACGAATAGTCCACGTTGCACGACGACTGGTGGATCGTGGTCTTGCGACCGAATTCGGTGCTGACCGGCTGCACCGACAGGCAGTTCGACTTCTCGCCGCAGTCGCCACAACCCTCGCAGACGCGCTCGTTGATCACGACCTTGGCGGCCGGGGTCTCCAGCTTTCCGCGACGGCGTTTGCGACGCTTCTCCGCGGCGCATTCCTGGTCGTGGATGAGCACCGTCACCCCGGGGACGGCGGCCAGTTCCTCTTGTGTGCTCAGCAGTTCGTCACGATGCCGGACCTCGACGCCGCCGGGCAGGCTCACCCCGCGGAACCGCTTCGGCTCGTCGCTGGTGATGACCACTTTGGTGACGCCTTCGACCAGGAGCAGCGACGCCAGCCGTTCCACCGGGAGCCCGCCGACGGCGTCCTGGCCGCCGGTCATCGCCACGGTCGCGTTGTAGAGGATCTTGTAGGTGATGTTCACCCCGGCGGCCACCGCGGCCCGCACCGCGAGGCTGCCGGAATGGGTGAACGTGCCGTCGCCGATGTTCTGCACGAAATGCGTGGCCTCGACGAACGGCTCCATCCCGAGCCACTGCGCGCCCTCGCCGCCCATCTGGGTCAGGCCGACGACGTCGCCGACCTGGTCCGGTTCCATGAACAGCGCCATCGCGTGACAGCCGATGCCGCCACCCACCACGGTGCCCTCGGGCACCTTGGTCGAGGAGTTGTGCGGGCAGCCGGAGCAGAAATACGGCGTCCTGGTCAGCAACGGGATCGAGATGCGCTCGCGGCGGCGCTGCTGCCGCCACGCGGTCACGGACGGGATCTCGTGGTGCTCGCTCAACCGTCCGGCCAGCACCCTGGCGACGGCGTCCGGGTCGAGTTCGCCGAGTTCGGTGCACAGGGTGCGGCCGTCCGGGCCGGTCTTGCCGTAGACGGCGGGTGCCCCGGCGGTGCCGTAAAGCACCTCCTTGATCGCGGACTCTACGAAGGAACGCTTCTCCTCCACCACGACGATCTCGGACAGGCCGTCGGCGAACCGCCGGACGATCGACGGTTCGAGCGGGTGGATGACGCCGAGTTTGAGGATCCGGATCCCGTGCCGCGACAACGCCTCGGAGTCCAGACCGAGCAGCCGCAGCGCCTGCATTAGGTCCAAATAGGACTTTCCGGCGGTGACGATGCCGATGCGGTCCGAGGGTCCTTCCTGGACGATCCGGTTGACCCCGCTCGCCCGCACGTACTCGACGGCCAGCGGCACGCGCTCGGTGTAGAGGCTGCGTTCGAGCGCCATCAGCGTGGTTCCGAGCAGCCGGGAGCTGGGCTTGTGCCGGTAGGGCGTGAAACCCTTGGCCAGCTCCGGCGCCGCCCACCGGGGCCGGACAAGGGCGGTGCTCGCGGCGTCGGCCACGTTCGCCACGAGTTTCATCGACGACCACAGCCCGCTCGCCCTGGACAGTTCGACGGCGTGCAGCCCGAAATCGAGCACATCCTGGGAATCGGACGGGAAGAACACCGGCATGGCGAGGTCGGCCAGCGCGAGCTCGGAGGCGCAAGGCACCGAGGAGGACTTGGCGTTCGGATCGTCGCCGACCAGCGCCACCGCGCCGCCCGCCGGGTCGGTGCCCGCGAGGTTGGCGTGCCGCAGGGCGTCCGTCGCCCGGTCCAGCCCGGGTGCCTTGCCGTACCAGAAGCCGGTGACCCCGCCGGGCGAGGAGCCGACCGACGCGGTGAGCTGGCTGCCCATGACCGCCGTCGCGGCGAGTTCTTCGTTGAGGCCAGGGCGGTGCACGACGTCGTGCTTGTCGAGCAGGACGGACCTTCGGCCGAGTTCGAGGTCGTACCCGGCCAGCGGGGAACCCTCGTAACCGGAGACGAACACCGCGGGGGACGCCCCTGCCACGCGGTCGTGCCGCACCCGGTCGAACAGCATCCGGACCAGGGCCTGGACCCCGCTGAGGTAGACGGTGCCGTCTTCGGCCAGATACCGGTCCTCCAACGTGAACTGCTCCACCAGACCTGCCTCCTTCGGCACCCCCACAACGTCACGACAGGAGACCCGACCTCGCCGAGGCGCCGCAACAAGCGGCAGTCTATTGCTCCCGATCGCGCAAAAAATCCGACCCATCTTCACCAGTAGCCGATATCCGTTGCGTCTGCGTACCATCCTGGCTCATGGCGGACCAGCTCATCGACGAGACCGATCGTGAAATCCTCGAACTGCTCCGGGAAGACGCCCGGCGCACCCTGGGCGACATCGGGGCCCGCGTCACGCTGTCCACCGCGGCGGTCAAACGCCGCATCGACCGCATGCAGGAGAACGGCGTCATCGTCGGCTACACCGTCCAGATCGACCACGCCAAACTCGGCTGGGCGATCGAGGCGTTCACCGAACTGCGGTTCACCGGGACCACCAAGGTCGGCGAGATCGTCCGCACGACCACCCGGATGCCGGAAGCCCAGGCGGTGTTCACCATCGCGGGCGACCCCGACGCGCTCGTCTGGCTGCGGGTCCGGGACATGGGCCACCTGCAGCGCACCATCGACGAGATCAGGCGGCATCACCAGGTGACGGGGACGAAGACCCTGATGGTGCTGGACTCGTGGACGCGCGGGCAGCAGTGGCCCCACAACGGCGACGAATGACCCGTGCGCCCAGGACCGAGGCGCTCTGGTACCTACCGGATTCCGGCCGTGGTTCGATCGCAGGCCCAGTCCGTGAAGGCCTCCTTCCCTGCCTTGAGAGTCAATGCCAGGAACTTAAGGGCTGGCGTTGATCACGGTTTGAGGGTGGTGGGCGTGGTGGCCTGAGAGGGCAACGA
>NZ_JBHRWK010000082.1:0-27254 GCF_042647925.1 Amycolatopsis speibonae
GCACACACATCCGCACCCTTACAGACCTCACCAACCACGCCATCAACACCGGCATCACCCCACCAACGAAGATCAAACCAGCGAGTTGATTATCGGCGCGCCCTGAACGTCCGAAATCTTCCCCCGTCACACCTTCCGTCCACCACAAAGACACCGGATCCCAGCGGGTAGGCAAACACCGGTCCGCCAGAACCGCCCCTACCACTCACGAGAGGTTTGGATGGTGCCCAAAGCGGCTGGCGCCAAAAGCCAGGGTGGGAGCCGCCCCCCTTGAGCGTCCCCCACCCCGGTTCACCCGGCCCGCACCGGCCGGACGTCTTCTACTTCCCCTTCTCGGCCCGCCCGGACACGCCCGCCAGCGCGAGCACCATGACGACCGGCCAGATCACGGCCACCAACGGCACCCCGCCGAAGGTGATCGCCGTGACCGACACCGCCGTCGCGATCAGCCCGCCGACGGGCGACACGTAGCAAAACCCCAAGGGCCCCAGGAAGAGAACCCACAACAACGCCGTCTTCGCCGATTTGGCGGGCGGACGGGGAACCGGGTAGCGACCCGGGCCGAGGACCTCGTGATCGGCACCCTGATACCACCCGCCGGACATCAGCGGCGGGTGCGGCGCGAAGAAGACCGGTCTTCGCCCGAACGCCTTGGGCGTCCGAGGATTCTCCTCGGCCGGCACATGGCGGTGATCCTTCGGCCGTCCCATGACACTTTCGGCACTGCGCATGACACCCCTCCCCCGTCGCCGGCCCGAGGCCTGGTGAAGTCACCTCTTGCCTGGCACAATTACCGGTTGCGGTTCGAAACTTTCCGGGTCGTTCTGCCCACTGACCATGCTGACGAGTCGGGGGAGTGGCTGATGCGTCATATGGAACACAGCGCCGAAAAAGAACACAGCGCCGAACCGGCTCCCGGGGAACCGGAGGGCCAGGATGACCGGTCCCGCCGCGGGTGAGCACGGGGACCTCGGAGCCTGGCGGCGGCTGACCCCGGCGGAGCAGTCCGCTCTCCGGAGCGCGGGACATCTGAAGGTGTGG
The DNA here is from genome assembly GCF_042647925.1 of Amycolatopsis speibonae. NCBI lineage: Bacteria > Bacillati > Actinomycetota > Actinomycetes > Pseudonocardiales > Pseudonocardiaceae > Amycolatopsis > Amycolatopsis speibonae. The sequence goes on from NZ_JBHRWK010000082.1 coordinate 1,042, forward strand.
GAACCGGGCCAGATCCTCGCCCTCCAAGGCAGTCCGCCCACCAGCATGTTCGTCGTCCTGCACGGCTGGGTGAAGATCAGCGCCACCAACTATCGCGGCGAGGACGCCCCGCTCGCCGCCCGCGGCCCCGCGGAAATCGTCGGTGAGCTGGCCCCGATCAGCGGACTCCCCCGCTCCGCCACGATGTCCGCGATCGACGAGGTGCACACCCTCGTCGTGCCGAGAGAGAAATTCCTCGCCGTGCTGCGCGACCGGCCCCGGATCGCCGAGGAGATCTTCCGGACCGCGGCGATCCGGCTGCAACAATCGGACAGGCTGCGTCTCGAGTCCGGCGGACCGGACTTCCCGCAACGCCTCGCCGCGGTCCTCCTGGAACTCGCACTGCAGCACGCCCTCGACTGGACCGACGAGAAACAGGTCGATCTCCGCTTCAACCAAGGGGAATTGGCCGGCTTCGCCCGGGTCTCGCGCAGCACCCTGATCCGGGGTCTCGAAGAGCTCCGGCGGCTCGGGGTGGTGCGCACGGCCCGCCAGCGCGTCACCATCACCCGCCCTCGCGCACTACGGGAATTGGCCGCCGGACGACCCCCGCCGGACGACAAGGCCTGATAGGTCACGAAATCTCGGCTATCCTTGTCGAGGTTCAACTCTCGCAACCGTTTCACGGGGTGGAGGGAATCGGCACGATGAGTTCTTTCTCGGCAAGCACGGAACCGGACATCGAATCGGCGTTGATCGATCTCGACGACGTCTCCTTCAGCGCGTTGCGTGAGCTGGACAGCGAAGCTTTCCGCCATTCGGCACGCCACGTCGTCGAACGCACCACCCATGTCCGCGCCCGCTATAGAAGCGCCGGCACCGGGGGTGGCGAACGGATCGACTGATGCCGCCATCAGCCGGGTCTCGTCCCGCGTTCCACCGCTTGTCGTGGCGAGACTTCGACGCACTCGCACGCCTTGACGGCGACGAGGACATGGCACGCCGTCTGCGACGGGCCGAGCGGAGCCGGCGCAAGCTGTTGATCCACACGTTGCTGACCGAGGCAGCGAAGACACCGGATCACTCGGGTCCACTGCCTCCGCTGGATTCCGCCTGGGAGCTCCTTGCACGTGCCGAAGCAAGAGCACCCCGGGCCGTGAACCGGATGCTCACGAATCCGTACACCGGAAGCTGGGCCGGTTATACGACCCGGTTGATGCGGAACGGAATCGACGGTGTCGGGCCTTTGTGGATGCACTTGGGGCACGCGCACGCGATCGCGGCGGCCGCGGCGATCCGGGCGGAACTGGATTTCGAAACCGTCATCCCGGCTTGGCACGGAAACGCCATACTTCCCTCACTGGGCATGGCGAGATTTCCCGGAGCCGAACCGTTTTCTCCGGTCGTCGTACGAGGAGTGAGCGGCAGCTACTTCGTGTCGAACGCCGAAACGACGGTCCGTCTGCCGAACGCCCTCGACTCCGATGCTCCCGGCTGGTGGGGAATCCGGCGGGTGCGGAGCCAGGTCGGGGCACACCGGTTTTCGTTGTGGCTCGACGACCTCGATCCTTATCGCGGGCTCTACGAACCGGTCCCACCGGAACGGCTGCCCGGGAAGGATCTGGCGGATTGGCAACGGCTGATCGACGAGGCCTGCCGTCTGATCGCCGCCCATCTGCCCGGCTTGGCCCGCATCATGCCGGTGGGATTGGCTTCGCTGGTTCCGAAACCTCAGGTGCTCTTCCGGAATCCGAGCGCGTCGACCGGAGAGGCCTTCGGCAGCGCGGTGGTCGGGCTGCCCGCCGACGGCGCGTCCTTGGCCGAGACCTTGATCCACGAGTTCCAGCACATCGTGCTCGGCGGCCTGCTGCACCTCGTCGAACTGTACGAGCCGGATCCGCGGGAACGGATCTACGTGGCTTGGCGCGATGATCCGCGGCCCTTGAACGGCGCTTTGCAGGGCGTGTTCGCCTACTTCGGGGTCACCGCTTTTTGGCGCGCGCTGAGTCGGGTCGGCCGTAGTCCTCGGCGCTCAGGCTTCGAATTCGCGTACTGGCGTGAGCAGACGTGGCGCACCCTGCAGGTCCTGCGTGCGGACTCGACCTTGACCGTCGCCGGGCGGCGATTCCTCGGCGACATCGCCGAACGCCTCGGCCCCTGGCGAGACGAGCCCGTTCCGGCTGAGGCGAGCACTCTGGCCGCGGCCGCCCGCCGGGATCACCTCGCGGGCTGGCGCGTCCGTCACCTGCGCCCGGACCCGTCTGTGGTGGCCGAACTGGCGGCCGCCTGGCTCGGCGGGCGGCCGAGACCACCCGCCACCCTCGACGCGACCGATCTTCCCCCGACGCCGGTACCGGACGGCGGCTGGTCCCACGCCCGGATGGACCTGGTCCGGCTGGCGATCGGGGACACGCCGGTGTCGCCGGACGGACGATCACCGGCGGTTCCCGGGGCCACCACCGCGGATTTCGCTTACACCGGTGGTGATTTCGTGGAAGCCATCAAGGGCTACCGGCAAGAGCTCGTGGCGGATCCGGACCGCCCCGCTTCTTTGGTCGGGCTGGGCCTCGCGTTGTGCGCGCGAGGCCCCCATCCCGCGGCCCGTGCCCTGTTGCACTGTCCCGAACTCGTCCGTGCCGTGCACCGGCGCCTGAGAGACGTCCCCCGGCCACCGACCGTGGAACAGCTCGCCTCGTGGATCGGGCAACTCGTGCCGGGCTGACCTACATCAGCATCGGGTCGATGTCGCAGTCGGCGCGGGCACCGCGGCCCGCGGCCTGCGTTCCCGGGTGGGCCTCGCCGAGAATCTGGCGGTACTTCACCAGAATCGGGTCGCGGAACGGCGCCGCCTCTTCGTCCCGGCCGAGAGCGACCAGATCCAGCCCGAGGTTGAAGGTCGCCGCGAGAACGGTGGGGTGGTCCTCACCGAGCACCTGCTTGCCACGCTCGACCGCGTCCCGCCCCAGTTCGACCGCTTGGGTGAATTCGCCCAATGCCGCGAGATCGCTCGCCAGGTTGATCGTGACGACGACGGCGTAGGGATGATCCGGGCCGATGGTGGCACGGAACTGCTCGAGCGCTCGCTCGTCGAGAGCCCGGGCGGCAGCGGGGTCACCCATGAGCCGCAACGTCACCGCGAGGTCGGCGTTGGCCGCGAGGGTGTGCGGATGATGCTCGCCGAGGCCACTCCGGTACCGCTCGAACGTTTCCTCACCCAGCTTCTTGGCAGACGTCAGATCGCCCGAGTGACGGAGGTCGATCGAATGGGCGAGAGCACAGGCCATCGTGTTGGCATGATCGTCGCCGTAGACGATCCGGAATCTCTTGAGGGCGTCCGTGGACAGGCTGAGCGCACCCGGGTGGTCGCCGTCCTTCCGCCTGCTGATCGAAAGAATGAACGTGTTGCCCACCGCGTCCGACTGGTCCGAACCGAAGCGTGCGTAAAAGTTCTCCGTGAGCCTTTCCTGCTGGACTCGAGCCTGGCCGTACTCCCCTGCCTCGCGCAGATCCCCGTTCAGCGCACTGTTGACACCGAAGGTGCGGACGTGGTCGCGACCGAGGACCTCGATCCGCCGACGGAGGGTGTCCTGGTCCAGTTCCGCGGCCTCCCGGTAGGCACCGGCCAGCCGGAGACTGATGGCGTGCTGGTACGCGGCGTTGAGCGTCTCCGGGTCGTCTTCGCCGAACATGCGCTTGGCCTTGTGAAAGATCTCTTCGCTCAGTTTGGTCGCCGCCGCGAAGTCGCCCTGGGCGCGGAGATCTATCGTGATGTTCCGTTGGAGCGCGAAAGTCTCCTCGTTCTCCTCGCCGGAGATCTGAAGACGCAGCGCGAGAGTGCGCTGGTTGAGTTCCGCTGCTTCGGAGTAGCGGCCGATCGCCCACAGGTAGAGACCGAGCCTCGACGACACTTCGAGTGTCTGCGGATGCGTGGGGCCGAGGGTCTCGGTGAGCACCTTCCGCGCTTCGAGGCCGAGCCGGGCCGCCTCTTCGTGATCGCCGTACTCGAAGAGATAACGCATCAGGTTGATGTGGAGCTGACGCGGCCAGTCGTCGTCGCAGGCCAGCACATTCGCCGCGTAGGCGTGCGGCAGGAGTTCGCGATAGCGCGACCAGTGCCTGCTGGATTCGGGGTCGTTCGGGTCCAGCGCGGCGAGCAACTGATGGGCGCCGTGCTGCATCCGCGCGTGCACCTGCCGGGCCATGACCCGGTTGCGCAGGACCAGCTGGACCAGACGGTGCAGCTGGAGGGTGTTGTTGCCGTGGTCGATCTTCGCGAGGCCGTACCGGTTGATGTCGCGGATGGCGCGCGCCAGTTTGATCGGGTCGCGCAGCGCGGCGTCCAGTTCCGGGGAGATCGACACCCGGCTGACCCCGGTGAGCAGATCACGCGAGATCGGTTCCGGGGAGAAGAAGGCGCAGATGTGCAGGATCTGGTGTGCCGCCGGGTTGCGGGTCTTCAGTTCCTCGAAGGAAACGTTCCACGCCGCGGCGACGGAAACCTCGTAGTCGGGGGCTGTGGCGGTGTCGAGGATTTCCTCGACCGACTCGTCGAACAGGCGCAGATACTCCTGCACCGGCATCCCGGTCACCGCGCGCCAGGCCGCAGCCTGCTCGACGGCCAACGGCAGGTCTCCGAGTTTCTCGGCGAGCTGGTCGGCGTCAGCCGGGTCGATCTCGGGGCCTCGGCGGCCGAGCAGTTCGACGCTTTCGTCGCGTTTGAACACCGCCAGCTCCAACGGGCGCGCGATGCCTGCCCAGTCGGAGTTCCGTGAGGTGATCAGGATTTCACCGGGACCGTTGCGCGGGAAGAACGGCAGCACGGTCTCCGGGCTTTCCGCGGCGTCGAAGACCAGCAGCCAGCGGCGGAAAGGCCGTCCGGTGCGGAGCGCCTCGATCACCGCGGGAACGGCGATGTTCGCCTCGGACGCGCCTTGAAGGCCGAGAAGGCCGGCGAGTTCGGTGAGGCCGGCGCGGATCTGGGTGGTGTGCGCGGCGTCGATCCACCAGACCAGGTCGTAGTCCTGCAGATGCCGATAGATGTACTCGGCGGCCATCTGGGTCTTGCCGATACCGCCGAGACCGTGCAGCGCGGACGGGAGCACCGCGGTGGTACCGCTGCTCAACCGTTTGGTGAGCTGGTCCAGCAGCTCGTCACGTCCGGTGAAGTTCGGGTTGCGCGGCGGGACGTTCCCGAAAACCAGTGGCGGATCCTCGGGCTGGCGGGCGGGGAAGCTCCGGGTGGTGTCCGACGCCGAAGGATGAACGATCCTGGTCGTCGGCTCGTTCGCTTCGGGTTCACCGAGGTAGGACGAGCGTCCCTGCGTCGCCGGTGTCAAAGCAGGTGGACGTTCGGCCGTCTCAGGCATGTTTGGACTCGCAGTCTTGGTGGATGTCTGCATTGATTCAGACACGGGTACGACGGGGTCTGGGTCTTGTACCGCGTTCCGCAGCCGATCGGCCCGGGACAGGTACGGGCCGGAGAGCGCCCGCATGAGCGCGCTCTCCAGTTCCACATCGGCCGAGGACTCTAGGGTGAGCACAGGATCCGGCGTGTTGTTCGGGTCGGCGATGGCGTCTCGGAGGTGACCGAGCAGCGGAATCCGGCCACCGAAATGGGTGGCGGCCACCCGGACGACCTTGGCCGTTTCCGACCGCCGCGCGCCACTGAGCAGCAATTCCCGGACTGCCTCGGGAAAAGCGAAGACCCCACCTGTGTCCCAAGTGGACTTCCCCTCCCTGAGTCCGGGAGCGTACATGATCCCCGACAGCAGAAGTTCGAGGAGGTGCTCCAGTCTCGCTTCCGGTACGAACCGTTGTCCCACCAGCTTCGCCACGTCGAGACGGACCGGCACCGCCGCGAGTAACTGTGCCAAGCGTAGCGCTGGAGGCGACGCGACACTGCGAAATCTGTGCACTCTTTCGGCGGGTGACAAAGTTACTGACGGGTCATCGGAATCGGACTGGGAAATCCGTTCCGTGGTGAGCACGACCGTTCCTTCGGCGGCGGCGTCGTTTTCGCCGGTCATCAGTCCGGCCCACCATCCCAGCGCCTGCGGCCGCAGTTCGAGCACCGGCACCGGCACGATGTGGTCGGGCACTTTCGAGCCGGGTTCGAGCCAGGCGTCAGCGAGGTCGCACACCCATCGACCGTTGGGCGCCAACGCGTTCGGGACCCGCAACCGGGCCTTGTGCGGGCTCATGCCGCAGCGGCCCCACAGCCATTGCGGAAGCAGGTGCACGATGCTGACCGGCATCTTCGCACCCCACCGTGCCAACACCGGATAAAGCGCGTCTTTCTTTTGCCAGGCATCCCCGACACCATCGGTGAGCAGCAATACCACCCGCCGTCCCGACGAATCCAGGATCTCGTCCGGGTCGCGGGCGGGGGCACCGGCCGTACCACCCCGAAGAACGAGATCCTCCTGATCATTGTCCTTCGCGGTTTCCAACAGGCGGACCTGAATGGTTCGGAAAGCACCCACCTGCCGGAGTAATTCGACAAACGCCGACACCCGCGGCCGCCACAGCGCCATCGACGGACCGTTGTCGAGAACGAGCGTCAGGTCCAGCCAGCGCTCTCGTTTCGATCGGGTGACAGGCCACCACCGCCCGGTCTCCGCGGCCCGGACGGCGGTCGCCACTTCGTCCAGGACCACATTGTTGTGTCGCCGCGAGGCCCTCTCCCGTTTCAAGGTTTTCAGTGCACGGAAATACGCCAGCGACTCGAGAATGACGGCTCCACCCGGCCCCGTGCCGTCCACCGCGGGTTCGGGCAGCTCACCCGGCACGGCCTCGATCTCGACAGCCCCGATCTCGTCCTCGACGTCCTTCTCGACCGGCTGAGGAGCGTCTCGCATCGTGGACGGCCGCGGCTCGGGAGGTTCGGGGATTTCCCCGCGTTCGGGGAGTGCGTTACGGATCCGGACATCCTCGGCCGGCGGCTCCTCGGCGGGGGCAGGCTCCGTGCTCGCCCGGCGCGGCGCGATGGCCGCGGCCAGCCAAACGATGTCCGCGACGTCGGTCCAGTTCAGGTCCTCGAATTCGAACCGCTTTGCCGCCTGGGGAAAACCGGCCCTCCGCCGCTCCGCCACCGGAGCGGAACGCGAGTCGGAAGTATCGCCCGGCCCGGCCATGTCACCGCACCGTCAGTCGTTGCCAAAGGGAGTCCACCAGCCGCGGCCAGGCCTCCTGATCCGGCTGGTACGCGCCCGACGTCGCCAGATAGACGGCGTCGAGCAGCCTGTCTGTCGGAAGGCCGCCTTCCGCCTTGCTCCGTTCGGCGAACTCGCGGATGAGCTTGTCCCGGTATTCGCCGTCCTCGCCGACCAGATGACTGGCCACGATCGCCGCGAGCTGATCCTCGTCCGGGTTCTCGATCCGCAACTGCAGGCAGCGGCGAAGGAAGGCGGGCGGGAACTCCCGCTCGCCGTTGCTGGTCATGATGACGATCGGGAAGGCGCGGCAGGCGATCCGGCCGTCACGGACGACGGCGGCGCGCTCCGGGTCGGCCGTGTGCACGGTGACTTCGGGATGCCGGTTGCGCACCCGGGCCAATTCGTCGACGGTGAATTCGCCGTCCTCGAAGATCGACAGCAGATCGTTGGGCAGATCCGCCTCGGATTTGTCCAGCTCGTCGATCAACAGCACCCGCGGCAACTTACCGGGCAGGAAAGCGGTGCCCAGCGGGCCGAGCCGCACGAAATCACCGACCGGCGGTTCCTCGGCCTCACCGCCGAGTTGAGCCTGTGTCGTCGCCGCGGCCTGGACCCGGCCGATCGCGTCATAGCCGTACAACCCGGAGCTCAGCTCGGTGTTACTGGTGATCGCCCAGCGCAGCACCCTGCCCAGCCCCAGTTCCCTGGCGATCCGGTACGCGAGGCTGGACTTCCCGGTCCCCGGATTCCCCGTGACCAGCAGCGGCCGCCGCAGATAGAGCGCGGCGTTGATCATGTTCAGTTCGTCGGCGTCGGTATCCAGCTCGGAAAGCGTGAACGCGGTGCCGAGACGGCGCTCCGCTTCACCGTCGTCCGGCGGCGGCACGTCGTGCTCCGGCGGCGGGTCACCCCGATAGGAACGCCAAGGCGGCGGCGCGGGCAGGAGTTGCGCGAGGTCGATGTCGTGGATCGGCATTCCGGTCCCCCGGTAGATCCACCAATCGGGTGCATCGGGTTGCGGCGTCCGGCCGTTCGCGGTCGCGTCCTGATCGATCCCGCTCATCCGCGGCATCCCCTTACAGTCGAGTCGGGATCAACGGCTGGTCCAGAACGATTACCCGTTTCGGGTCGTCCCACATTACCACCAGATCGTGAGCCAGAAAATTCTTGAACGGTACGGCCGCACCCGAATTCGCCAGTTTGCGGCGATCCGGAAGTTCGATAAAACCGCTCTCCGCGGACAATACCCAGTCGAGCAACTCGCGCAGCTTCTCCGGCTCGACGTCCGGATGCCACAGCACCACCGGCAGCCCACTGCGCAGGGCACTCGTCAACTCGTCCGGTGCGGAGCCCGGTTCCACCCGGGGCGACGGGGGATTCGCCAAGACGAGCCCGATCCAGTGCTCGTTGCTCAGGATTGCGTCGATCGGGTGATCCTCGGACTCCGCGCATCCGGAATAGTGCAACCTGTCGGCGGACGGGTCCTTCACCATCGAGTCCCAGCGAACGTTCCATGCGCGATGCCAATGCTTCGCCCGCATCCTCTCCAACGACCGTATTCCGAGCCGGTATCCGTAGCGCAGCGGCTGGGGCTGGCCGGTGTCGTGTTCCTTCGCCCACCGCTGCACGGGCAAATTGATCAACGTCCTCGGCAGCAGGAATTCCACCGACGCGGACATGGTCTGACCGGACCAGAAGGCCTCAGTCTCCAGGATGACGTCATCGACCCTGAACTCGACCTCTTCGATGCCGATTTCGCGCACTCCGCCGAGCGCCGGCGGCCATACTTCCGGGTCATCCTGTCGCCAGAATGCGAGAGTGCATCGCGTCGGGTCGCCGGAAACCGGTTCGAGCATGATGATCAAATGCAAATGGGGGCGCTCCGGAATGGGCGGCCTGCTCTCCCGCTGGTACCCGAGAGCGGGACCGAGCCGGAGCGCTCGGGCCTGGTCCGCGATCCAGCCCGCGACGACGGTGCCCTGCTCGCCTTCCATGTGTTCGGCGAGCAACCGCAGGAACGTCACCGCCGGTGGGATCCCGTCCGGTCCGGCGTTGAAATCGGTGAGCAGCTGGAAAGCGCCCCACGCGTCTCTGATGCCCTCAAGTCTGGGCAGCGGAACGGCCGGCCCCAGCGCCCGGCTCATCATCACGGCCAGGTGCGGTACCTCCATCCGGGTCAGATGGTGATGCAGGCCCGCCAGATCCTTGCGGGGGATCAATTCCAGAAGCGCACTGTCCAGATCGGCGATGATCAGGTCCTCGGCGGCCTCGACCACGAGTGGGGGCGGTTTCGTGATCGGCGCGAGGACTTCTCCGTGTAACCGTAAATAAGCCGTTCCGGTGAAAGTCTTCACCGAAACCGGTATCGGACTGTACAACTCGGGCAACAGGCCCGGGTCCTGCTCGATGACATCGGTGAAGAAACGCTGCGAAGTGATGACCGCGATCGTCCGGCCGGATTCCGCGAAAGCGTCCTTCGCCAGTTGCGCGTCCAGAATGCGGAAGGCGGTGTCGACCGCGACGCCGACCCAGCCGTTTCCGTCGTTCAGCACCTCACCCGAGTTGAGACTCACCCGTAACCGCATCTGCGCCTGCGGGGTCCGCGTGTGGTTGTAGCGACGGAGGGCGACCGCGATGCGATCCGGCAACCGGTCGGCGATCTGGCTTTTGGTCGTTCCCAGCGGAAGCAGGAACAGCGCTCCGTCGCCGCGATCTTCGCGGGCGCAGGAATCGAAGTCGACGTCGCATTCGGCGAAAGCCGTCTTCAGCACCTCGTACATGCCTTGGCGCACGGCGAGCCGATCGAGCGGGTTACGGTCCGGGGCGGTGAACCCCACGACGTCCACGACGACGATCGTGCGGTCGAGAGCCTGCGTCGGTTGCGCCACTGGCCCCCTCCCAAGGTCCACGGCGCCGGCCCACCGGCACCGAACGCCACATTATCGCGTCAATCGGCCCAGCGTTGAGTGTCAATTGACAAATACGTTCCCTCTTTGCCGTGCTCACGGCCGGGCTTAGGGTCCCCTTCGCCACTCACGCCTCCGCGCGGTTTTCTCGTCGCCGTGCTCGTGATTTGCCCACCACGGCGAGGAGCCCTCCCCGACCGCGCCGGGGAGGGCTCCGCTTTCACCGGGTTCAGACGCCGGCGACCTGCTGGATCCAGCTGCGGTAGCGGGTGATGTTGGTGTAGGCGGTGTTGTTCGACCGGTCACTGGTCGACGCGACGCCGACCTGACGGCCACCGGAGAACATCGGGCCGCCCGAGTCGCCGCCGGCGGTGATGCCGTCGACGCGGTTCGCGCAGACCGCGACACCGCCGCTGTAGTCGCTGCAGCCGACCGAGTTGACCCGGACGGTGGCGACCTTCAGGTAGCGGGACTGGCAGTTGATCTCCGAACCGCACTGGCTGGTCGCGCCCCAGCCGTAGACCTGGACGTTCTGGCCGACCGCGACGCTGCTCGTGGTGCCGAGCGGCGAGTAGGTGGCGTTGACCGAACTGGTCAGCTTGACGATGGCGAGGTCCGCGCCCGAGTGACGGGTGATGGTCGACCCGGTGGCCATGGTGCCGCCGCTCTGCTGGTCGAGGCTGCCGATCCGGAAGGTGTAGCTGCCGCTGCTGGCGACACAGTGCTTGGCGGTGAGGATGTACTGCGGCGCGATGATCGTCGCAGTGCAGTTCTGCTGGCCGTTCACGAACAGCCGGGCCGCCCAGGGACCGCTCTGCGCGTTCTGGCCTCCGATGATCATCGGCTGCACGCCCGAGGGCTCGGCGGCGGTCGCGGCGGGGGCGGTCGAGCCGAGCAACGCCATGAAGGCGGTACCGGCCAGCAGGACGAGGGAGCGCAGTCGCATGTTCCGACTCATTTCTGCGGCTGGATTCCGGCCGCGTCAGTGGGACCAACGCGCTGATTCTGTGTCGTGCCAAGGGAAGCCGGAAACCGACGAAAGTCGCGTGGGCTACCTATTTATTTCGTGGCTGACACCTGACCGCCATTGTCTGGGTACTCGGGCGCTTTTCGATAGGTAGCATCGATTAACACAGGAAACCGGACGGGAAATCCGACAAAAGTAGGGACTTATGCGCCGGCGAGCCGCAAATCGCTTGACGCCACGCGGGAACGGCAATGCACTGTGCCGATGAAGATCCGTGCCACGACCGCCGAAGACCGCGACGCCTTCGTCGACACCTTGTTCGCCGCGTTCGCCCGCTTCCCGGTCAGCGCGGACGAGACCTGGTCCGCGCTCGAACTGGACCGCGGCCTGTTCGCCACGGCCGAGGACGGGCGGCCCGTCGGCACGGCCGCCGCGTACTCCTTCGAGCTCACCCTTCCCGGCGAGATCGTCGTCCCGGCGTCCGGGGTGACCGCCGTCGGCGTCCTGCCCACGCACCGGCGGCGCGGCGCGCTCAGCGCGATGATGCGGCGCCAGTTCGCCGACTTCCGGGCCCGGGGCGAGATCCTCTCCGTGCTGCTGGCCTCGGAGGCCTTGATCTACCGGCGGTTCGGCTACGGACCGGCGACCTACACCCACCGGCTGACGGTGCAGCGTCACCAGGCCGCCTTCGCTGTCCCCCGGACGGCCTCCGGTTCGATCGAACTGCTGCGCCGGGCCGACTGCGGCGGGCTCCTGGAAGAGGTCTACGACCGGTATCGCCGCGCACGGCCCGGCGCGCTGTCGCGGCCGCACCGCTGGTGGGCGGCGGGAGCGGGGCAGCCGCCGGTCTCAGAGGCGTCGCGCTACATCGCCCTGCACCGCGACGCCGAGGGTGTCCCGGACGGGTACGCCTGCTATTCGCACACCGCCCCGAGCACCTTGACCGTCGACGAGACCATCGCCGTGGACGACGTGGTCTCCACCGCACTGGCCCGGTTCCTCCTCGAACACGACCTGATCACCCAGGTCGTGTTCAACCAGTGCCCGCCCGACCATCCGCTGCGGTGGCAGCTGGAGGACTTCCGCGCCGCCGAGGTCGGCGGCGACACCGACTGGCTGTGGGTACGGCTGCTGGACATCCCCCGTGCGCTCACCACCCGCGGCTGGTTCGCCGACGGTGAGCTCGTCCTCGACGTCACCGACGCGGCGCTCGGTGAGCACGGCCGCCACCTGCTGACCGTCCGGAACGGCGAGGCGGACTGCGTCCCGACGGACCGGGAACCGGACCTGTCCCTGGACGTGAGCGACCTCGGCTCGATCTACCTCGGTGGCACCGCCCCGAGCACGCTCGTCCGGGCCGGGCACATCCGGGCTCACCGCCCGTCCGCGGTCGCGGTCGCCGACGCCCTCTTCCGTGGGGAGCGGCCACCGCACTGCCTGCACTGGTTCTGACCGGTGACACTAGGGCGTGGCCCGGCGGGTGCCGACCGTGAAGAGCAGTGACGCCGCGGTCAGCACCACGCCGAACCACACCACACTGGTGAGGCCGGCGTTGTCCGCCAGCAGTCCGGCGAACAACGCGCCGAGGGCGATGGAAGTGTTGTACGCCAGGGTGTTGAGCGACATCGCGGCCTCGAACGTCTCGGGGGCGGAATTCCGCGTCATGGTGAGCTGGCTCAACTGAACGACACCGTAGGACAACCCCCAGAGCGCCAGCGCGATCATCACCCCGATCGGTCCGTGGCCGATGGTGAGCAGCAACACCAGCGACACCACGAGCGAGACGGCACCGACCATGAAACTCGCGAACACGTTCCTCGCCACGAAATACCCGGCGACGAAGTTCCCCGCAGCTCCCCCGGCGCCGAAGACGATCAGGCACACCGTGATGAAGGTGGCCGACGCCGAGGACGTGCCTTCCAGGAAGGGACGGATGAAGGTGTAGACGCCGAAATGCCCGAGTACGAACAGCACCACGGTGATCAGGACCGAACGCAGGCGCACGTTCACCCGCGGCAGGCCGAAGACCTCCCGTACCGAAACCGCGTTCGCCGACGGCAGTGACGGGACCAGGACGACGACGGCGAGGAAGACCAGGACACTGAGCCCGCTCCAGATCAGGAACGTGGTCTGCCAGCTGGTGAGACTTTCCAGGATGGTGCCCAGCGGCATGCCCAGCACCGTGGCGATCGAGATACCGGACATCACCACCGCCGCCGCCCGGTTCGCGTGGCGGTCCGGGACGATCCGCATCGCCATGCCGACGCCGATGGCCCAGAACGCCCCGTTGGCGAAGCCCATGACGAGCCGTGTCGCCAGTACCAGCGGATAGCTCGGCGCGAGCGCGGTGATCAGGTTGCCGACGGCCAGGATCGCGAGCAAGGTGGAGAGCAGGACGCGCCGGTTGATCCGCCGCGTCCACGCGACGATGAACGGCACGCCGAGCCCGGCCGAGACGCCGTAAAGCGTGACCATAAGGCCGGCGACGCCCACCGAGATGCCCAGACTCGAACTCACCGGTGTGAGCAGGCCGACGGGCATCAGTTCGGTGGTGAGGAAGACGAACAGGCTGGCGGTGATCGCGGCGACCCCGGCCCAGCCCTTCAGGGTCGAGCGCGCGCTTTCGGTTCGGGTGACCATTTCTCTCTCGATTCACGAGCATGACGAAGAAGCCCCTGCGGGACCGGCGTTTCCGGCCGCGGGGTGCTTCATCCCCAGGAAGATCGGCGGCACACGGGACGACCCGCGCACCTCTTAGCGCTAAGCTACTTGATGCTTAGCGCTAAGTCAAACAGTGGCGAGGGTCAGTCCTCCAGGGCGACGTCTCCCAGTGACCGCAGCAGGTTTCGCAGCAAGACGGCCAGCTGGTCCCGCTCCTCGGGGCTGACCGCGCTCAGGAGCCGATGCTCCGTGTCGACGTGATCGGGCAGCGCCCGGTCGATGAGTTCGCGGCCCTGCTCGGTGAGGTCGACCAGCACGCGGCGGCCGTTCGTCTCGTCGGGCGCGCGGACCACGAGGCCGCGTTCTTCGAGGCGGTCGAGCCGCTGGGTGACCGCGCCGGAGGTGATCATCGCCGAACGCATCAGGTCGGCCGGGGTCAGCGTGCCGGCGCGGCGCAAGGTGGCCAGCACGTCGAACGAGGACCGATCGAGATCGTGCCGCGCGAAGGTCTTGCGCAGTTCGCCGTCCAGCACACGGGTCAGTCTGGTCAGCCGCCCGATGACGGCCATCGGGGAGACGTCCAGGTCGGGACGGGCTACCGCCCACTGGCTGAGAATGTGGTCAACGTGATCCGGCACGCCCGGAGATTACCCCGGTCTCAGAGCGCGGACGTTCGTTGACACCCCGTAGCGCCACTGCTCTACTCGGACGCATGCGCTGTACGGCCTGAATCAGTGTCCGCCCACCTTCGAAAAACACCCGGGAATTCCGGGCGCTCCGCCCTGCCCGGAATTCCCGTTCGCCCTCGCACAGAACGGAATTCACCCATGACCACGACCGAGAACAGGGTCCGGTCCGCCGCCGGATGGCTGGCCGCCGCGAAAGACGTCGCCGACGAACTCGCGGTGAACGCCGCCGAGCGCGACCGCAAGAACGAAACGCCCCACGCGGAAGTCCGGCTGCTCAAGGATTCCGGCCTGGTGACGCTGCTCGGTCCAGTCGAGCACGGCGGTGGCGGCCAGAGCTGGGAGACCGCCTACCGCGTGACCCGCGAGGTCGCGCGCGGCGACGGTTCGATCGGCCAGTTGCTCGGTTATCACTATCTCTGGGCCTGGGCCGCCCGGCTGGTGGCGACCGACGAACAGGTCGCCGCGGTCGAAGAACTGTATACGCGGAACAATTTCTTCTTCGGTGGCGCGGTCAACCCCCGTGATTCCGATCTGACGATCACCGAGGACGGCGACGAGATCGTCTACAATGGACACAAGTCGTTCTCCACCGGCAGCAAGGTCTCCGATCTGACCGTGCTGGAAGGGGTTCTCGAAGGCACCGAGGACCATGTCTTCGCCATCGTTCCGTCCGAACAGGACGGTATCGTCTTCCACGACGACTGGGACAACATCGGCCAGCGGCTCACCGAATCGGGCAGCGTGACCATCAACGGCGTGCGGGTCCCGTGGGCGAGTGCGGCGGGTTACGTGGACAAGAAGTTCCACCCACTGACCTACAACACGCTCAACGTCCCGGCGATCCAGCTGGTGTTCACCAACTTCTACCTGGGCATCGCCCAAGGCGCGCTGGAAACCGCGCTGGCGTACACCCGCGAGCACACCCGCGCGTGGCCGTACGGCGGCGACAACAAGACGTCTTCCGGCGAAGAGTGGTACATCCTCGACGGTTACGGTGATCTCCAGTCGAAACTGTGGGCAGCCGAGGCGCTGGTGGACAAGGCCGGGGCGGCGATCTCGGCCGTATTGCACGCGCCGCGCGAAGATCTCACGCCTGAGGCACGCGGCGAGGTCGCGGTCCTCATCGCCGCCGCCAAGCAGCGCGTGATCGACACCGGCCTCGAAATCGGCACGAAGATCTTCGAGCTGACCGGCGCCCGGGCGAGCGCCACGAAATTCGGCCTCGACCGCTTCTGGCGGAACCTGCGCACGCATTCGCTCCACGACCCGGTGGCCTACAAACGCCGCGAGGTCGGTGCGTACGCGCTGTTGAACGAACTGCCGGAACCCACCTGGTACATCTGAGCCCGGTTGGCCTCGTGAGTGGCAAGGACGGTTCTAACGAGGGGTAGGGCAAAGGAGTCGGGTCGACGTGTCCGGCGAGGACGCGTGTCGTCACTCAGGGTGAGGGCGTGTGGAAATAGGGACGCTCAACGTCCCTATTTCCACACACCCTCCCTGTCCGACCGTCGTGACCGGTCCGATCACGACGGGACCGTGTGGATTTCTGCTCATCCAACGCACCAAAATCCACACAGTCGACGCCAACGACCCAGCATCGCGCACAGTCACCGACACCGTCCACAACCACGCCAGGTTTGCCTTACCCCTCACTAACCGTCCTCACCACTCACGAGTCCGGATCACTCTTCGGAGCCCTCGTCGCCGCCGTCGAAGACGTCTTCCATGACCTCGCCGAGGATCATGCCGCCGACCACGCCGGCCGCGGCACCGGCGACCACGCCGCCCATACCCGGGCCGCGCCTGCCGTGTCCGCCGTGGTGACCGTGGTGGTCGTAATCGTGGCCGTAGTGCTCCTGGTGCCCCTGGTGCCCGCCGAACATGGCGTGCCCGCCGCCGGATTCGGCGACGTTGGCCAGCCAGCCGTCGATGGCCGCGGTCCAGTCGGTACGCAAGGCCTCCTCGTGCGAGACGTGGAAGCGGCCGAAGGAGTCGCCGCCGGAGCGGAACATGCCGCCGCGTTTGTCGGCCTCCAGCACCACTACCAGCTCACCCGGGCTCGCGACGAAGGTCAGCTCCACCTGGTTGACGCGACCGGCGTAGCGCGAGGGCGGGAAGAACTCGATCTCCTGGAAGAACCCGAGTTCCTGCCGGACACCGTGCAGCTGCCCGGCTTCGACGTCGGCGCTGCGGAAGGAGAAGCCCAGCTCGCCGAAGGCCTCCAGCACCCGGTCCTGCGCCTGGAGCGGCCCGACCAGCAGCGGGTCGAGGTCGCCCTTGTCCGGCGCGCCGGCGATGACGAGTTCGGTCCGCACGCCGACGACCATGCCCGGCAGCTCACGGCCGCCGACCGCGCTGATCGGCGTCTCCCACGGCAAAGCGATCTGGAACGGCACCGTGGTCAATTGCCCCGCCGTCACCTTCACCTTGCGGCCCGCGCTGACCCGCAGGAACTCCGCGGTCCCGGCGCGCTCGTGGTCGCCTCGCTCGACCTCGACCCTGGTCACCAGCGAAAGCAGGATCTCCTCGATCTGGGCGTCGCTCGAACCGCCCTGGATGCGGACCTGGCCGGTGATCACCTCGCCGGGCAAGGCGTGCGGCGAGTCGAGCACGGTGTCGACGGACGGGCCGCCGACCCCGAAGGCGCTGAGCATCCGTTTGAACATCAGAGATTTCCTCCGCTGGGTACTGGAACTGGGGTGCCGCGAAAGCGGACACTTCGACTACTACCGAGAATCGCCGCGGCACGCCAGGCAAACCAGGTTAAAAACCCCTAAACGGGCGCAGCGTCACTACCTTCTCAGATCGGACTGGCGGACCTCGTGCAGGTGGATGACCGCGTCGTAGGAACGCCCAAGAGAGATGGCCACAGGGTCGACCGGGAACAGCGTGCCGATGGTCCGGGTGGGCCGGGCGGCGTCCAGCCAGGCGCGCGCGGCGGGCGGCGCGGTGCGGAAGTCGAGGTAGAAGTCCTCGAAACGAACCTTGTCGAGAGTGTGCTCGTTCGACCCGGGCGGCGCGGCCGGGACGGAGAACGACTTCCAATCACCGCCGATCGCGATGTCCTTGGACAGGAAGGAACCCCGGTCGAAGCTGAAGCCGATCGGCAGGTAGTCGCGGCCCAGCGTCTCGCGAAGGAAGGCACCCTGCGTCTTCGGGTACATCGCCGGGTTGTCCGGGATGTAGGCGACGTGGGTGTTGTGCGCGGAGAGCAGGACCTTGTGCCCGGTCCGCCGCTGCCACCAGGCGACGTTCTGCGCCATCGCCTGGTCCCGCAGGATCTGGAAGCCGGGCAGCGACTTCGGATCCGAGAGGTCGACGCTGAGGAAGCGGGCGGTCTGCGCGACGAACCGGGCGTGCTGCTCGGTCCAGCCGTAGGCGTCCGCGCCGGTGAGCCCCTTGACCAGTTCGAAGGCCTGCTCCGCCTGGGTGGCGAGCCGCTTCCGTTCGTCGAGCGGTTTGCGGAGGTAGGCGAGATGGTCGTCGATCGGGCGAAGACCGGTGTAGAGCTGGTTCAGCCGGGGCAGCGCCGCCGGATGATGCTGCCGCACGTAGTCGGTGATCCTGGCGAAGAACGCGTCGTTGATCGAAGGCCCGCCGAGGTCGTCACCGACGAAGTGCACGGTGCGGCCGGGGTGGGCACGGTTGTAGTCGCGCATCCACCGGATCAGGCTGACGAACTCCTCGCGGTCCCACGGGGAACCGGCCACCGTCCGCTTCAGGATCTCGCGGGCGTCACCTCGGCCGGTCTGGACGTAGTCGTCGATCTCCATACCCGCCGACCAGCTCGCCTCCAGCGCGAACGCCCGGAACCCCTTCTCCTCGACGAGATATCGGAACACCCGCTCCTTCATGGCGAAGAACTCGTGCGAGCCGTGCGTGGCCTCACCGAGACCGACCACCTTCGCGCCGCCGATCATCGCGCCCAAGGCCCGCAGGTCGGCGGTGTTCCGGCCGGGTTCGGTCGACCGCAGCGGATGCGCCGCGAGGTCCAGCGACCGGACCGGGTCCCGCCAGGACGTGGCCTGCTCCGCCGCGTTCGCCGCGGGCGCGAGCATCGCTCCCGTCGCCACCACCGCGGCGACCACCAAACCCCGTCTTCCCCAGCGCTTCCGGTTCTTCGTCATACCCGTTCACCCCTTCGTTCCGATGTCGAAGACGATCATCGTCCGAGGAGAGGTGTCGGCGCGCTGCAGCAAAGCTCCTACTTGGGGTGGGGAAAACCCCACCCCAAGACGAGAAGGCGGGTGGACCCCGCCGCCGGAGTGTGGGTCCCGGCGGCGGGAGTCCACCCGCGTTTATCTCCCTCCGCAGCGGCTGCTCGTCACTCCGCGCGCCACAACGCGGGCGTGTTCGGCGGCTCCCAGCCGGGCTGAGCCGTGTGCGCCTGCAAGCACACATAGCCGCGGCCGCTGTAGGTGACCCGGACGCCCGCGGAATAGCCGGTTCCCGCCGCCCAGGTCGTCCCGCCAGGCGGGTTGGAGGTCGAAGTGGGCGGGTTGGAGGTGGTCGGGTTCGAGGTGGTCGGGTTCGAGGTCGACGTCGGCGTCTGCCGCACGTTGAGCACGAAGTCGAACGCGGCCTCCTTGGCCGTGCCCGCGTCCCGCACGGTCATCAGCAGCCGCGGGTCGAAGATCGTGTCGGTGTTGTTGCGCGGCTCGTTGGGGAAGTAGAGCTGCGTGGTCAGGATCGGCTTGCCGGGCGCCTGGACCTTGACGTGGATGTGCCGCGTGCGGCCGGGGTACAGGCCGGGCACGATCGTGCTCAGCGAGAACCTGCCCTGGTCGTCGGTGTACTGGTGACCGCGGAAGGTGTACCCCGAGTTGTCGTAGTTGCCATTGACGTCGGCCTGCCAGAAGTCCAGCAGCGCCCGGGCGATCGGCTGGCACGCGAGACCGAAGACGAAGCCGGAGACGGTGAGCCTCGTGCCCTGCGTGCCCGGGGTGACGAGCGACGTCCGCTCCGGAGAGTTCGGCTTGAAATAAGGACCTTCGGTCTGCGCGATGGTCGGGGCGTCTCCGTCGTGACATTCCGGGGTCAGCTCGGGCGTCTTGCCGCTCGCGACGGTGGTGCGCGCGAGAGCGGGGCCGCCGACCAGCGCGACCGGGGCGACGACACCCGCGGCGAGCGCGGCCTTCAGCACAGTCTTTCGGCTGAGCTTGTTATCTTCGTCCATGACCTGCTCCTCGTGGGGGCTTCGGGAATCACCCTCGACGGTATGGAGAAGATCAGCTGCGGACGATGGACTGCGATGGTCAGTCGTGGTGAATCTCGGGGGCCGCGTCTCCGGTCCGGCGATAATCACCGGGGCTCAACCCCGTTTCCCGTCGGAAGAACCGGCAGAAATAGGCGGGATCCGCGAATCCGACCCGGCTGGCGACCTGACGGACGGTGAGATCCGTGCCGAGCAGGAACCGTTTCGCCTCCCGTGTCCTGGCCTCGCGCATCAGTTGTGCCGCCGTCCGCCCGGTCGCCGTTTTCACCGCGTCGGTCAGATATCCCGGCGTGACGCCGATACGTTCCGCGAGCGCGCCGACCGACCAAAGTCCGAGATCGGGTCTGCCGAGCAGCCGGGCGAATTCCGTGCCCACCGCCTGCGCCCTGGCGGGCGGGCGTGGATCGGCCAGTCCGGGAAGCCGCCCCGCCCGGACGATCAGCACGTGCATCAGGGCCCGCAGCACCGAATCGGTCCCCTGCCCGCCACAACGGAATTCCTCGTCGAGTTCGGCGACCAGCCGCGCCGTCTCCTCGGCCGCGCGCTCGTCGAGCCGCCAGGGCTGCTGACTCAGCCGTCGCAGGGTTTCGCGATCCGCCGGATGTTCGAGCAGGAAGTCGTCGGTGAACAACACGACGAATCCGCTGAGATCGCGGGCATCCCAATGATGCACCTGCCCCGGGGTTATGACCGCGAGTTGTGGCGGCCCCAATTCCCAGCGCGTGAAATCGATGACGTGGTCACCGGTACCGCCGGTGACGTGAACGATTTCGTAGAAAGTGTGCCGGTGCGGGAAAGCCGCCCGCGACATCGGCCCGATCGTGTCGAAGGTACCGACCGTGAACGGCAGGGCGTCCGGCGCGCGGACCTCCAGCCGATGCAAGGGCAATTCCCCTGCCTTCGGTTTCAGGCAAGGCGTCCTGGGCAACACCGTAGTTCCGCGCATGGACCGGTCCCCTTCACCACACTGGGAAAGGAAAAGTCTAGACCAATATGTGCGGCGATCGCTTCCGACGGAAGTCGCTTTCCGCGCTGGGTCACGGCGGGACCCGCCACCCTCCCCGGTACAGTCGTGATCATCGACGCACGTCCGAAGGGTCACCACGCGATGTCTCCAGCCACGTCGCGCGGCCGGGCCCGGTGGTCGGCCGGCGCGTTCGCCGCCCTGGTGCTGGCGTGTGCCGTGGCCTGGGCGACGACGGGCGCTTCCCACAGCGACCTCGAGATCTACCGCTTCGGCGTCGACACCCTGTGGGCCGGCGGCGACCTCTACGGCGCCTTGCCGCTTTCCGAAGCGGGCATCCCCCTGCTGTTCATCTACCCGCCGTTCGCCGCGCTGGTGCTCACCCCGCTGGCGCTGGTGCCGTGGACGGGCTCGGTACTGCTGTTGTTCGCGCTCGGCCTGGCCGCGCTGGGGATCACCTTCTACGCGATCACCCGCACGCTGTGGCCGTCCGGGGACCGGCGGAGGGCGCTGCTCGTCGCGTCGCTGGCGATCACCCCGGCGCTCTTCCTCGAACCGGTCCGCCAGACGCTCGGCTTCGGCCAGATCAACCTGCCGCTGATGGGCCTCGTCGCGGCCGACTGCCTGCTGGCGCGGGGCCGCTACCGGGGCATCGGCGTCGGGATCGCCGCCGCCGTCAAGCTGACACCGATGGCGTTCCTGTTGTTCTTCTTGGTGCGCAAGGACTTCCGTGGCGCGCTGACCGCGTTGGGCACGTTCGTGGCCGCCTCGGCCGTCGCGTTCGCCGTCGCCCCCGAGGCCTCCGCGCGCTACTGGTTCGGCGGGCTCGCCGGAGCCTCGGGGATCAGCGGCACCTCGTTCCACACCAACCAGACCCTGCAGGCCGTGTTCGCGCGGCTTGGCGTCGACTCCGCCGCGGCCAAGCCACTGTGGCTCGTCCTCACCGGCGTTCTGCTGGTGCTGGTCACCTTGACCATGTACCGCTCGGCGCCGGTGCCGGCGCTGCTGCTGAACGCGACGTTCGCCCTGCTCATCTCGCCGACGTCGTGGTCGCATCACTGGGTGTGGATCGCCCCGGCGCTGTTCACCACCGCCGCCTGCGCGGTGCTCCATCGCCAGGACCGCGGGCGAGCTGTGGCCTCGCTGGCCGCCACCGGGGTCGTCGCCACGGTCTTCGTCGCGGCACC
This sequence comes from Amycolatopsis speibonae, assembly GCF_042647925.1. Classification (NCBI taxonomy): domain Bacteria; kingdom Bacillati; phylum Actinomycetota; class Actinomycetes; order Pseudonocardiales; family Pseudonocardiaceae; genus Amycolatopsis; species Amycolatopsis speibonae. The sequence goes on from NZ_JBHRWK010000082.1 coordinate 22,764, forward strand.
TTTCCGGTACTTCCCCGCCTTCGACCGGCCGGGCCAGACCTGGACGGCCGCCCAGCAGTGGCTGGGAAACTGCTACGTCCTCGCGGGCCTGCTCTTCTTGGTCGTGTCGGGCGTCCTCGCGCTGCGGAAACGGGCCCACGCCGACTGAAAGGACCCCCATGCTGGACCTGAGCGGCACCACCACCCTCGTCACCGGGGCCAGCGGCGGCATCGGCCGGGGTATCGCCCTGCGTTTGGCCGAGACGGGCAGCGCTGTCGCCGTGCACTACCACGGTGCCGAAGCCTCGGCGCTCGCCGTCGTCGAACGTATCGAGGCGGCAGGCGGGACCGCCGCCGCGTTCACCGCCGACCTCACCGACGACGGCGAATGCCATCGGCTCGTGGCCGCCGCCGCGGCCTGGACCGGACGGCTGGACACCCTGGTCAACAGCGCCGGCGTGCAGTCTGTCGAGCCACTGGCGGGAATGTCGGCGGAAAGCTGGCGCGCCGTCCTCGACGCGAACCTCACCAGCGCGTTCTCGTGCACGCAGGCCGCGGCCGAGGTGATGAGCGGCGGCACCGTCATCCACATCGCCTCGATCGAGGCGGACCGGCCCGCACCGGGGCACGCGCACTACAGCAGCGCGAAGGCCGCGCTGGTCATGCATGCCCGCGCCGCCGCGCTCGAATACGGGCCGCGAGGCCTCCGCGTGAACGCCGTCTCCCCCGGCCTGATCGACCGCCCCGGACTCGGCGACGCCTGGCCCGAGGGCGTCCACCGCTGGGAGCAGTCCGCGCCCCTCGGCAGGCTCGGCACCCCTGAAGACGTCGCGAACGCCTGCCTGTTCCTCGCCTCGCCGCTCGCGTCGTGGATCACCGGACACAACCTGATCGTGGACGGCGGAGTCTCCGCGCATCCCACCTGGTGATCATGAAGCTGTGACCTCCACCACACACCGTGGAACAGGTCGCTTTCACTGAGAAACAGCCCGGCACACCATCGGGTGGGAATTCCGGCGGGCTTCATCAAATCCGATGCTCTCACCGTGACGCATTGTCGACCGCCGTGGCGGTAAACGATTGCCGCACTCGCTCGTACGGATCGCTTGCCACCGCACGCATCCGCTGACGCTCGGTTGCCTCGCTGCTACAGTCCGGCGCGGTTCGAATTCCTCCGAATTTTCGAGCCATCCCCACGAATATCGCGCCGGCTTCCGGCACTTTCCTCAGAAAAGGCATCACTTGACGGATCTCAGCCATCCGTGGAGCGTGACCGCGTTCCACGGGGCCGACACCTGCCTGCTTGATTCCGTCCGCGAACTCCGCGCACGGATCCTGTTCGACCGCGGCCGCCGTCCGGCCTTTCGCCGGGCGGACGGTTCGCACGCCGACGACCAGGACCTCGACTTCGGGGCCTGGCACTTCATCGCGCGGCAGCATCCGGACGGCCCGCCGCTCGGCTACATCCGGCTCTCCACCCCGGCCACCGGCGACGGCTTCCAGTCGCGGACCTACCTCGGCACCGAGCGGTACGAGGAAGTGCTTGCCGCACAAGGCTTCGAGCCGGGTCAGGTCTTCGAGCACAGCAGGCTCGTCGTCGAGCACCGGTCCCGGAAACTCGGGCTCGGGCAGTACCTCAACGCACTCGCGATCGGCGCAGCGCACCACCTCGGCGCCCAGGCCATGATCGGCACTTCGGGCACGAAGGACGGCCAGGACCGGTTCCACGAGCAGTTCGGTTTCCGTGCCATGCCGGGCACCCGCCGCTATGTCGAGCAGTACACCGAAGACGTCGTGATCATGTTCCACCGCGTCGCCGACGGCGCCGGGCGGCACCACGATCTCGTCACGCGGCTCCGGGACGAATTCCCCAGGGTCGCCGCTTCCACACCGTCCCCGCTCACCTTCGGGACGTCGTCGAGCAGGCCCGCGCCCGACACGCTCGCCGCCGTCCCCGGACCCGATCGCGACCAGTGGCGGCCGACCCTGCTCGCGCCCCTCAACGCGATGGATTTCCAATCCCTGACTGCGTTGCTGGCCTACGGCGACGTCCGCGAAGTCCACGACACCATCGACGAGCAGTTGGCCGAACTGGTCCGCAGCCGCGACCCGTCCTGCCGGGACGAGACCGAAATCGAGACCAGGAAACGGGAACAGCTCGCCGGACTGGCGCTCTGGGAGTACGGCACCTGGGTCTGGTACCCGTGGTCGCGGCGGCTCGTGCACGTCCTGCCGCGCGACGAGTTCCGGCTCGTGCGCACGGATCGCAACCGCGGCAAGGTCGACCGCCCCGAACAGCGCCGCCTGCTCGGGAAGCGGATCGGCGTCATCGGTCTTTCGGTCGGCAACAGCGCGGCGCTCACGTTCGCGCTCGAAGGCATCGGCGGCGCCTACAAACTGGCGGACTTCGACGACTTCAGCCTGTCGAACCTGAACCGGCTGCGCGCGGGCGTGCACGAACTCGGTGTCAACAAAGCGGTCCTGTCCGCGCGCCAGATGTTCGAGATCGACCCGTACCTCGACATCGAGATCCACCGCGACGGCCTGACCGAGGACAACATCGAGGCGTTCTTCACCGGCGGGCTGGGCCCGCTCGATCTCCTGATCGAGGAGTGCGACACCCCATGGGTCAAGGTCGCGGCCCGCGAATACGCGCGTGACCTGCGCGTCCCGGTCGTCATGGACTGCAACGACCGCGGCATGCTCGACGTCGAACGCTTCGACCTCGAACCGGACCGGCCGTTGCTGCACGGACTGCTCGGCGACATCAAGTCCGTGGACGTCGCCGACCTCGGGCACCAGGAGAAGGCCGAGCTGATCCTGGCCATGGTCGACGCCGACCGGATCAGCCCGGAACTGGCCGCCTCGTTCGGCGAACTCGGCCGCACCCTGAGCAGCTGGCCGCAACTGGCCTCCGGGGTCGCGCTGGGCGGCGCGCTCTGCGGTGAGGCCGCGCGGCGGATCCTGCTCGGCCTGCCATGCACGTCGGGCCGGTTCTACACCGACCTCGACCGCCAGCTCAGCCCGGAACGGAGCGCGGTCACGTGACCGCGCTGCCCGTGCGGATCGCCGGCACCGGCGTCCACCTGCCACCGGACATCGTCACCAACCGGCGGCTCGCCGAAACGCTCGACACCTCCGACGAGTGGATCGTCCACCGCACCGGGATCAGGGAACGCCGTTGGCTCGCCCCGGATCTCGCCACTTCGGACATGTGCGTGGCCGCCGCCCGGCCCGCGCTCGCGGCGGCGGGATGCACCGCGAGGGACGTCGACGCGATCATCGTCGCGACCTACACCTACGACCAGCCGCTGCCGTCGACGGCACTGATCGTCAAGGAAGCGCTCGGCGCTTTCGGGGCACTCACCTTCGACATCACGCAAGCCGCTTGCGCGAACGGCGTCCAGGCGTTGTTCCTCGGCTCCTTGCTGGTGCGGACCGGTGCGGCGAAACGGGTCCTGGTGATCGCGGCCGACAGCGCGTCCCGCGTGACCGATCCGGAAGACCGCACCACCCGGGTCTTCTTCGGCGACGCCGCCGGTGCCGCCGTCCTGACCGGGACGACGGCACCGGGCGCCGGACTCCTCGGCTGGGACTTCGGCGCCGAACTGTCCTACGACGTCGAGATCCCGGCAGGCGGCTCGCGGCAGCCCGCCGGGGCGACGACGTTCGCGGACCGGCGGCACTACCTCAAGATGAACGGCCGGACCGTCTGGGACACCGCCACCCGATGCCTGCCGGACAGCGTCCTGAACGCCACCGCCCAGGCCGGGCTGACGGTGGACGAGGTGCACCATTTCTTTTTGCACCAGGCCAATCTGAACATCGTGCAGGCGGCGATGGACAAACTCGGCGTGCCGCGTGACCGTGCGCCGATCACCGTCGACAGGCTCGGCAACACCGGTTCGGCAGGTGTTTTCACCGTGCTGCACAAGGGTTTCTCGGAGGGTTCGGTGCGGCCGGGCGACGTCTTCGTCGTGTCGGCGATCGGGGCGGGGTTCCAGTGGGGCACCTTGTGCTTTAGGGCTTAGCGGGCGGGTGGGGCGCTGGGGCGTGGTTCTGACAGACCTTGTCTCGGCGCCCCTGTCGAGCTCGCTGGCTGCCGGTCGGCGTGGGCGTGCGATTCGGGCCGCCGCGCCACTCACGGCTATCTATTCGCTTTGCGCCCTCTATCGAATGGAATAGCACGCTCAGGGTGCCCTTGAGCTTAGATGGCCAGTGCACCGGCTGGGGATAATGATCGTTCTGGGTAGCGAAGGGGTGTTTCGCTACCCAGAACGATCATTATCTCAGGGCGCGCACTGACCATTTGAGCCCGAGACCACCTAAACGTGTGATAGAACATCTGTTCGACTGCGGGTAATGTTGATCTCGTGGCCATCGACAGCACATCCCAGACAACGCACATCGAGTGGTGGCGTGTCGATACGGCGATGTTGCATGCCCGCAAGCAAGAGTTGGAAGTCCTCAAGCGTCAGTTGGATGCCGAGCAGAACGCGATCCTCGCCGAAA